>DASUOK010000264.1:0-11106 GCA_036276675.1 Gaiellaceae bacterium | reverse complement strand
CGCACCGCCGAGACGCTGGTCGGCGCGCTCGCGAACTTCGGCGTCGACGCGACCATCGTCGGTCAGATCGCCGGCCCACGCGTGACCCGCTACGAGCTGCAGCTCGCGCCGGGCACGAAGGTCTCGAAGGTCGCCGGCCTGAAGGACGACCTCTCCTACGCGCTCGCGACGACGGAGATCCGCATCCTCGCGCCGATCCCCGGCAAGCAGGCGGTGGGGGTGGAGGTGCCGAACCTGGCGCCGAAGATCGTCACGCTCGGCGACATCTACGACGACCTGCCCTCGAGCGCGAGCCCGCTGGCGGTCTGGCTCGGCAAGGACATCTCCGGCAACGCCGTCTGGGCCGACCTCGCCCGCATGCCGCACATCCTGATCGCCGGCACCACCGGCTCGGGCAAGTCCGGCTGCATCAACGCGATCCTCACCTCGATCCTGCTGCGCTCGACGCCCGACGAGGTGCGCATGATCCTGATCGACCCCAAGCGAATCGAGCTCAACTACTACGAGTCGATCCCGCACCTGCTGACGCCCGTCGTCTCCAGCCCGAAGGAGGCGAGCGCCGTCCTCACGAACGTCGTCGCCGAGATGGAGCGGCGCTACGAGCGCCTCTCGATCGTGCGGGCCCGCAACCTGCCCGAGGCGAACCGCGCCTTCCGCGCGCGCGGCGAGGACCCGCTGCCCTACCTGCTCGTCGTCATCGACGAGCTCGCCGACCTGATGATGATCAGCCCGCAGGCCGTCGAGGACGCGATCATCCGCCTCGCGCAGAAGTCGCGCGCCGTCGGCATCCACCTCGTGCTCGCGACGCAACGCCCGTCCGTCGACGTCATCACCGGGATGATCAAGGCGAACGTGCCCAGCCGGATCGCGTTCGCCGTCTCGAGCCAGACCGACTCGCGGGTGATCCTCGACGGCGGCGGCGCCGAGAGCCTGCTCGGCCAGGGCGACATGCTCTTCAAGCCGCTCGGCACGTCGCGGCTCCAGCGCGTGCAGGGCGCCTTCGTCACCGAGGAGGAGGTCGCGCTCGTCGTCGACCAGTGCCGCCACCAGCGTGGCCAGGAGCTCGACGAGACGCTGCTCGAGCTGCCGGAGGGGGCCTTCGACGAGGCCGACGAGCACGACGGCGACTTCGACCCCGACGAGGACCCGCTGCTCGACAAGGCGATCGAGATCGTCGTCGCCACCCAGACCGCGTCGGTCAGCCTGATCCAGCGGCGGCTCCGGGTCGGCTACACGCGCGCCGGCCGCCTGATCGACATGCTCGAGCGGCGCGGGATCATCTCGGGCTACGAGGGCTCCAAGCCGCGCCGAGTGCTGGTCGACGAGGCCGAGCTCGAGCGGTTCGTCGGCGCTCCCTGAGCACGATTCCTCGCAATTTCCGCAAGGGTCTTTCAATCTTCGCCAACTTAGGGTTAGATCAAGCGTCCACGTTTGGCGGTCGTTTGTAACTCCTAAGGAGGGCAAGTGAAAGCACGAAAGCTCATGCCGCTGCTCGCGGCCGCGCTCGTCGCGGTCGTCGCGCTGGCGGTAGCCGGGACGAGCTCGGCGAAGTCCGATGCGGCCGGCGCAACTGCGGCGACGCCGCTCGCTACTGCGGCGACGCCGCTCAAGGTCGCGCTCGTCACCGACATCGGCGGGCTCGACGACAGGTCGTTCAACTTCCTGGCCAACAAGGGCCTGAGCGACGCGAAGAAGCGCCTGGGCGTCCAGGGTCGCGTCTACATCTCGAAGTCGAACGCCGACTACATCCCGAACCTGTCCGCCGCGGCGCGGCAGTATCGGGCCGACCTCGTCGTCGGTGTCGGCTTCCTCATGGCCGAGCAGATCGCGGCCGTCGCGAAGCGCTACCCGAACACGAAGTTCGCGATCGTCGACTACGCGTGGGCGGGCCTCAAAGGCAAGCCGAAGAACGTCCGCGGCCTGATCTTCGCCGAGCAGGAGGCGGGCTACCTCGCCGGTGTCGCCGCGGCGACGGTCTCGAGGTCGAACGTGATCGGCTCCGTCGGCGGCCTCAAGATCCCGCCGGTGGACGCGTTCATCGCGGGCTACCGCGCCGGTGCCCGGGCGACGAAGCGCAACATCAGGCACCTGAACGGCTACTCGCAGGACTTCGTCGCGCAGGACAAGTGCAAGGAGGTCGCGACGAACCAGATCCAGGAGGGTGCCGACGTGATCTTCCAGGTCGCCGGTCAGTGCGGCCTCGGTGCGCTCTCCGCGGCGCGGGAGAACAGCGTGTGGGGCGTCGGCGTGGACGCGGACCAGGGCTACATCGGCCCGCACGTGCTCACGAGCGCCCAGAAGAAGGTCGACGTGGCCATCTTCACGACGATCCAGCAGGTCAAGAACGGCACGTTCCGCGGCGGCGCCAACACGCTGCTGAACGTGAAGAACAAGGGCGTGGGCTACGGCCGGATCAGCGCGCGCGCGCCCAAGACGCTGAAGGCGAAGCTGGACGCGGTCGCCAAGCGGATCGCGGCCGGGAAGATCAAGATCCCGCGCACGGTCAAGTAGCTCGTTCGAAGCGGACGGGGACGGGCCTGCGGTTGGGGCCCGTCCCTTCCACGTTTGCGAAGCGTACGGCTCTGGTAAGGTCGCCCTTGTGACGGCCGGGAAGCACCTGCGGTTCCTCTTGCTCGCCCTGCTCGCGGCGCTCGCCCTCGCGGTCGCCGGTTGCGGCAGCGACGACGACGACGACGAAGCGGGCGGCGCCGGCGAGACGACCGCCGCCGAGACGACGGGCGAGACCGAGACCGAAGGGGAGACCGGCCCGGCGATCCGCGTCGGCCTCGTCACGGACATCGGCGGGCTCGACGACCGCTCGTTCAACTTCCTCGCGAACGAGGGGCTCACCCGGGCGGAGGAGGAGCTCGGCGTGGAAGGGCGCGTCGTCATCTCGAGGTCGAACGCCGATTACGTCCCGAACCTCTCCTCGCTCGCGCAGCAGGACTACGACCTCGTGATCGGCGTCGGCTTCCTGATGGCCGAGGCCATCGAGACGGTCGCCAACCGCTTCCCCGACGTGAACTTCGGCATCATCGACTTCTCGCAGGCGGCGATGGAGTCCACGCCGACGAACGTGCGCGGGCTGCTCTTCAAGGAGCAGGAGGCCGGCTACCTCGTCGGCTACCTCTCCGGCCTCTACGTGGCGGAGGCGGGCGGGGCGAGCCCGACGATCAGCTCCGTGGGCGGCCAGAAGATCCCGCCCGTCGACCGCTACATCGCCGGCTACCAGGCCGGCGCGGAGGCGGCCAACCCGGGCATCACGACGCTGAACGGGTACTCGCAGGACTTCGTCGACCAGGCCAAGTGCAAGGAGATCGCGCTGAACCAGATCTCGCGCGGCTCGAGCGTCGTCTTCCAGGTCGCCGGCCAGTGCGGGCTCGGCGCCCTGAACGCCGCGCAGGAGCAGAACGTGGGCGGCATCGGCGTCGACGCCGACCAGGGCTTCCTCGGCGAGCACGTGCTCACGAGCGCGCTGAAGAAGGTCGACGTCGCCGTCTTCCAGACCGTGCAGGAGGTCCAGGACGGCAGCTTCTCGGGCGGTGCGGACACGATCTTCGACGTCGCCTCGGGCGGGGTCGGCCTCGGCGAGGTCTCCTCGCGCGTCTCCGCGGACATCATCGCGCAGGTGAACGAGGTGCAGGAGCAGATCGCCTCCGGCGAGCTGACCGACATCCCGGAGGAAGTCGGAGGCTGACGGCCGCTCGCGGGCGGCTCACGCCCGCGCTTCCTCCTGCCGCCTGAGCCGCGGCTCCAGCTCAGGTGACCTGCGTCGACCGGACTGTTTAGGATCGCACGGGTGGACGAGCGGCCCGTTCTCGAGCTCCGGAACATCACGAAGCGCTTTCCGGGCATCGTCGCCAACGACGACGTCAGCTTCGACCTCCGCCACGGTGAGGTGCACGCGCTGCTCGGCGAGAACGGTGCCGGCAAGTCGACCCTGATGAACGTCCTCTACGGGCTCTACACCCAGGAGGAGGGGGAGATCCGCATCGACGGCAAGCCGGTCGAGATCGACTCGCCCCGCGCGGCGATCGAGCACGGCATCGGCATGGTGCACCAGCACTTCATGCTGATCCCGGTGATGACGGTCGCCGAGAACATCGTGCTCGCCACCGAGCCGGTGCGCAACGGGGTGATGCTCGACTACGCGACCGCGGCGAAGCGCGTCGGCGAGCTCTCGACACGCTTCGGCCTCGCCGTCGACCCGACCGCGAAGGTCGAGAGCATCGGCGTCGGCCAGCAGCAGCGCGTCGAGATCCTGAAGGCGCTCTACCGCGGTGCCGAGATCCTCGTGCTCGACGAGCCGACGGCCGTGCTGACGCCCCAGGAGGCGCTGGAGCTGTTCGCGATCCTGCGCAGCCTCACCGAGCAGGGGAAGTCGATCATCTTCATCAGCCACAAGCTGAACGAGGTGCTCGAGATCGCCGACCGCGTCACCGTGCTCCGGCGCGGCAAGCGGGTCGAGACGCTCTCGACGGAGGGCGCCACCGAGGAGCAGCTCGCGCGGCTGATGGTGGGCCGAGAGGTGCTGCTGCAGGTCGACAAGGGGGTGTCGACACCGGGCGAGCCGCTGCTGCGTGTGGAGGACCTGCACGTGGTCGACGACCGCGGGCTCGAGAAGGTGCGCGGCCTCTCGCTCGACGTCCGGGCAGGTGAGATCGTCGGCATCGCCGGCGTGGACGGGAACGGCCAGAGCGAGCTGATCGACGCGATCACGGGGCTGCGCCGAGCCGCGGGCGGCCGCGTCGTGATCGGCGACGAAGACGTCTCCTCGAAGGGCGGGATGGCTCGGCTCGACGCCGGCCTCGGTCACATCCCGGAGGACCGCCAGCGCCGCGGCCTCGTGCTCGACTTCTCGCTCGCCGAGAACCTCGCGCTGCACGACTACGACCACGAGCCGGCCTCGCGCTTCGGCTGGCTCTTTCCGAAGCGGCTCGTCGCGAAGGCCGCCACGCTGCTGCAGGAGTTCGACGTCCGCGGCGGAGGCCCGCAGACGCGTGCGGACGGCCTCTCCGGCGGCAACCAGCAGAAGGTCGTGCTCGCGCGCGAGATCGACCGCAACCCGCGCGTGCTGATCGCGGCCCAGCCGACGCGCGGTCTCGACGTCGGCGCGATCGAGTTCGTCCACCGGCGCCTCGTCGAGGAACGCGACGAGGGCCGCGGGATCCTCCTCGTCTCGCTCGAGCTGGAGGAGATCCTCTCCCTCTCCGACCGCATCCTCGTCATGTACGAGGGCCAGATCGTGGGCGAGTTCACGCCGGGCGTCTCGGAGGAGGAGCTCGGCGTCGCGATGACCGGCGGCGGCCGGAGAGAGGCCGCATGAGCGGCGTGGGCTCGAGGGAGCCGCTCAGGGGAGCGGAGGTACCGGCTCTGCCGGCGCCGGAGCGGGGATGAGCGAGGTGGAGGGCGGCCCGCCCCCAGAGGGCCCGGGCCGGAAGGCCGAGGAGCCGCGGCAAGGAGGCGACTACGCCCCGAGCGCCGCCGGCCGGCTGGCGCTCTGGCAGAAGGCCGGCGGCCTCGCCGTCCCGCTCCTGACGACGCTCTTCGCCTTCCTGATCGGCGGCCTCGTCGTCCTGATCACGACCGGCAAGAACCCGCTCACGACCTACAAGGCGATCTTCGAGGGCTCGGGCTTGAACTGGTTCCTCGAGGTCGGCTCCTACGAGATCCGGCTCCCCTTCACCGACACGTACGTGTTCTTCCCGTGGAACACGAACGACTTCGAGTCGCTCGCGGCGTTGAACCTCCAGCAGACGCTGATCATCTGGGTCCCGCTCGTGCTGACCGGGCTCGCGGTTGCCTTCGCGTTCCGGTGCGGCATGTTCAACATCGGCGGCCAGGGCCAGTACCTCGTCGGGGCGATCATCGCCGTCTGGATCGGCTCGTCGCTCGAAGGGCTGCCGGCTTCTCTCCACATCATCATCGCCGTCGTCGCCGGTGCCTTGATGGGCGCCCTCTGGGCGGGCATCGCGGGTCTCCTGAAGGCGCTCGTCGGCGCGCACGAGGTGATCTCGACGATCATGCTGAACTGGATCGCCCTCTGGGTCGGCGTCTACCTCTTCAGCCTCGGCGGGCCGCTGCAGAACGACACGCAGCCGTCGGTGCCGGTCTCGAACGACATCCTGGAGGAGTCGAAGCTGAAGGTGTTCTGGGGCGACCCGCTGCTCCAGGGGCTCCACGTCGGCTTCTTCGTCGCGCTCGCCGCGCTCGTCGTCTACTGGATCACGCTCAACCGCACGACGCTGGGCTACGAGGTGCGGGCCGTCGGCTTCAGCCCCGAGGCTGCCCGCTACGGCGGCATCTCGGTCGCGCGCAACTACTTCCTGGCGATGGCCATCTCGGGCATGTTCGCCGGGCTCGCCGGCGCTCTCGACATCCTCGGCTGGCAGTTCCGGATCAACACGAACGACGTCACGACGTCGACGATCGGCTTCACCGGCATCGCCGTCGCGCTGCTCGGGCGGAACACGTCGATCGGGGTGATGCTCTCCGGGCTCCTGTTCGCGGCGCTCATCGTCGGCACCTCGACCCGCAACCTCGATCCCGAGATCTTCCGGCCCGAGCTCGCGACGAACCTGACGACGCTGATCCAGGGTCTCGTCATCCTCTTCGTCGGCGCGGACGTGCTGATCCTCTGGCTGCTCCACAAGGCGCGGTTACGCAGGAGGGCACCCGCATGATCGAGCGTCTCCTGGCGCGGCTGCCGCGTGGCGCCCGCGCGATCGCGATGGCGGGAATCGTGGTCGGGATCGCGGCCTTCTGGATCGCGCTGCCGCCCCTGCAGGCGCGCTCGCCGCTCTGGCCGGCGCTGATCGGCGTCCTCGCGTTGATCCTCGGTGCGACGGCGGTCTCGCGCGGCGTCAAGCGGCTCGGGTGGGGCGCGATCGTCGCCGGCGTGGCCGGCATCGGGCTCGGGTATCTCGCCACGCGCTCGAGCGTCGCCCACCTCGACCAGGTCGTCGTCTGGTCGGCGCTCTTCGCCGCGATGCTGCGCTACGCGACGCCGCTGATCTTCGCCGCGCTCGGCGGCATCTTCTCCGAGCGGAGCGGCGTCACCAACATCGGCCTCGAGGGCATGTTGCTCGCGGGGGCGTTCTTCGGCATCCTCGCCGCCGACAAGCTCGAGTCGTGGGTGCTCGGCCTCCTGATCGCGGCGCTCGCGGGTGGGCTCTTCGCGCTCGTGCACGCGTTCTTCTCGATCCACCTGCGCGCCGACCAGATCATCAGCGGCTTCGCGATCAACTTCCTCGCCCTCGGCCTCACCGGCTATCTCTTCATCGACATCTACGGGGGGCAGGGCACCCCGACGGACATCCCGGAGATCCCCGACGTGCACCTCTCCTTCCTCGAGGACTGGTACTTCCTCGGGCCGATCTTCGGGCGGCTCAATCTGATGATCTGGCTCGCCGCGGGCTCGGTGGTGCTCGCCTGGCTCGTGCTCTTCCGCACGCCGATCGGGCTGCGCCTGCGTTCCGTCGGCGAGCACCCGCGCGCCGCCGAGACCGTGGGCATCTCCGTCTACGCGACGCGGTACGCGGCTGTGACGCTCTCGGGCGTGCTCGCCGGCCTCGGCGGCGCGTACCTGTCGATCGGCTTCGTCAACTCGTTCAACCAGAACATGACGGCGGGCCGCGGGTTCATCGCGCTCGCGGTCGTGATCTGCGGCAACTGGCGTCCGTTCAACGCCGCTCTGATCGCGCTGCTCTTCGGCTTCTCGAGCGCGCTCGCGCAGCGCCTGCCGGCCTACTCGGAGTCCGCAGCGGTGCTCTTCCAGGCGCTGCCGTACGTCCTCACCCTCGTCGTCGTCGCGGGCGTGATCGGCCGCTCCTACCCGCCCGCAGCTGTTGGCCGCCCTTACCGGAAGCAGTGACTCTCGGCGCGGGGCCGTCGGCGCCCGGCTGTCGGTGCTCTTCGGGCTGCTGTCGCTCGCGACGCTGCCGGCCGCGATCGCGGCGACCGGCCGCTCGCGCGAGTACGAGCTCCTGGACGCAGGCTTCGCGATCCCCGTCGCGCTCCTCTTCGGGGCGCTCGCCGTCGTCCTCGCGCGGCGGGCGCGGCGGGGCCACGCGCTCACGCTCGGCCGGGCGCCGGGCGCGCGGTCCGCGCGTGTCGGCCGCGCGCTCGGCGTGGTCGGCTTCCTCCTCGGCGTGACGGCCGCCATGGCCGTCGGCGTCTACTTCGTGCTCGCGGCGGTCGCCGACTGACGGCGATTCGTCGTTTCGGGCCACTGCCGCTACGATCGGGGCGTGTTCGAGATCGGGAACAGCTTGCGCGAGACCCGCCTGCGGCAGCAGCTCGACTTCCCGGAGCTGGAGCACGCGACGAAGATCAGGGCGAAGTACCTGCGTGCACTCGAGGAGGAGCACTTCGAGCTGCTGCCGTCGCACACCTACATCAAGGGCTTCCTCCGCTCCTACGCCGACTACCTCGGCCTCGACGGACAGCTCTACGTCGACGAGTACAACTCGCGCTACGTGATCGGCGAGGACGACGCGCCGCTGAGCACGCGCCGCGTGCCGGCCGCGAGGCGCCGGCGGAGCGACCGCCGGGAGTCCAGCGTCGTCGTGCTCGCGCTCGCCTCGATCGCGCTCGTGACGGCGCTCGTGATCGCCGCCTGGCGCTTCGGAAGTCCCGAGCAGGAGCGTGTCCCGGGCCTGCAGGAGACGGCAGCCGGGACGACGCAGGCCGCCCCCTCGACGGCGCCCGCGGTCGGGAAGGGGATCGCGACGATCGAGGTGATCGCGACGAAGGGCGACTCGTTCGTGGACGTCCGCCGCGGCGACGCGCTCGGCCGTGCCGAGTTCACGGGCACCGTCGAGCAGGGCCAGAAGCAGCGCTTCACCGGCCGCCTGCTCTGGCTCCAGGTGCGCACGCCGAAGAACGTGGTCGTCAAGTGGAACGGCAATCGCGTCAAGCTCGTGCCCGCCGCCAAGACGCGAGGCGTCTACGTGACGGCGAAGCGCATCGTCGCCGCCCGCGCTTGAGCCCGCGCCCCCGCGCGATCGTCGTCGCCACCGGCAGCGAGCTCGTTCGCGGCGACCGCACCGATCTCAACGGCCCGTACCTCGCCCGCGCGCTGCTCGCGCTCGGCGTCGAGCCCGCACGCGTCGTGATCGTCGGCGACGACCCCGGCGAGCTCGAGCGGGCGCTGCGCGATGCCGTCGCCGGAGCCGACCTGGTGGCGGTCTCCGGCGGCCTCGGCCCGACCCACGACGACCGCACCGTCGAGACCGTCGCGCGGATCGCCGGCCGCGAGCTCGAGCTGCGCGACGACCTCGAGCGAGAGATCGAGGGCGTGGCGCGGGCCGTCGCCGAGCGAATGCAGCGCCCGTACGCCGACTTCGCCGACGGCGTCCGCAAGCAGGCGAGCCTGCCGGCGGGCGCCCTCTCGCTCGGGCTCGCCGGCACCGCGCCTGGGATGGTGGTGGAGGTGGGGGAGACGCCGGTGGTCGTCCTGCCGGGGCCGCCCGCGGAGCTGCGCCGCCTCTGGCCGAACGCGCTCGCGACGGCGCCGGTCCGCCGCGTGCTCGACGGTGGAGCCCCACCCGTGTGGCGCTCGCTGCGGCTCTTCGGGCTCGGCGAGTCGACCGTCGCCGAGGCGTTCGCCGACACGGGCGGCGAGGGCGACGGGGTGGAGGTGACGATCTGCGCGCGCGACTTCGAGATCGTGGTCGACGTGCTGGCGGAGCCGCACGCGGTCGGGCGCGCCGAGGCGGTGGAAGCCGCCCTGCGCGAGCGCGTCGGCCGCTGGCTCTACTCCGACGACGGCCGCACCGTCGAGCAGATCGTGCTCGCCCTCTGCCGCGACCGCGGCTTGCGGCTCGCGACCGCGGAGTCGTGCACGGGCGGGCTGCTCGCGACCCGGCTGACCGCGGTGCCGGGCTACAGCGACGTCACGCTCGGCGGCGTCGTGGCCTACGGGAACGAGCTGAAGGAAGGCTCGCTCGGCGTCCCGGCGGCGCTGCTCGAGGAGCACGGCGCCGTCTCGGCCGAGGTGGCCGAGGCGATGGCTCGTGGCGCCCGCGAGCGGCTCGGCGCCGACCTGACGATCGCGATCACCGGGGTCGCAGGGCCGGGCGGCGGCAGCGAGGAGAAGCCCGTCGGCCTCGTCTACTTCCACGTCGAGTCGCCGGACGGCGGCCGCGGCTCCTCGTTCAGCTTCCCGGGCGACCGGGACTCGATCCGCCGTCGCGCCGTCGTCGCCTCGCTGCACCTCGCGCGGCGACTCCTGACACGGAATCGTGACAGAGTCGTGTGACCTCCCGCGCTAGCGTGGCGGGTGATGAGCGGCTCCGCCTCTTCCTCGCCCTGGTGCTTCCCGGCGACACGCTCGACGTCCTCACCGGCTGGCAGGCGGAGCACCTGCGCGGCGGCCGCATCGTCCCCCGCGAGAACCTGCACGTCACGCTCGCGTTCCTCGGCTCGCGCCCGGCCGGGGAGCTCCCCGCCGTCGTCGCCGTGCTCCGACGCGCCGCGGCCGCGACGGGCCCCGTGGCCCTGGAGGTGGAGCGGTATCGGGAGACCCGCGCCGTCGGCATGCTCGTCCTGCGCGACCGCACCGGCGAGGCGACGCGGCTCGCCGAGCGGGTGGGGGAGAGCCTGGAGCAGCTCGGCGCGCTCCGGCGGGAGCGGCGGCCGTGGCTTCCCCACGTCACCGTGCTCCGCCACCGCAGCCCGCCGCGGCTCGCGCCATCCCTCCCCGAGGTCGGCCGGGTCGCTCCGTCCGAGGCAGCTGCTTTCCTTTCTCGGCTGCACCCCACCGGGGCGCGGTACGAGGTACTCGAATCGTGTGTGTTAGGAGGCTGAACGGATGAATCGCGAGGAAGCTCTCGACGTCGCCCTCGGGCAGATCGAGCGGACGTTCGGAAAGGGCGCGGTCATGAAGATGAGCGACTCGGCCCAGGTGTCGATCGGCGCCGTCTCGACGGGCTCTCTCTCGCTCGATCTCGCGCTCGGCATCGGCGGGCTTCCACGTGGCCGCGTCGTCGAGATCTACGGCCCCGAGAGCTCGGGCAAGACCACGCTCGTCTACCACGTGATCGCCGAGGCGCAGCGCCGCGGCGGCATCTGCGCCTTCATCGACGCGGAGCACGCGATGGACCC
>DASUOK010000263.1:0-8918 GCA_036276675.1 Gaiellaceae bacterium | reverse complement strand
CCGGGGCTGCTGCTCGCGGGGGAGGGCGCCGGGCTCGTGAACGTGCCGACGCTGAAGGGGATCCACTACGCGATCGAGTCCGGGATCCTCGCCGCGGAAACGGCGTTCCGCGCGCTCCAGCGCGGGGAGAGCCCATGGCGGTCGGGTGCGCTCGACCTCTACGACGAGTCCCTGCGCGCCAGCTATGTGCTGAAGGACCTCCGCGAGGTGCGCAACATGCGCCAGGTCTTCGACAAGGGCTTCTACCTCGGCGGCGCGTACGCGAGCGCGATGACGGTGACGAAGGGCCGCTTCCCGCCGAAGGAGTTCCGCAGCGAGCCGAACGCGGCGCACACGCTCATCCGCACCGACCGCGCGCGGAGCTATCCGGCCCCGGACGGGAAGCTCACCTTCGACAAGCTCTCGTCCGTCTTCCTCTCGGGCAACCGGACGCGCGACGACCAGCCGAACCACATCCGCGTCCAGCGCCGCGTCCCGCGCGAGCTCGCGGAGCTGTGGACGCGCATGTGCCCCGCCCACGTCTACGAGGTGGGCGAGAGCGAGGGCGACGGCACCGTCGCCGTCGAGCTGAACCCGTCGAACTGCGTGCAGTGCGGCGCGATCACCGCCCGCGGCGGCCGGTTGACGCCGCCCGAGGGCGGCTCCGGCCCCGAGTACACGCTGACCTAGTGCCGGTCGGGCGCGAGGACGTGCTCGCGGCGGCGGCGCTGATCCGCGGGCGCGTCCACCGCACGCCCACCTTCACCTCGGCGACGCTCGGGCCCGGGGTGCGACTGAAGGCCGAGCTCTTCCAGAAGACCGGGTCGTTCAAGGTGCGCGGCGTCCTCAACAAGCTGGCCGCGCTGTCGCCCGCGCAGAAGGAGCGCGGCGTGATCGGCATCTCCGCCGGCAACCACGCCCAGGCGCTCGCCTGGGGCGCGGCGGCCGAGGGCGTCGACTGCCTGGTGGTGATGTGGCGCAGCGCGAGCGCCGCGAAGCTGGCGGCGACCCGCGGCTACGGCGCATCCGTCGACCTGGAGTCCGAGGATCCGGCCGGGGCCTTCGACCGCCTCGCCGAGCTGATCGCCGAGACCGGGCGCACGCTCGTGCACCCGTTCGACGACCCGCTCGTGCTCGCGGGCGCCGGCACCGTCGGGCTGGAGCTGCTCGAGGACGCACCCGGCGTCGAGACGGTGCTCGTCCCGGGCGGCGGCGGCGGGCTCGTGGCCGGGATCGCGGCCGCCCTGCCCGACCGGCAGGTCGTGTGCGTGGAGCCGGAGGAGTCGCGGGCCGTCGCGGCGGGGCTGGAGGCGGGTCACTCGGTCCCCGTCGTGCCGCGCTCGATCGCGGACGGGCTGTCGGCGCCGTTCGCCGGCGAGACGGCGCTGGCGGTGCTGCGCGCGCGCGGGGTGCGCAGCGTCCTCGTGTCGGAGGCGGAGATCGGCGAGGCCTTCCGGTTCCTCTACGAGCGGGCCAAGCTCGCGTGCGAGCCGGCCGCAGCGGTCGGGCTGGCGGCGCTGCTCGCAGGGAAGATCGAAGCCGGAAAGCTCGGCATCGTCGTCTCCGGAGGCAACGTAGCGGCCCAAACTGCCTCTGCTATCCTGAGCGCGCAATGAAGACCGGCATCCATCCCGAGTACGTCCTCACGCGCGTGCGCTGCTCCTGCGGCAACGAGTTCGAGACGCGGTCGACGCAGTCCGAGCTCCACGTCGAGATCTGCTCGGCCTGCCACCCGTTCTACACGGGCAAGCAGAAGCTGATGGACCAGGGCGGGCGCGTCGAGCGCTTCCAGCGCCGGCTCGAGAAGGCCGGCGGCTCCCGCCGCGGCTAGCCGAGCACCTTGGCCAACAACATCGGAGGACAGGCCGTCCTCGAGGGCGTGATGATGCGCACCCCGTCGAACTGGGCCGTGGCCGTGCGCAAGCCGAACGGCCAGATCGCCGAGGTCGTGCGCGAGATCACCTCGCCGATGGCGCGGAACCGTTTCTTCCGGCTGCCGGTGGTGCGCGGCGTGATCGCGCTCGGCGAATCGCTCGCGATCGGCTTCCGCGCGCTCGCCATCTCCGCCAACTACGCGGCGCAGGACGCGAACGCGGAGGAGGCGGAGGAGGTCCAGACGGAGATCACGCGCGGCCAGATCGTCTTCTCCTTCGCGATCGCGATCGGCTTCGCGCTCATGCTCTTCAAGGTCACGCCGGCGCTCCTGACGAGCTGGCTGCCGATCGACGACACCGGCGCCTTCGTCGTGGTCGAGGGCGTCATCCGGGTCGCGATCTTCCTCGTCTACCTCGTCCTGATCTCCTTCCTGCCCGACCTGCGGCGGGTCTTCCAGTACCACGCGGCCGAGCACAAGGCCATCAACGCCTACGAGGCGGGCGAGGAGCTCACGCCCGAGCGCGTGCAAACCTTCAGCCTGCTCCACCCGCGTTGCGGAACTGCTTTCTTGCTCTGGGTGATGGTGATCGGCATCTTCGTCTTCGCCTTCGTCGGGCAGCCCGCCTGGTACTGGCTCGTCACGAGCCGGATCCTGCTGCTGCCGGTGATCGCCGGCATCGCCTACGAGCTGATCCGCTTCGCCGGCCGCAACCAGCACAACCCGATCCTGATGACGCTGCTCGCGCCAGGCCTCTGGCTGCAGCGGCTGACGACGCGGCAGCCGACGCTCGACCAGGTCGAGGTCTCGATCCGCGCGCTCCAGGAGGTGCTGCGCCGCGAAGGCGTGCTCGACGCCACCGAGCGCAAGGTCGAGGTCATGGCCTAGTGCTCCGGACTGGCGAAAGGAAGCACTGATGCCGCGGATCGAGCGGCAGGCAGCCGTCGTCTGGGAAGGGAACGTCGCGCGGGGGAGCGGCTCGCTCACGGCGCTCAGCACGGGCGCGTTCACCGAGCTCCCGTTCTCGCTGCCGAGCCGCCTCGCCGTCACCCAGGGGAAGACGAGCCCCGAGGAGCTGCTCGCGGCCGCGCACGGCGGCTGCCTCTCGATGTCACTCGCGGGCGAGCTGACGCGTGCCGGGTTTCCGCCCGAGCGCCTCGACGTCACCGTGAAGATCGTCATGGACGAGGTGCCGGACCAGGGCCACCTCGTGGTCGGCTCCGAGGTCGACGTCGCGGCGCGCGTCCCCGGGATCGACGACGCCGACTTCGCGGCAGCGGTCGAGGCAGCCGATGCGGGCTGCTCGTTCTCCGCGCTCATCCGGGCGAGCGCGTCCGTTACGGTTCGCGCGCACCTGGAAGCGAGCTGAGAGGGGGTCCGGTATGGCAGAGCGGCGGGCAGACGTGACCTGGAGCGGCGACCTGTTGAGCGGGTCGGGGACGATCGACAGCGTGGGCTCGGGCGCCTTCGGGCCGCTCGACGTGACCTGGCCGGCGCGGTCGGAGGACCCGTCGGGCGGCAAGACGAGCCCGGAGGAGCTGGTCGCGGCCGCGCATGCGACGTGCTTCTCGATGGCCTTCGCGGGCGGGCTCGCGAAGGCCGGCCACGCGCCGGAGCGGCTCTCCACGTCCGCGACGGTGACGTTCGTGCCCGGTACGGGGATCACGAAGATCGCCCTCACGGTGCGCGGGGCCGTACCCGGGATGGCTGCCGGTGCGTTCCGAGAGGCAGCGGAGGCCGCGAAGGTCGGCTGCCCGGTCTCGCAGGCGCTCGCGGCCGTGCCCGAGATCACGCTCGACGCGCAGCTCGAGAGCTAGAGCTCCAGCAGGAGCCCCCATTCGTGGCTCGCGTCGGGATCGTCCCCGACGCGCTCGCCGACCACGCGGGCTCCGTGACGCTCGTAGAGCCGGTGGGCGTCGACGAACCGCTTGTCGGACCAGATCTCGAGCTGTGTCTGGCCGCGGCGCCGTGCTTCGTCGGCGACTGCGCCGAGGAGCCTCGAGCCGGCACCGCTCCCGCGCGCCTCCGGGAGGACGTAGAGCCGCTCCAGCGAGCCGGCTTCCGTCAGGCCCGCGGTGCCGACGATCCGGCCGTCCGACTCGACGACGAAGAAGGCGGCGTAGGACGTTTCGACGTCCTGGAGGTCGGCGTGGTAGCCGTGCTCCTCCCACGTGAAGCCGTACTCGTCGAACACCGCCTTCACGACGGCCCGGGCAGCTGCCGAGTCGGCGGCGACGGCACGGCGGAGCGTCACCGGACCGGCCGCACGAGACCGCGGCCGGCGAGGCCGACGAGCCGGTCGAGCGTCACCGCGAAACGGCCCGCCGCCAGCGGCACGTCCCGCAGCGCCCACAGCGCCTCGGCGTTGACCCAGGCGGCCGCGCGCGCCCTGCGCACGTTCCACATCGCCACGACGCTGTCCAGCTCGCCGAGCGCCTCGTCCGCCCAGCCGACGAGGCCGGTCGCGAGGTCGGCCCGCACGCGCGCCTCCGTCTCGGCGAGCAGGCCGTCGATGGCGCCGAAGTCGACGTGCTGCGGGCTGCCGCGCAGCGGCACGAGCCTGCGCGCGCGGCACGTCTCCACGAGCGCGAGCGGCAGGTCGCGGTTGATGTGCGCGTTCATCCCCGCGAGCGCGAACTGGATCGGCGCGATCCCCCGGCGCGAACGGGCTTCGAACAGCGCCGCCCACGCGCGTGGCGGCCGCTTCGGTCCGAGCACGTGCGCCCGCAGCGCGCGCAGGTAGAGGTTCGCGAAGACGACGTCGAGCCAGCGCGTGAACGCGGGGTCGGCGAACGTCCCCGGCCGCACGCGCTCGTCGACCGCCTCCGTCACCGCGAGATAGAGGGAGGTGAAGGCGCGTATGCCGTCCCGCTCCGGCAGCGCCGCCTCGATCGCCCGCAGCCGCTCGACGACGCCGTCGATCCGGGCCGGCAGCGGCGAGCGGAGCACGTCCTCGACGGTCATCGCTGCACTACCCTACGGCCGTGGCAGCCACCATCGAGAGCCTGGTCGAAGAGGTCGAGCGCTCCTACGAGGAGGTGCGGGAGCGCCTGTCCGACCCGTCCGTCTACAACGACCACCGCGAGGCGGCGGAGGTCGGGCGGCGGCTGAAGGAGCTCGAGGGCGCGTACAAGCTCGCCCAGGAGTGGCGCGAGGTGCGCGAGGACGTCCTCGCCGCGCGCGCGGACCCCGACCTGCGGGAGCTGGTGGCGGAGTCGGAGGAGCGGCTGTCGACCCTCGAGGAGGAGCTGAAGCTCGCGCTCGTCGAGCGCGACCCCGCCGACGAGAAGGACGTGATCGTGGAGGTGCGGCAGGGCGTCGGCGGCGACGAAGCCGCGATCTGGGCCGGCGACGTCTTCCGGATGCTCACGCGCTACGCCGAACGGCGCGGCTACAAGACCGAGCTCCTCGGCGCGAATGAGAGCGAGGCCGGCGGCTTCAAGGAGATCGTGTTCGGCGTCAAGGGGGGCGGGGCGTACTCCGTCTTCAAGTACGAGGGCGGCACGCACCGGGTGCAACGCGTGCCGGAGACCGAGAGCCAGGGGCGCATCCACACCTCGACCGCGACGGTGGCGGTGATGCCGGAGGCGGAGGACGTCGAAGTGGAGCTGAACGAGGGCGACCTCAAGATCGACGTCTACCGCTCGACCGGCCCCGGCGGCCAGAGCGTGAACACGACCGACTCGGCGGTGCGGATCACGCACCTGCCCACGGGCATCGTGGTCGCGATGCAGGACGAGAAGTCCCAGCTGCAGAACAAGGTCAAGGCCCTGCGCGTGCTGCGCGCGCGGCTCTACGAGGCCGAGCGCGAGCGGCAGCAGGCCGAGCTCTCCGCCACCCGCAAGCTGCAGATCGGCTCCGGCCAGCGCGCCGAGAAGATCCGCACCTACAACTATCCCGACAGCCGCGCCACCGACCATCGCGTCAAGGTCACCCTGAACCTGGAGAAGGTGCTGCCCGGCGGCCTCGACGAGTTCACGGAGGCACTCCAGGCGGAGGACCGGCGCCGGGCCCTGGAGTCGGACGGCACGTGACGCTGGGGGAGGTGCTCCGGCGTGCGAGCGGGCACCTGGAGCGCACGTCGGAGACGGGCCGGCTCGACGCCGAGCTGCTGCTCGCGCACGCGCTCGGCCGCTCGCGGATCGAGCTCTACACCGACTTCGACCGGCCGCTGAACGAGGCGGAGCTGGACGCGTACCGGACGCTCGTGGCGCGACGCGCCCGCCGCGAGCCCGTCGCCTACATCCTCGGCGAATGGGGCTTCCGGCGGCTGACGCTCAAGGTCGACGGGCGC
Organism: Gaiellaceae bacterium; assembly: GCA_036276675.1. Taxonomy (GTDB): domain Bacteria; phylum Actinomycetota; class Thermoleophilia; order Gaiellales; family Gaiellaceae; genus Gaiellasilicea. The sequence continues at coordinate 2,772 of DASUOK010000263.1, read as the reverse complement.
GCGCTGATCCCGCGCCCCGAGACGGAGGTCGTGGTCGGGCGCTGCCTGGCACTGCTCGCGGGACAGGCGGCGCCGAGCGTCCTCGACGTCGGCGTCGGCACGGGCGCGATCGCGCTGGCGCTCCTCGACGAGCACCCCGGCGCCCGCGTGACCGCGATCGACGCGTCCACCGACGCACTCGCGCTGGCGCGCGAGAACGCGGATCGGCTCGGCGCGCAGCTCGAGCTGCGCGAGCACGACCTGCGCGACGGGCTCCCCGGCGGCCCGTACGACCTCGTCGTCTCGAACCCGCCGTACGTCACCGCGGCGGAGCTGCCGGGGCTGATGCCCGACGTCAGGGACTACGAGCCGCACGCGGCGCTCGTGGGGGAAGGCGCCACCGAAGCCGTGGCGCACGCGGCGCTCGACGTGCTCCGCCCCGGCGGATGGCTCGTGCTCGAGGTGGCCGACGAGCAGGCGCCACAGGCGCTCGCGCTGCTGCGGAGCCTCGGCTACAGAGACGCGACGATCACCGCCGACCTGAGCGAGCGCGAGCGGGTGGTGGAGGGACGACGGTGAGCGTGGAGGTCGAGGCGGCGGTGGCGGCCCTGCGGGCGGGCGAGCTCGCGATCGTCCCCACGGACACGGTCTACGGGCTCGCCGCGAGCCCCTACCGGGAGCAGCCGGTGACGCGGCTCTACCGCGTCAAGGGGCGCGACCCGCTGCAGCCGACGGCGCTCGTCGCCTCCGACCTGGAGCTGTTGTTCGAGTGCGTCCCGGAGCTGCGCGGGCGCGCCGGCCGGATCGCGAGCACGCTCCTGCCCGGTCCGTACACGCTCGTGCTCCCGAACCCGGCCCGGCGCTACCGCTGGCTGACGGGCGCGAGCCCCGACGCGATCGGCGTCCGTGTCCCGGTGACGTCGGGTCTCGCGCGCGCGGTGCTGGAGCGCGCCGGCGCCTACGCGGCCACGAGCGCGAACGAGCGCGGCGGTGCCGACCCGCGCACGCTCGCCGAGGTGCCGCAGGAGCTGCGGGCGGCGGCCGCAGCGGTCGTGGACGGCGGGGAGCTCCCCGGCACGCCGTCCACCGTGCTCGACTTCACCGGCCCGGAGCCCGCCGTGCTGCGCGAGGGCGCGGCGCCGTCGGCGGAGGCGCTGCGCCTCGTCGCGGCAGTCGTCTAGCATCGAGCCGATGGTCGCGCTCTCCGCGTCGCTCGAGCAGCTCCGGCAGGCCGGCCTGGAGGAGCTCGACCCGGACGTCGCGGCGCTGCTCGGGCGCGAGCTGGAGCGCCAGCGTGGGCAGATCGAGCTGATCGCGTCGGAGAACTTCACCTGGCCGGCCGTGCTCGAGGCCGTCGGCTCGGTGCCGACGAACAAGTACGCGGAGGGCTACCCGGGCAAGCGCTACTACGGTGGCTGCGAGGTGGTCGACGAGATCGAGCAATTGGCGATCGACCGGGCCAAGGAGCTCTTCGGCGCCGAGCACGCGAACGTGCAGCCGCACGCGGGCGCGCAGGCGAACATGGCCGCGTACTTCGCGCTCCTGCAGCCCGGCGACACGATCCTCTCGCTGCGCCTCGACCACGGCGGCCATCTGACGCACGGGCTGAAGGTCAACTTCTCCGGCCGCCTCTACACGATCGTCCACTACGGGGTCTCGCGCGAGACGAACGTGGTCGACTACGACGAGGTGCTCGCGCTCGCGAAGGAGCACCGGCCGAAGCTGATCGTCTGCGGCGGCTCGGCGTACCCGCGCACGGTCGACACGGCGGAGTTCCGGAGCATCGCGGACGAGGTCGGCGCGCTCCTGATGTGCGACATGGCGCACTTCGCCGGGCTCGTGGCGGCGGGTCTGCACCCGAATCCGATGGAGGACTGCGACGTCGTCACCTCGACGACGCACAAGACGCTGGCCGGTCCGCGCTCGGGCTTCGTCCTCTGCCGCGCCGACCACGCGCAGGCGGTCGACCGGGCGGTCTTCCCGGGCATGCAGGGCGGCCCGCTCGAGCACGCCATCGCGGCGAAGGCCGCCTGCTTCCGGATCGCCGCGACCGAGGCGTTCCGCGACTACCAGCGCCAGGTGCGAGCGAACGCCGACGCGCTGGCCGACGAGCTGATGTCCGGCGGCCTCGACGTGCTGACGGGCGGGACCGACACGCACCTCCTCCAACTCGACCTGCGCGGCACCGAGTGGACGGGGAAGGACGCCGAGGAGCGGCTCGACGAGGTGAAGCTGACGGTCAACCGGAACACGGTGCCGTTCGACGAGCGGCCGCCCACGGTCGCCTCGGGCGTCCGGATCGGCACACCGGCGGCGACGATGCGCGGCTTCGACGAGGAGGACTTCCGCGAGGTCGGCCGCGTGATCGCCGCCGCGCTCGCCGACGACGCCGACCTGGGCGCCCTCGCCGCCCGCTCGCTCGCGCTCTGCGAGAAGCGCCCGCTCTACCCGGGGTTCCGCGGCTACACGACCTACGCATGAGCGGCCCGCGCGCTGCGGGCGCAGCCGTCGCCGGGAAGGTCACCCAGGTCGAGCACCCGCTGGTGCAGCACAAGCTCTCGTACCTGCGCGACCGCGAGACGCCGACGGTCCACTTCCGCAAGCTCGTCAACGAGCTGACGCTGCTCCTCACCTACGAGGCGACGAAGGACCTCACGACGGAGACCGTCGAGATCGAGACGCCGCTCGAGCGGATGGACGCACGCCGGATCTCGGGCAAGAAGGTTGCGGTCAACCCGGTCCTGCGCGCGGGTCTCGGCATGCTCGAGGGGGTGCTCTCGCTGATCTCGAGCG
>DASUOK010000262.1:0-4541 GCA_036276675.1 Gaiellaceae bacterium | reverse complement strand
CCGGCCGGCCCGCGCAGCGTGCGGTCGGCGAGCACGGTGAACGTGGTCGGCCGGTCGAAGAGGAAGTCCTTCCGCAGCCCGAGCCCGCCGCGGAAGCGCCCCGGCCCCTCGGAGTCCTCGACCAGAGACAGTCTCGTCACCCGCACCGGGTAGTTGAGCTCCGTCTCCTCCACCGGCGCGTTCTCGGTGTTCTGCCCGTGCGCCTGCACCGCGTCGGGCCCGTCGCTGGCGGCACGCGCGCCGTAGCCGCCGCCGAAGGTCTCGAGGAAGCAGTAGTAGGCGCTCGTCTGCGGGTCGACGCCGCCGAAGCCCGCGTGGCACATCATCGCCTTCGTGCCGGCGGGGAGCTGCTCCGGCAACGCCGGGAGCAGGGCGCGGAAGATCACGTCGACGAGCCGCGTCTGCGTCTCCCAGCCGCCGACGACCGGGCTCGGCCAGGTGCAGTTCGTGACGCTACCGAGTGGAGCGTCGACCGAGACGAGCCGGTAGAAGCCGTCGTTCACCGGCAGATCGGGGTCGACGAGGCACTTCAGCGCGTACGCGCAAGCCGAGAACGTCTGCGCGTACGTGGAGTTGACCGGGGCACGCCGCTGTGCGTCGGAGCCGGCGAGGTCGAACGCGACGCCGTCGGCGGTGATCTCGATGCGCGCCGCGAGGCGCACCGGCTCGTCGGTGTAGCCATCGACGTCGACGGTGCCCTCGGCGTCGTAGACACCGTGCGGGAGATTTGCGATCGCAAATCGCGTACGTCGTGTGGTGTATTCGAGCAGCTCCTGCATCGCCCGCACGAGGGTCTCGCGGCCGTGCCGGTCGGCAAGAGCACGGAGGCGCCGGATCCCGGTCGTGTTCGCCGCGATCTGGGCGCGGAAGTCGCCGGCCGTCTCGTGCTTGGAGCGGATCTGGGCGAGGATCAGGTCGAAGACGTCCTCGACGATGCGGCCGCCCTCGACGACCTTGACCGGCGGGATGATCACGCCCTCCTGGAACACCTCGCGGAAGGCGCCGATCGAGGCCGGCGCGCCGCCCCCCACGTCCACGTGGTGCGCGAGGTTCGCGACCCAGCCGAGCAGCTCGCCCCCGTGGTGCACCGGCGAGATCAGCGAGACGTCGTTCAGGTGCACGCCGCTCGGAAAGGGGTCGTTCGTGATCAGCACGTCGCCCGGGCCGAGGTTCTCGGCTCCGTAGTCGCGCACCGCGCGGGGCACCTGCTCCACCATCGAGCCGAGATGGACGGGCTGCGTGAACCCCTGCGCGACCGAGCGCAGCTCGGCGTCGAAGAAGGCGCAGGAGAAGTCGGAACGCGTCTTGATGTTGGTCGAGTAGGCGCTCCGGCGCAGGGCGAGCACCATCTCGTCGGTGGCCGCGACGAGGGCGTTGCGGATCACCTCGAAGGTGATCGGGTCCATCAGTACGGCCCCTGCCGCTCGTACCGCTCGCGTGCGCGCTCGACGGCGTCCTCGTCGAGCTCGCAGCCCAACCCCGGCCGCTCGGGAACGGTCGCACGGCCGTCGGCGAGCTCGAGCGGCGTCGACACGAGCTGCTCGGCCAACAGGTGATGCATGACCTGATTCCCCAACGTCAGGTTCGGCAGGCACGCCAGCAGCTGCAGGGCGGCGAAGGTGGAGAGCGAGCTCTCGACGCAGGCGTGGCGGTTCAGCGGGATCCCATATGCCTCCGCGAGGTAGCCCAGCTGTCGCCACCGCCAGAGCCCGCCGGACTCGTGGCTGCCGAGCACGATCGCGTCGGCGGCCTCCGCCTCGAGCACGGCACGCAGCTCGGCGGTCGTGTGGACGGCCTGGTCGGCGGCGATCTTCGTCGCCACGCGGCGGCGCACCCACGCGAGCCCGGCGACGTTCGCGGCCGCCACGGGCTGCTCGACCCAGTCGAGGTCGTAGGCCTCGAGGCGGCGGATCGCGTCGACCGCGCCGGGCACGTCCCAGGCCTCGTTGGCGTCGACGCGCAGGAGCGGCTCGGGGCCGATCGCCTCGCGCACGGCCGCCACGATCTCCTCGTCGTCGCGGTGCGCGCGCCCGACCTTGAGGTAGACGACGCGGTGACCCTCCGCCGCCAGCGCGACGGCGTCGCGCGCGAGCTCCTCGGCGGTGTCGCCCTGCGGAAAGCCCATGAAGTCGACCTCGTCGCGGACGCGGCCGCCGAGGAAGGTGGAGGCGGGAACACCGAGTCCCTGGCCGAGCGCGTCCCAGCAGGCGACCTCGAGCCCGCTCAGGACCTGCAGCGACCAGTGCGGCGTGAAGCGCCAGCGACCGTCCCGCCAGAGCCCGCCGAGAATCGCCTCGACCTCGCCGGGGGAGCGGCCGACGAACGCCTTCGCCATCAGGTTCCCGTAGGCGACGACGGCGGCCGGGTCCTCGCAGATCGACTCGCCGTAGCCGGTCGCGCCCCCGTCGGTCTCGACTGTGAAGAGGACGAGGTTGGCACCCTCCTGCACGCCGGAGCGCCAGTGGAAGGGCCGCTCGAGCGGGATCGCGAGCGGCGTCGTCGTGACGGCGGTGATCCTCACGCGCGGTTGCCCGGCCCCCAGACGGAGCCGAAGGTGCGGCCCGCGGCGAAGCGCGAGCCCGACAGGCTGGAGATGTCGATCGGCGGCTCCTGCCCTGCGATCACGTGTGCGAGCGACTCCCCCATGGCCGGGGCGAGCTTGAAGCAGTGGCCGCTGCCGCCGAACGCCGAGTAGTAGCCCTCCACCTCCTCCGCCCCCACGATCGGGTACCAGTCCGCCGTGATGTCGTAGACGCCGGAGTAGCCGGTGACGAAGGCGCCGCCGTAGTCGGCGGAACCGAGGGTGGGCCGCAGCGAAGGCAGCCGGTTCAGCAGCTTCGGCACCATCCGCTCCAGGTGCGCGGCGTCGGTGCCGTCGTCGTAGTCCTCGGGGTCGGCCGGCTCCTTCTCCTTCGGCCAGCCCTCGCCGACGAGCACCTGGCCCTCGCCGTAGCGGCGGAAGTAGAGGCGCTGCGTCGCGTCGGACAGGACCGGCAGCTCGCCGAAGCCGTCGGGCGCATCGAAGATCGCCTCGTGCTCGCGGCTGAACGTGAGCGGGTAGTCGACCCCGACCAGGCGGCCGATCCGGTCGCCCCAGGGGCCGCACGCGTTGACGACGACGCCGGTCGCGATCGTGCCGTCCCCAGTGACGACCCCCGTGACGCGACCGCCCTCGACCGTGATGTCGAGCGCGGCGCAGCCCTCGTAGAGCTTCAGCCCGCGCTCCTGCGCCGATCGCACGAGTGACTGCGTCGTCCGCACTGGGTCGGCGTAGCCGGACGTCTCCTCGAAGCAGGCGAGGGCGACCCCGTCGACGTTCAGCTCCGGCCAGCGGTGCTGCACGTCCGCCGGCGTGAGGATCTCGGTCTGGACGCCGAGCTCCTGCTGGACAGGCACGACGTCGCGGATCGCCTGTGCCTGCTCCTCGGGGGCGATCACCAGGTAGCCGTGGCGGACGAAGCCCGCGGGGCCGCCGAGTCGCTCCTCGGCGTTCGCGAACATCTCGGCGCCGCGGACGGCGAGCCGGATCGCGACCTCGTTGGAGTAGTGCTGGCGGACGTGCGCTGCGGAGTACTGCGTCGAGCCGCCGCAGACCTTCGACTTCTCGACGAGCGCGATCTCGCCGAAGCCGAGCTCGGTCAGGAAGTGCGCCGTGCTCGCGCCGACGATCCCCGCGCCGAGCACGACCGCGTCAGCCTTCGCGATCACCGTTCCTCCTCTCGGCCCTGACGGCCGCCGTCACGTCGTGGTCGACCGCACCGCCCTCGTCGAGCGCGACGCCGTAGAGCTCCCGTGCCGCCGCTGCGCTCACCTTCTCGTTGGCGACGTCGTGTGCGACCGCCTCGGGCTCGCGCTCCAGCGGGTCGCCCCAGCCGCCGCCGCCCGCCGTGCGGTGGACGTAGACGTCGCCGACGTCGATCTCGGTCGAGAACATCGGCGGCAGCGTCTCGCTCGTCCCGTCGGGCCGCTCGAGCACGTTGCTCGAGGTGGCTCCGGGCGCGCCACCCGCCAGCCCGTACGGCGGGTGCTCGGCCCGGTCGGATCGCACGATGAGGGAAGTGGCGGGTGTCAGGCAGCGCCAGACGCGCTCAACGGCCAGACCACCGCGATGGCGCCCGGCGCCGCCGGAGTCGGGCACGAGCCCGTAGCGCTCGACCACGATCGGGTACTCCTGCTCGGCCACCTCGATCGGAACGTTCGCCGCCAGGCTCGCGGGGTTCGTCAGCCCGTCGTTGCCGTCGCTCTCCGGCGTCGCGCCCCAGGTGCCGACGACGAGCTCGTAGAAGACGAAGCGACCGCCCTCGGGTCGATCCGAGCCGAAGATCGCCAGCGTGTTGCCACCCTCCCCTGCCGCAGCGACGCGCTCCGGGAGCAGCTGCGCCAGGGCGCCGTTGACCGCATCGAGCACACGGAAGCCGGTCACCCCCCGCATCGAGGACGCGCCCGGCATCACCACCTCGGCGACCGTGCCCGGCTTCGTGAGCACGTGGATCGGCCGGAACGCGCCGGCGGTGTTCGGCACCTCGACCGTCAGCGCCGCG
>DASUOK010000261.1:0-4510 GCA_036276675.1 Gaiellaceae bacterium | reverse complement strand
GCGACGACGTCGCCGGCGAGCATCGACGTCTTCCCGCCCGGGGCGGCGCAGACGTCGAGGACACGCTCCCCCTCGCGCGCACCGACGCAGAGGGCGGCGACCTGCGAGGCGCGGCTCTGGGGCCAGATCCGCCCGGCCGCGAGTGCCTCCTCGTCCACGCGCGCCACCTCGTAGGCGCCCGGCACGTCCGTGGCGGCCCCGTCCGGTGCCAGCCCCCGGACGTGTCTCACCACGACGGGCGGCGGCTCGTTCTGCACCCGCATCAGGGCGAGCGCGGCCTCCTCGCCCAGGTCGCGGCGCCAGACGTCCCAGATCCAGTCGGGGTAGGAGTGCTTCAGCGGCCCCTCGGGCAGCGAGGCGAGGAGCGCGGCGACGCCGTCGGCGATCCTGCGCAGCACGGCGTTCGTGAACGGGACGGCTCGCTCGAGCCGGGCACGGCGGACGAGCTCCACCGACTCGTTGACCGCGGCGTACCGCGGGACACCGTCCAGGTAGGCCAGCTGGTAGGCGCCGAGCCGCAGCGCCGCGAGCACGGGTGCGTCGAGCTTGCGCACGGGCCGCCTCCCCAGCGTCTCGATCGCGTGATCGAGGGCGCGCACACGCTGCACGGAGCCGAAGGCGAGCCGCCGCGCGAGCGCCCGATCGCGGTCGTCCAGCCCCTCGGAGGCGGTCCGCAGCGCACGATCGGCGTAGGCGTCCTCCTCGAACACGCGGCGCAGCACCTCGTACGCCGCCGCGCGCGCGGGTGCGACCGTCACCGCAGGCCGCGCAGGAAGGCGTCGTAGCTCATCGGGCGGCCGCCCTCGGGCTGCACCTCGACCGGGACGAGCTCGCCTTCCTCGATGCGCGCCCGCCAGATCGTCACGCGCCGCCCGTGCAGCGCGGCGCGGGCACCGATGTGCGGCGAGAGCGCGCGGATGCGGTTCAGGGTCTCGGGCGGCGGCGCGTCGAGGTCGAGCTCGCGGTCGGCCGGCTCGATCTTCGCGGCGTACGTCGCCTCGCCCTGCTGCGGGCGAAAGCTCGGCTCCGGCAGGACGTCGTCGAGCAGCTCAACGGCCGTCTCGGCGGCGCGGGCGAAGACGATCCCTGCGTCGTCTTCCGGCCCGATCGGAAACGCCTGCTGCGCCGCGATCGGCCCGGCGTCGAGCTCCTTCACCGTCTCGTGGATGGTCACGCCGGTCTCGGTGTCGCCCGCGAGCAGGGCGCGCTCGATGGGCGCCGCGCCGCGCCAGCGCGGCAGCAGCGAGGGGTGCACGTTGAGCCAGAGGCCGCGCGCGAGCAGCTCGTCGGGGATGAGCAGCCCGTACGCGCAGACGACGACGGTGCCGGTCGGCAGCTCGAGCTCGGCCGTCGGCCGCTCGGGTTGCAGCACCGGGATCCCGAGCCGGTCGGCCGCCACCTTCGCCGGCGGCGCGGCGAGCCTGCGGCCGCGGCCCGCCGGGCGGTCGGGCCGCGTCACGAGCGCCACCACCTCGTGCCGCGCGGCCAGCCGCTCGAGCACATCGGCGCCGAACGGCGCCGTGGCCGCGACGGTCAGCCTCACGAGCCGCCTCAGAGGCCGCGGCGCAGGGTCGCGAGCGCCTCGCGGCGCGACTCCGCGTCGGTGCGCTCGACGATCAGCACGCCGTCGAGGTGGTCGAGCTCGTGCTGGACGATGCGCGCGGCCATCTCGCCGAGCTCCAGCCGCAGCGGCGCGCCCTCGAGGTCGTGCCCCTCGAGCGTCACCGTCACGTTCCGCTCGACCGGCACCAGCACGCCCTGGAGGGAGAGGCAGCCCTCGTCGGCGACCTCCACCTCGTCCGAGCGGGCGGTGAGCCGAGGGTTGGCGATCGCACGCGGCTCGTCGTCCTCCTCGGCCTGGAAGACGAAGAGTCGCTGGAGGACGCCGACCTGGGTCGCCGCGAGCCCCACACCACGGGCGTCGTGCATGAGCTCGATCATCCGCTCCGCGAGCCGCGCGAGGGCGTGGTCGAAGAGCTCGACGTCGTTCGCCCGCAGCCGCAGCGCCGCGTCGGGGTACTGCCGGATCTGCGCGAGCGCGAGCCGCCGGCGAACCTCGATCTGCGCGTCGACCTCGGGCTCGTCCTGCCGCAGTTCGCCCTGAGCCGCCATCGCGCCGAGTGTAGCCACGGCCGCGGCTACAGAGACTGCGGGTCGACGTCGACGACGGCCGTCACCCCGGCGCGGCGCATCGCCGGCGCGGCCGCGGCGAGCAGCCTCGCCGCCCGCTCGGCGAGGGCGCGCGGACGGTCGGTCTTGGCGAGCAGCTGCGAGCGGTGGCGACCGCGCAGGCGCAGCAACGGCGCGGGCCCGAGCAGGTCGTCGTCCCCGAGCTGGGCACGCACCTCGCGCAGGAGCCGCTCGGGCGCGGCGGCGTCACGACCGGTCGCGATGAGCGCGACGAGGTGACGGAAGGGCGGGTAGCCGAGCTCGCGCCGCCGGCCGAGCTCCTCGGCGAGGAAGCCCGCGACGTCGTGCCGCGCGGCGAAGGCGAGCGGCGTCGCGTCGGGCTGGAAGGTCTGCACGATCACCTTTCCCGGCGCGTCGCGGCCGCTGCGGCCGGCGAGTTGGGTCACGAGCTGGAACGTCCGCTCCTCGGCGCGGAAGTCGGGCAGCGCGAGCCCCGTGTCGGCATCCACGACGGCCGCGAGCGAGACGCCGGGGAAGTGGTGTCCCTTCGCGACCATCTGCGTACCGATCAGGACGGCGCGGTCGGCGGCGCCGAACCGCTCGAGCGCCTCGTGCGCGGCACCGCGCTTCGCCGCCGTGTCGGCGTCGAGGCGGATCCGCTCGAGCTCCGGCACCCGCTTCGCGAGCTCGCTCTCGAGCCGCTGCGTGCCGGCGCCGATCCGCGCCAGCTCGATCGACCCGCACGCCGGGCAGGCGGCGGGGACCTCCTCCGAGTAGCCGCAGTGATGGCAGTGCAGCCGCCCGTCGCCGTGCAGGGTCAGCGCCACGTCGCAGAGGCTGCAGCGCCGCGAGAGCCCGCACGCCCGGCAGTGCAGCGCGGGCGCGAGGCCGCGCCGGTTGAGCAGCAGGATCGCCTTGCCGCCGTGCTGCGCGAGCGCCCCCAGCTCGGCGAGGAGCGGTGCCGACAGCGGGTAGCCCGCCTCGCGACGCAGATCGACGATCCGCACCGTCGGCATCGGCGCCCCGAGGCGGGCGCCGAGCTCCACCCGCTCCAGCCGCTCCCAGCTCTCGGGTCGGGGGGTCGCGCTGCCGTAGACGGCGACGGCGCCCTCGAGCGCGGCCCGCTTGGCCGCCACGGTGCGCGCGTCGTAGCGGGGATCCGATTCCTGCTTGTAGGAGGCGTCGTGCTCCTCGTCGATGCAGATCAGGCCGAGCGCGGGCACCGGCGCGAAGACCGCCGAGCGCGCGCCGACGACGATGGGCGCGGCTCCCGCCACGATGCGCTCGCGCTCGTCGCGCCGCTCCGCCTCCGTGAGCGCCGAGTGGAGCACCGCGATGCGGTCGCCGAAGCGCGCGCGGAAGCGGCCGAGCGTCTGCGGCGTGAGTGCGATCTCCGGGACGAGGACGATCGCGCCGCGGCCACGCTCGAGCGCGGCGGCGCAGGCCTGCAGGTAGATCTCCGTCTTGCCGCTGCCCGTCGCGCCCGCGAGCAGTAGGTGCCCGCCACCCGTGTCGAGCAGCGCCGTGATCCGCGCCACTGCCACGAGCTGCGGCGGCGTCAGCTCGGCCGGCTCAGCCTCGCCCGCGAGCCCCTCTCCCGACGGCCGACGCTCCCCGCGCCGGTTGCGGAGCCGCGGCGCCACGAGCTCGAGCGCGCGCGCCGGCGTCGAGCCGTAGTAGTCCGCGACCCAGAGGGCCAGGTCGACGAGAGCGGGCGGCAGCTCGTAGAGGACGCGCTCGACCGGGGCGGTCGCGATCCCCTCGGGCGCCTCGACTCCGGTCTCCACGACAACGCCGCGCGCCGCGCCGCGGCCGAAGCGGATCGCGACGACGGCCCCCCGATCGATACCGTCCGGCACCTCGTACGTGAACGGCCGCGCCACCGAGCGCGAGGAGACGAGCGGGTAGACGGACGCGAGCGGCACCTGCCGAGGCTACCCGCGCCCCCGGTCGCGCTCGACCGGCCCGAACCCCTGCTGTAAGGTGGGCCTTACATGAGCTGCGGGATGATCTGCGTCCACGGGGTCACGAAGCGCTTCGGCGCCGTGACCGCGGTCGCCGACGCCGACCTCTGCGTCGAGCGCGGTGAGTTCGTGGCGCTGCTCGGCCCCTCCGGCTGCGGCAAGACGACGCTCCTGCGCCTCGTCGCCGGCTTCGAGGCCCCGGACGGAGGCGAGGTGCGGGTCGGCGACCGCGTCGTCGCCGACGGCTCCACGTGGGTCGCGCCCGAGCGCCGCCGCGTGGGCATGGTCTTCCAGGATTACGCGCTCTTCCCGCATCTGACGGTCGCCGAGAACGTCGGCTTCGGGCTGCCCCGCCGCGAGCGGCGCACGCGGGTGCCGCTGGTGCTCGCGCTCGTCGACCTCTGCGGCCTCGGCGA
>DASUOK010000260.1:0-17502 GCA_036276675.1 Gaiellaceae bacterium | reverse complement strand
CATCCCTCCTTCGGGGGAGGTTGTCCACAGAGTGTGGAGAAGGTGGAGAAACGCCGGATTCCAGCCGATTCACGAACCGCGCCGCAGCAATGCGGCGCGGTTCGCGTGTTGGACCGAGTCCGATCTGAGAGGCGGCTAGCTAGGCGATCAGGCCGCGGCGGAAGCCGACGGCGACGGCGTGGGCTCGCGAGCGCGCCTGCAGCTTCGCGAGCAGGTGGCGCACGTGGCTCTTCACGGTCTCCTCGGAGAGGAAGAGCCGCTGCCCGATCTCGCGGTTGACGAGCCCGTCGGCGACGAGCTGCAGCACCTCGATCTCGCGCATGGTCGGCTCCTGCTCGAGCTCGCGCACGGGCGCGACGAACGGGATCACCTCGGCGCTGCCGTTGGAGCGCCTGAGCGCGGCGGCCTCGAAGCGGCGACTGTGATCCATGTAGCGGCTCAGGATCTCCTTGCGCTCGGCGGCATCCACGGCCCCGATATCGGCGCCGAGCGGGGGCGGCTTTAGCTCGATCGAGGTAAACGCGGCCGTTAGAGGCGGACGAAGCGCCGGCGGATCGCTCGCAGCTCCCGGGGCTCGGTCTCCTCGACGACGCCGCGGCCGCCGGCCGCGTGCAGGATCCGGCCGTCGCCGAGCCAGAAGGCGATGTGGGTCGTCGCCTCGCGACCGTAGGTGACGAGATCGCCGTAGCGGGGCTCGTCGACGGGCGCGGCCGCCGTCTCCTGCGGCGTGGCGTCACGGGGCACGAGCCGGCCGAGGCGCCGGTACGCCATGTGGACGAGGCCCGAGCAGTCGATCCCGCGCCGGCTCATCCCGCCCCAGAGGTAGGGCGAGCCGAGGTACGAGCGCGCGACAGCCACCGGATCACCCTCCTGCGGGTCGGGCAGCCAATCAGCCGGCGGCTCGGGCGAGAGCGCATCCTCCGTGATCCAGCCCGGGTAGTCGTACGCCGTCGTCACGCGTGCCCAGCTGCCGCGGCGCTCCTGCACCTGAAGCGGCTCGCCGCGCAGCGCCTGCGTGACCTGCTCCGCTGCCGCGTCCGGCTCCGCGCGGAGGGGAGCCACGTCGAGCGCGCAGGAGCAGAGCTCAGCCACGCGCCGGTCCCAGGTGCCGCCGCAGCGCGTCGAGCCGAGCGTCCCACGCGTCACCCACCTCGCCGATCCACGCCACTGCGTCCTCGAGCGGCCCCGGGGTCAGCCGGTAGCGCGTCTCGCGGCCGGCGCGGTGCGCGTCGACGAGGCCGGCGTCCCGTAGCGCCGCCAGGTGCTTGGCGACCGCCTGACGGGTCACCGGCAGGTCCGCGGCGAGCTCCGTCGCGGTCGCCTCGCGCCGTGCGAGCGTCTCCAGCAGGCGGCGGCGGCTCGGGTCGGCGAGGGCCGCGAAGACGTCGGTCACGCGTGGACGAGCGCCAGCGCGTGCAGCTCGAGCGCAGTCCCCCAACCGCCGCCGAGCGTCTCGGTGACGACCACCCGGGTTCCGTCCTCCACCGGCTCGAGCTCGATCGCGACGCGGCTGTCGTCCCAGGTGAACGCGAAACGGCGGCCGTGCTCGACCTCCTCGACCCGCGCGTGTCGCTCCTCGCCGTCGTCCCAGCGGAAGACGCCCTCACCGCCGGGCACCGCGTCGAGCTCCACGTCGTTCGCGAACCACTCCTCGAGCCGCTCGGCCTCGGTCAGCGCCGACCAGACCTCGTCGCATTCCGCCGGCAGCACGATCTCCCGCGTCACCTCCACGACCGCTCCTCTCCTCGCGCAACCGTACGGTTGCAGATAAGGTGCAACTCCAAGGTTGCACATTAGCGGAAGGAGAGGCCGATGCTCGTCCCGATGGTCGTCGAGTCCGACGGGCGCTACGAGCGCTCGTACGACATCTACTCGCGCCTGCTGCGCGAACGCATCGTCTTCCTGGGCCAGGAGGTGGGGGACGAGGTCGCGAACGTGATCACGGCGCAGCTCCTCTTCCTCGAGGCGGAGGACGCGGACAAGGACATCTCGCTCTACGTCAACTCTCCCGGCGGCTCGGCGTATGCCGGCATGGCGATCTACGACACGATGCAGTACGTCAAGCCCGATGTGCGCACGATCTGCATCGGCATGGGGATGTCGGCGGCCGCGATGATCCTCGCGGGCGGCGCGGCGGGCAAGCGGATGGCGCTGCCGAACGCGAAGATCATGATCCACCAGGGCTCCGCCGGCTTCCGCGGCACGCCGGCCGACATCCAGATCCATGCCAACGAGATCCTCGGCATGACGCGCCGGATGGCGGAGATCCTCGCGCACCACACGGGACAGCCGTTCGAGAAGGTCATGACCGACATCGATCGCGACCGCTTCATGTCGCCGGCCGACGCGCTCGAGTACGGGCTCGTGGACGAGATCGTCGCCCCGCGCGCCCTGGCGGTCGTGTAGCCCTAGGTGATCGGCGGCTCGTAGGCGGCCGGCTGCCGGCCCGGCTCGAACTCGACCTCGCGCTGCTGCGGCTGGATCTGACCCGCCTTGATCTCCTCCGCCCAGTGGCACTTGACGAGATGCCCCTCGAGCGGCCGCAGCTCCGGCTCGTCGTCGCGGCACCGCGTCGGCTGCACGTACGGACAGCGCGTGTGGAAGCGGCACGCCGCCGGCGGGTTCGCCGGGCTCGGCAGGTCGCCCTGGAGCAGGATCCCCGTCCGCTGCCGCTCGACCTCGGGGTCGGGGATCGGGATCGCGGAGAGCAGCGAGATCGTGTACGGGTGCAGCGGGTTCTCGTAGAGGTCGTCCCCCGGGGAGAGCTCCATGATCTGACCCAGGTACATCACCGCGATCCGGTCGGAGATGTGCCGGACGACGGCGAGATCGTGGGCGATGAACAGGTAGGTGAGGTCGAAGTCGCTCTGGAGCGTCTCCAGCAGGTTGATGATCTGCGCCTGGATGGACACGTCGAGCGCGGAGACCGGCTCGTCGCAGACGATGAAGTCCGGGTTCAGCGCGAGCGAGCGGGCGAGGCCGATTCGCTGGCGCTGGCCGCCGGAGAACTCGTGCGGGTACCGCGTCGCGGCGTCCTGGGGCAGCCCCACCGTCTGGAGCAGCTCGCGCACCCGCGCGTCCACGTCCTTGCCGCGTGCGAGCCGGTGCACGCGCAGCGGCTCACCGATCATCCGCCCCACGGAGTGGCGCGGGTTGAGCGATGCGTACGGATCCTGGAAGACCATCTGCATCCGCCGGCGCAGCGGCCGCAGCTCGCTCTCGCTGAGGTGGGTGATGTCGGTGCCGTCGAAGACGATGCTGCCCGCGGTGGGGTCGTTGAGTCGGAGCAGAGCACGACCGACCGTCGACTTGCCGCAGCCCGACTCGCCGACGAGCCCGAGCGTCTCGCCTCGTTCGATCGTGAGCGAGACGCCGTCCACGGCCTTGACGTCGCCCACGTGACGGTCGAGAAAGACGCCGCTCTTGATCGGGAACCAGACCTTGAGGTCCTCGACCTCCACGAGCGCCCGCCCGTTCGTGCTCACGCGGCGCCTCCGAGGCGGGTGCGCTGCCACTCGTCCGCCGGGACGGGGTTGAAGCAGCGCACGTGGTGCCCCGGCTCGAGCTCGTCGAGGGGCGGTACCGCCTCGCGCGACTTCTCGACCTCGTAGCGGCAGCGCGGCGCGAACGGGCAGATCGCCGGCGCGCTGAGCATGTTCCGCGGCGCGCCTGGGATCGGCTGCAGCTGCTGGCGGCGGCCGGCGTCGAGACGCGGCACGCTCTGGAGCAGCCCGAGGGTGTAGGGGTGGCGCGGGCTCGCGAAGATCCGGTCGGCGGTACCCGTCTCCATGAACATGCCCGCGTACATCACGTTCACGCGCTCGCACATGCCGGCGACGACGCCGAGATCGTGCGTGATCAGGATCAGCGCCGTGTTGCGCTCCGCCACGAGGTTGCGCAGCAGCTGCAGGATCTGCGCCTGGATCGTCACGTCGAGTGCCGTGGTCGGCTCGTCCGCGATCAGGAGCTTCGGCTCGCACGCGAGCGCCATCGCGATCATCGCGCGCTGTCGCATGCCGCCCGAGAACTGGTGGGGATAGTCCTTGAGGCGGATCTTCGCGCTCGGGATCCCGACCTGGTCGAGCAGCTCGGCGGCACGGCGGTTGGCGTCGTCCCTGGTCATCCCGAAGTGGGTCTCGAGCGCTTCCCGGATCTGCCTCCCGACCGTGAGCACCGGGTTCATCGACGTCATCGGGTCCTGGAAGATCATCGCGATCTCCTTGCCGCGGATCTTGCGCAGCTCCGAGTCCGGGAGCTGCATCAGGTCGCGGCCGCCGAACATCGCGCTGCCGCGGGTGACGCGCCCGTTGCGCGCGAGGATGCCGAGCAGCGCCAGCGAGGTGACGCTCTTGCCGCAGCCCGACTCGCCGACGATCCCGAGCGTCTCGCCCGGCGCGATGTCGAACGAGATCCCGTTGACGGCGTAGACCAGACCGCGCATCGTCCCGAACTGGACGTGCAGGTCGTCGACGGTCAGCAGCGGCTCGCGTGCCACTAGCCGCGTCCCCGGAGCTTGGGATCGAGCGCCTCGCGCAGGCCGTCGCCGATCAGGTTGAAGCCGAGCACCGAGAGCACGATCGCCGTGCCCGGGATGATCGCGAGGTGCGGCGCCGTCTGCAGGTACCGGGTCGTGTCGGTCAGCATCGTGCCCCACTCGGGCGTCGAGGGATCCTGCGGGCCGAGGCCGAGGAAGCCGAGGCCGGCCACGTCGATGATCGCGGTGGCGAGTGCGAGCGTGCCCTGCACGATCACCGGCGAGATCGCGTTCGGGAGAATGTGCGAGGAGAGGATGGTGCGGCGCGGCACGCCGATCGACCGGGCGGCGAGGACGAAGTCGTTCTCGCGCTGCGCGAGGATCGAGCCGCGCAGCAGTCGGGCGAAGATCGGGATCTGGGTCGCGCCCACGGCGATCATGATCTGGGTCAGTCCCTGGCCGAGCGCCGCGACGATCCCGATCGCGAGCAGCAGGCCCGGGATCGAGAGCATGATGTCCATCAGCCGCATGATCACGCTGTCGACGACGCCGCCCAGGTAGCCGGCGATCGCGCCGAGCACGAGCCCGCAGGAGAGACCCACGCTGACGGCGACGATGCCGATCAGGAGCGAGTAGCGCGCGCCGTAGACGATGCGCGAGAACTCGTCGCGGCCGAGGTCGTCGACCCCGAACCAGTGCTCTGCTGAGGGCCCCGGGCAGCAGCCGCCCCGCAGCAGCGAGAGGTCCTGCGCGCGCGGGTCGAACGGCGCGATCAGCGGCGCGAAGATCGCGATCACGAGGAAGAAGCCGACGAGCCCGAAGCCGACGAGCGCACCGGGGTTGCGTCGCAGCCGTTGCCAGGCCTCGCTCCAGAGCCCGCTCGGCGCGTCGAGCTGGAGCTCCCTGGCCTCGATCTCCGCGATCGACACTACGAGTACCTGATCCTGGGATTGATGACGGCGTACATGACGTCGACGACGAGGTTGACGAGCACGAAGACGATCGAGACGAAGAGGATGCCGCCCTGCAGCACCGGGAAGTCACGGACCCGAATCGCGTTGACGAGCCACGTGCCGATCCCGGGCCAGGCGAAGACCGTCTCCGTCAGCACCGCCCCGGAGAGCAGCAGGCCCGTCTGCAGGCCGATGATCGTCGCGATCGGCAGCATCGCGTTGCGCAGCACGTGGCGCGAGTCGACGCGCCGCGGCGACACGCCTTTCGCGCGCGCCGTCCGTACGTAGTCCTCGTTCTGCACGTCGAGCACGGCGGCGCGCGTGATCCGCGCGATCACGGCGAGCGGGATCGAGCCGAGCGCGACGGCCGGCAGCACGAGGTGCTTCAGGACGTCCCAGAGCGCCTCCAGGTCCCCGGCGATGATCGCGTCGAGGACATAGAAATTCGTCGGGTGCTCGAGGTCGATCAGCACCGAGATGCGGCCGACCGTCGGCAACCAGCCGAGCTTCACCGCGAAGATGTACTTGAGGATGATCGCGAGGAAGAAGATCGGGATCGAGATCCCGAGCAGCGAGAGCACGAGGCTCGCGTGGTCGAAGGGAGAGCCGTGCTTCTTCGCCGCGAAGAAGCCGAGGGGGATCCCGAACACGATCGAGAAGAGCATGGCCGCGAGCGCGAGCTCGATCGTGGCGGGGAAGCGCTGCTTCAGCTCCTCGGTGACCGGACGCCGGGTCGCGATGCTGTCGCCGAGGTCGCCCCGGACGACGGTCTGGACGTACTTCCAGTACTGGACGTGGACCGGCTCGTCGAGCCCGTACTGGCGCTCGATCTGCGCCTCCTGCTCAGCGGTGCCGCGCTCGCCGAGGAGCGCCTGCGCCGGGCCGCCCGGCAGGATGCGGATCCAGAGGAAGACGAGGATCGAGAGCCCGACGAGGATCGGGACGAGGAGCAACAGCCGGCGGACGACGAACCGCAGCAAGGGCCTAGGTCGTCGTCCGCCGGCTGATGGTTATGGCTAGCAGTCCTCCAGTGAGACGATGGAGAACGGCTCGAGCGAGACCGGGCTCGGCTCGTAGCCCTGGACACACGCTGCGAAGGCGAGCGCCGGCTCGGTGTGGACGTACGGGACGCCCGGCACGAAGTCGGCGATCATCTGGTTCGCCTCCTGGTACAGCGCGATGCGGGCATCCTCGTCGGTCTCCGACTCCGCCTCGTCGAGCTTGTCGAAGAGCTCCTGGTTCTCGAAGCCCCACGCCGGCTGCGGCGACTGGAAGAAGGTGCCGATGAAGTTGTCCGGATCGGCGAAGTCACCGGTCCAGCCGAGCAGGTAGAGCGGGCAGTTGCCCTCGTCCACGAGCCCCAGGTAGTCCGGGCTCCACGGTGCCGCCCGCGGCGTGATCCGGAAGCCGGCCGCGTTCATGCTCGCGGCGAAGGCCTCGAAGTTGCGCGGCGGGTCGGGCATGTACGGGCGAGACACGTCGGTCGGGTAGCAGAAGGTGAGCTCGAGCGGCGTCTCCACGCCGGCCTCCTGCAGCAGCTCCTGCGCCCGCTCCGGGTCGTACTCGTACTCCGTCACCTCGTCCGCGTAGCCGAACAGCTCGGGCGGCATGAACTGGTGCGCCACCACGCCGCGGCCCGCGTAGAAGTTGTCCACGACCTCCTGGCGGTTGAGGGCGTGGGCGATCGCCTGCCGCACCTCGAGCTGGTCGAGCGGTGCGGTCGCCTGGTTGATCCCGACGTAGCCGACGTTGAACGCGGGCCGGTCGAGGATCTGCAGGTTCTCGTCACCCTCGATCGTCGGGATGTCCTGCGGCTCGACGAGGTCGTACCCCTGGATCTCACCGGACTGCAGTGCCTGCAGCCGGGCGGCGTTGTCGGAGATCGGGCGGAAGATCAGCTCGTCGATCTCGGCCGGCTCGCCCCAGTAGTCCTCGTTCTTGACCATCACGAGGCGGTCGCCCCGCGTCCAGGACTCGAACTTGAACGGGCCGGTGCCGACCGGGTGCTCCGTGCCGTACGTGCCCGTCGGGCGGAAGCCGGTCTCCTCGTCGACCGTGCCCTCGTCGGCGCCGAACTCCTCCAGCGCCGCGGGGCTCGCGATCGTGAAGTTCGTCAGCGCGAGCGCACCGAGGAACGACGTCGAGGCCTTGGTCAGGTTCAGGACGACCTCGAACTCGCCCGTCGCCTCGCAGCTCTCGTACAGGCTCGTCTCCGGGCTGCCCTCCTCGGGCTCCGCGAAGCCGCCGAACACCGTCTGCCAGTAGTACGACGCACTCGGGTTCTGCAGCGGGCCCGAGAAGTTGTACCAGCGGTCGAAGTTGAAGCAGACCGCCTCGGCGTTGAACGGCTCGCCGTCGTGGAACGTCACGCCCTCGCGCAGCTGGAACGTCCACTCGAGACCGTCCTCGCTCGCCTCCCACTCGGTTGCGAGCGCGGGCTCGATGTCGGTGCCGCCGAGCGACAGCGTCACGAGACCCTCGAACATCTGGTCGATGGCGCGGAGCGACTCGCCGTCGGAGACGAGCGCGCCGTCGAGGACGACCGGATCGGCCGACGAGGCGAAGACGAGCGTCCCGCCCGAGGCCTCGCCGCCGTCCGTCTCCTCCGCAGCAGTCGTGCCGCCTCCCGCTTCATCATCATCGTCGTCGCCGCCACAGCCTGCCGCCGCCAGGGCGAGCACGCCCGCGACGAGCATTAGCAGCAGCCAATGCCACTTCGTCCTCAACTTGTCTCCTTTCGCTGGTCCACCCCCGTGTTAAGGGGGAGTATCCCGGAGGTGCACGGTGGGCGCAAACGACGAGGGGCGCGCCGGCGGCACGCCCCTGCGTCCGATCAGTCGCTCGGCGGCGGTCAGGCGGCGAGGCCGGCGAGGTCGCGCAGCGCCGCGAGCCGCGAGAGCGCCTGGCCCTCGAGCTGGCGGACGCGCTCCCGCGTCAGGTCGAGCTCGTGCCCGATCGCCTCGAGCGTCCAGGGCTCGCCCTCGAAGCCGAAACGCAGCTCGAGGATGCGCCGCTCGCGCTCCGGCAGCGCGTCGAGGGCGCGGCGGACGCCCTGCTTGCGCAGCGACTCCTCGGCCTCGTCGAACGGGTCGGCCGCCTCGCGGTCGGCGAAGAGGTCGCCGAGCTCGCCCTCGTCGTCTGCGCCGACCGTCTGGTTCAGCGAGACGGAGGCGTGGGCGGCGCCGAGCGCCTCGTCGACGTGCTGGAGCGGGAGGCCGGTCGCCTCGGCCAGCTCTTCCTTCGTCGCCTCGCGGCCGAGCTCGACCTCGAGCCGGCGCGCGGCTCGCGACAGCTTCTGCTGCCGCTCGACCACGTGGACCGGCACGCGGATCGTGCGTGCGTGATTGGCCACGGCGCGCTGCACCGACTGGCGGATCCACCACGTCGCGTACGTCGAGAACTTGAAGCCGCGGCGCCAGTCGAACTTCTCCACCGCGCGGTTGAGGCCGAGTGTGCCCTCCTGGATCAGGTCGAGGAAGGGGACGCCGAGGCCGCGGTAGCCCTTGGCGATCGAGACGACGAGACGGAGGTTCGACTCGATCATGCGCCGCTTGGCGATCAGGTCGCCGCGCTCGATCTGCTTCGCGAGCTGGACCTCCTCGGCCGCGTTCAGCAGCTTGTGGCGGCCGACGTCGGCGAGGAAGAGCTGCAGGCTGTCCGCGGCGCCGGTGGCGACGGCGGCTGCGGGCGCAGGCTCCGGCTCCTTGTCGGCCTCCTTCGCGGCCTCGGCCGCCTTGCCGGTGGCATCGGCCGCCGCAGCAGCGGCGGCGAGCGACTGGCCGACCTCGAGCCCGATCGTCTCGAGCTCGCGCGTGAGCTGCTCCTGCTCCTCGTCGTTCAGGTCGTGCTCGAGCACGAAGGCCTCGAACTCCGTCGGCTCGACGAAGCCGCGCTCCTCCGACCGCTCGACGAGCGCCTTCGCCTGGTCGGATTCGAACAGTTCGATCAGCTGGTTCTGCGTCAAGGAGAAACGTCAGTCCTTTCAGATGCCTCTTCGCGGGTAAGCAACAAACTTACGCACCTTAGGAGCTTTTTCCTGCTTTTGCCACGGCAACCCGCACCTGACTGGTGTCACAAGCTCCAACGTGCTGTCCCTGCTCGTTATTCCGTTCGAGGGGCGAAAACGGTTTGCGCGCACGAGGCTAGCGCGTCCCGTGACGCCCTCCACGATAGGTACGCCGATCGACGCGAAAAGTTTGCGCTTCCGTGCGAATCTCTTCGGTGCGTCAGGCGGCGGGACGGCGGGCGGGACGCTTGCGCTTGGGGGCCGGCCCCTTCGAGCGGCGCTCCGCCAGGAGCTCGAAGGCGCGCTCGGCGGTCAGGGTCTCGACGTCGTCGCCGCTGCGCAGGCTCGCGTTGGTCTCGCCGTCCGTGACGTAGGGGCCGAACCGCCCCTCCTTCAGCACGATCGGCTTCCCGCTCGCCGGGTCCGGGCCGAGCTCCTTCAGCGGCGGCTTCGCCGCGCCGCGGCCGCGCCGTGGCTTTGGCTGGGCCAGCAGCGTGAGCGCCTCCTCGAGGGTGATCGTGAGCAGGTGCTCCTCGGACTCGAGCGAGCGTGACTCCGCGCCCTTCTTCACGTAGGGGCCGTAGCGTCCGCTCTGCGCCGTGACCTCCTCGCCGTCCGCCGGGTCGCGGCCGAGCGAGCGCGGCAGGGTCAGCAGCTCCACCGCCTGCTCGAGCGTCACCGTCTCGGGTGACATCGACTTGAACAGCGACGTCGCCTTCGGCTTCTCGTCGGAGCCGTCCGGCGCCGCCAGCGAGACGTAGGGGCCGTAGCGGCCGGTCCGCACCGAGATCTCCCGGCCCGTCTCGGGGTGGGGCCCGAGGACGCGGTCGCCGGCGGGCGCGGCAAGCAGCTCCTCCGCCTTCTCGGGCGTCAGCTCGTCCGGCGGCAGGTCCTCGGGGACGCTGGCGCGCTCGTCACCGCGCTCGAGGTACGGCCCGTAGCGGCCGACGCGCAGCACGATCCCGTTCCCGATCGGGAGCGAGTTGACCGCGCGGGCGTCGATCTCGCCGACGTTGGGGTCGCTCACGAGCTCCTTGAGGCCCTCGTCGCCGTCCGACCCGAAGTAGAAGCGACGCAGCCAGTCGAGACGCGCCTCGTCACCGGAGGCGATCCGGTCGAGGTCGTCCTCCAAGCGTGCCGTGAAGCCGTAGTCGACGAGCTGGCCGAAGTGCTGCTCGAGCAGCCCCACGACGGCGAAGGCGAGGAAGGACGGCACGAGCGCGGTGCCCCGCTTGAAGATGTAGCCGCGGTCGAGGATCGTGCCGAGGATCGAGGCGTAGGTCGACGGTCGCCCGATGCCGCGCTCCTCGAGCGCCTGCACGAGGCTCGCCTCGGTGTAGCGCGCGGGCGGTGTGGTCGCGTGGCCCTCCGGCTCGAGCGCGCTCGCGCGCAGCTCGTCGCCCACCTGGAGGTGGGGCAGCGGGCGCTCCTCCTCCGTCGCGACGTCGTCGTCGCGGCTCTCCTCGTAGGCGGCGAGGAACCCCCGGAAGGTGATCACGGTGCCGGACGCGGCGAACTCGGCATCCCGCCCGCCCGTCGAGGTAGCGCCGAGCCGGAGCGACACGGTCAGGCCGCGGGCGTCCGCCATCTGCGACGCCAGCGTCCGCTTCCAGATCAGCTCGTAGAGCGCGAACTGGTCGCGGTTCAGCTCGTGCTCGACCTGCTTCGGCGTCCGGAAGGAGTCGCCGGCGGGGCGGATCGCCTCGTGCGCCTCCTGCGCGTTCTTCACCTTGCGCGTGTACTGACGCGGCCGCTCCGGAATCGACTCTGGCCCGTAGAGCTCGACCGCCTGCCGGCGCGCGGCGGCGAGCGCCGACTCCGACAGCGTCGTCGAGTCGGTGCGCATGTACGTGATGTAGCCGTTCTCGTACAGGCGCTGCGCGACGCGCATCGTCGTCTGCGCGGTGAAGCGCAGCTTCCGGCTCGCCTCCTGCTGCAGCGTCGAGGTCATGAAGGGCGCGGCCGGACGGCGCGTGTACGGTTTCTCGTCGGCCGAGCGAACGGCGAACGTCGCGTTCTCGAGCTGGGCGGCGAGCTCGCGCGCCTCCGCCTCGTCGAGCCGCGCCAGGTCCTCGCTCTTGAGGGTGCCGTCCTGGGCGAAGTCGCGACCCTGGGCGACCCGCCGCCCGTCGAGGGCGGCCAGCCGCGCTCCGAACGTGCCCGGCTCGAACGTGCCCTGGAGGTCCCAGTAGCCCGCCGAGACGAAGGCGCGGCGCTCGCGCTCACGCTCGACGACGAGCCGCACGGCGACGGACTGCACGCGCCCGGCGGAGAGGCCCTGCATCACCTTCCGCCACAGCACGGGCGAGACCTCGTAGCCGTAGAGGCGGTCGAGGATGCGCCGGGTCTCCTGGGCGTCCACGAGCCGCTGGTCGACGTCGCGCGTGTCGGTGAGGGCGCGCTGGATCGCATCCTTCGTGATCTCGTGGAAGACCATCCGCCGGACCGGCACCTTCGGCTGCAGCACCTCGAGCAGGTGCCATGCGATCGCCTCGCCCTCGCGGTCCTCGTCCGTCGCGAGCAGGAGCTCGTCCGAGCCTTTGAGCAGCTTCTTCAGCTCGTTGACCTTGGCCTTCTTGTCGGCGTCGACGACGTAGAGCGGCTCGAAGTCGTCCTCGATCGCGACCCCCATCGTCCCGTATTTGGCGCGCTGCTCCTTCGGCACGTCCGAGGCGCGGTTCGGGAGGTCGCGAATGTGCCCGATCGAGGACTCGACCACGAAATCGGGACCGAGATAGCCCGCGATGGTCTTCGCTTTCGCGGGGCTCTCGACGATCACCAGCTTCTTCGCCATGGCGCGGGACACCTTAGCGACGGGGTTGTCGCCGCGGCGCTCCGGCCCCGGCTAGGGTCTCCCCATGGCGGTGCGGCAGAGCACGATCGAGACCGTCGGCGGCCGCTGCCTCACCGTGTACGACGCTGGCGACCCGTCGGGAGCGCCGATTCTCTTCCACCACGGGACGCCCGCGAGCGGAGCGCCCTACGAGCCGCACGTTCGGCTGGCGGAGCGGGACGGCGTGCGGCTCGTCTCGTACGACCGTGCCGGCTACGGCAACTCCTCGCGACAGCCGGGCCGCACGATCGGCGACGTCGCCGGCGATGTTGCGCGGATCGCGGACGAGCTCGATCTGGAGAGGTTCGCGACCTGGGGGCTGTCGGGAGGCGGGCCTCACGCGCTCGCGTGCGCAGCCCGCCTGCCGAGGCGCGTGCGCGCGGTCGCTTCGGTCGCGGGAGTGGCGCCCTACGGCTCCGACGGCTTCGACTGGGTCGCCGGGATGGGCGAGGGGAACGTCGAGGAGTTCGGGGCCGCGCTCGCGGGCGAAGAGATGCTGCGGCCGGCGCTCGAGGCGGAGGCCGCCAGGAGCGCCGGCATGACCGGCGAGCAGTGTGCGGAGGTGCTGCGCACCGTGCTCTCGGCGCCCGACGCGGCGGTGCTCGAGGAGACCGATCTCGGCGACTACTTCGCCGAGGGGTTCGGGCGCTCGCTCGCCCGCGGCGTGGACGGCTGGCTCGACGACGACCTGGCCTTCGTTCGGCCGTGGGGCTTCGAGCCGGCGGACATCGCGCTGCCCGCGCTCGTCGTTCAGGGCCGTCAGGACCGGATGGTGCCTCCGGCGCACGGTGCATGGCTCGCCTCCGCGATCCCGGGTGCGGAGTCGTGGTTCTCCGAGGACGAGGGACACCTCACGTTGTTCACGGCGCGCTCTGTCGAGCGGATCCTCGACTGGCTCCTCGAGCGGCTGTGAACGCGTCGCCGCCCCGGCCGAGCCCCGTCTACATGCTCGTCGCGCTGGTCAGCTGGCCGCTGCTCTACGGCCTGTTCCGGCTGCGTGCGCGCGGTCGCGAGCACCTCCCCGAGGGCGGCTTCGTCCTCGCCGCGAACCACAACTCCAACCTCGACCCGTGGCCGCTCGGGCTGCCGCTGTTCCCGCGGCGCTACCTGCGGTTCATGGGGAAGTCGGAGCTCTTCTGGACGCCGTTCAAGCA
Organism: Gaiellaceae bacterium; assembly: GCA_036276675.1. Lineage (GTDB taxonomy): Bacteria > Actinomycetota > Thermoleophilia > Gaiellales > Gaiellaceae > Gaiellasilicea. The sequence goes on along the minus strand of DASUOK010000260.1, from coordinate 4,082 downwards.
GTTCGCGACCGCGGCGGGCGCCTTCCCCGTCCGTCGCGGCGAGCGGGACACGGCGGCGCTCGAGACGGCGACCCAGCTCTGCCGCGAGGGCCACATCGTCGTCATGTTCCCGGAGGGGACGCGGCGGAAGAAGGGGATGCGCAAGCGCCACGAGGCGCGGGCCCACACCGGTGCCGCCCGCATCGCACTCGACGCCGCCGTCCCGCTCGTGCCCGCCGGCATCGTCGGCACCGACCGCCTCGGGCGGCTGGCGCAGCTGCGCGTCCGCTATGGGCCCCCGGTTCCGCTCGACGATCTCGCCGGCCGCGACGACGCGCCGCAGGTGGCGACGGACCGGCTGATGGCGGCGATCGCGGAGCTCGAAGCATCGGCATGAGCAGGCCGCTCCTCGTGGTGGACGGCGACTCGTTCGCGCACCGCTCCTACCACGCGCTGCCGAAGTCGATCCGCCGTGCCGACGGCGGCCCTGCGGGGCTGCTCACCGGCGTCGGCAACCTGCTCGTGCGGCTCTGGGAAGAGGAGCGGCCCCGCGCCGTCGTGGTGTGTTGGGACACGCTCACGGTGCCGACGTACCGGCACGTGGAGCTGCCGGCCTACCAGTCCGGGCGCGAGTTCGACCCCGAGCTGCTCGAGCAGCTCGAGCTCGCGCCCGCGCTCGTCGAGGCGATGGGCTTCGCGGTCGCGAAAGCGGACGGCTACGAGGCGGACGACTTCGTCGCCGCCGCGGTTTCCTCCGAGGAGGCGCGCGGCGGGGAGGCGCTCGTCGCGAGCGGCGACCGCGACATGTTCCAGCTCGCGAGCGAGCGGACGACGATCCTGCAGCCGCAGCGCGGCGGTGGCACCCTTGCGCGCATCGGCCCGGCCGAGGTGCGGGAGCGCTACGGCGTGGAGCCGGTTCAGGTGCCCGACTTCATCGCCCTCCGGGGCGACCCCTCCGACCGGATCCCCGGCGCCCGCGGCGTCGGCGAGAAGACGGCCGCGGACGTCCTGCGCCAGCACGGCAGCCTCGAGGAGGCGCTCGCGGCCGGCCGCTTCGCCGCCGAGGCCGACGCGCTGCGCCTCTACCGGCGCGTCGCGACGATGGACCAGACGGCGCCGCTGCCGCCGCTCGACGACCAGGTGCCGGACTGGCGGGGGGCGGCGAAGCTCGCCGGCGAGTGGGGCCTCGGCCGGCTCGCCGGCCGGCTCGAAGCGCTGGAGGCGGCATCGAGCTCCTGACGAACCCCGAGCTGGCGCGCCTCCATCCCACGGGTGGGCACCCGGAGAGTCAGGAGCGGCTCACCGTCCTCGGTGGCGAGGCGGTCGACCGGCGCGCCACCGACGAGCAGGTCGCGCGCGTCCATTCCGCGCGCTACCTCGAGCTCCTGCGCTCGGTGGAGCGCCCGACGGCGCTCGATCCGGACACCGTCGTGACCCGTACCTCGTGGGAGGCGGCGCTGCTCGCGGCAGGCGTCACGCTCGAAGCCGTCGACCGCGGCGGGTTCGCGCTCGTGCGCCCCCCGGGTCACCACGCGCTTCCCGACCGCGGCATGGGCTTTTGCCTGCTCGACAACGTCGCGATCGCCGCGCGCTACGCGCAGGCGGAGCTGGGCGTCGGGCGCATCGCGATCGTCGACTTCGACGTGCACCACGGCAACGGCACGGAGGCGATCTTCCGCGGCGACGAGAGCGTGCTCTTCTGCTCCCTGCACCAGTGGCCCTTCTACCCCGGCACCGGCGGTCCCGGCACGAGCGACGAGACGACCCTGAACGTGCCGCTGCCGGGCGGCACCACCGACGTCGGCCTGCTCGGCGCCTTCGACGAGCTCGTCGAGCCGGCGGTGCGCGCGTTCGGGCCCGAGCTCGTGCTCGTCTCGGCCGGGTTCGACGCGCACGAAGCCGATCCGCTCGGCGGCCTGGCGCTCACGGAGGGTTGCTTCCGGGAGCTCGGCCGGCGCTGCGCGGCGCTCGCACCGCGGCTCGCGGCCGTGCTCGAGGGCGGCTACAACCTGGCGACGCTCCCGCGGCTGGTCGCGGCCGCCCAGGCCGGGTTCAGCGGCGGCGCAGGCTAGACGCGCGCCGCGGCGAGCTGCTCGAGCGCCTCCCGGCGTGAGGAGACGCCGAGCTTGCGCAGCAGCCGCTTCACGTGCGAGCGGACCGTGTGCTCGGAGATGTAGAGGCGCTTCGCGATGTCGTCGGTCGAGAGATGGTCGTCGAGGAGGAGCAGCACCTCGAGCTCCCGCGCCGAGAGCACCTGCGCGATCCGGTCGGGCACACCGCCTCCGAGCCGCCCGCCGACGCGCACCTGGTCGAGCAGGCGCCGCGCCACCTCGCCCGACAGCGCCGCCTCGCCGTTCGCGACGCCGCGCAGGAACGCGACGATGCGCTCCGGCGGCTCCGTCTTCAGCAGGTAGCCCGCGGCCCCGCGGCGGATCGCGGTCAGCAGGTTCTCCTCCGTCCCCGACGCCGTCAGCACGACGACTTCGCAGCTCGGAGCGGCCGCGCGCAGCTGGGGGAGGGCGGCGAGCCCGTCCAGGTTCGGCATGGAGAGGTCGAGCAGGACGAGGTCCGGCTGGAGCCGGGTCGCGAGCTCGAGCGCCTCGACGCCGTCCCCCGCCTCGCCGACCACGTCGAAGCCGCCCTGCGCGAGCAGGGCCGCGAGCGCGTCGCGCGTCAGGGGGTGGTCGTCGACGAGGAGGATGCGCTCGGCCATGCCTTTGACTCTCATCGGCAGGAGTGCCGCTGCCGATGAGGGGATCGTGCGGAGAGACGTGAAGGACACCTTCGAATCGTGGCTCGGCGGCGAGCTGCTGCTGGTGGCACTGCTCGGCTCGGCGACGGCGCTCTTCGTCACCAACTCGGCGCTGCGCAGCTCCTACGAGCTGCCGGAGGGGCGCCTCGTGCTGGACACGGCCGTCGTGCTCGCGGCGACGACGGTGGCGATCCTCGCCGCGATCCGCTTCTCGGTCGAGGGCCGCGTGCTCGACCTCCTGCTCGCGGCCGGCTTCTGCGTCGCCGGCGTCGGCACGCTCGCCTTCGGCGTCGTCCCGGTGCTCGGCGGCGAGGCGCCGGAGCCGCCCGAGGCGTGGGCAGCGCTCGGTGCCCGGCTGCTCGCCGCCACGCTGATCGCGCTCGCGCCGGTCATGCCCGGACGGCGCGTCGCCTCGCGCGGCCGTGCCCTACTCGTCGGCAACGGCATCGTCCTGGTCGGCCTGGTCGCGATCTGGCTGCCGCTCGAGCAGTTCGAAGCGGCCTTCGGCCTCGCGGGCCCGTACAGGCAGGGCGACCGGCCCTTCGAGCTGATGGTGACGCTCTCGGCCCTGACCCTGCTCGCCCTCCTCGCAGTCGTCGGCTTCGCGCTCCGCTACCGCGCCCGCGGCGAGGATCTCGACTCGTGGCTCGCTCTCGGCGCCACGCTGACGCTGTTCGCCGAGCTCCACTACCTGTTGACGCCGCGGCTCTCGTCCGAGTTCGTCTCGCAGGGAGACTTCCTGCGTCTGCTGTCGTACGGGCTCCTGCTCGCGGGTGTCTGGCGCGCGATCGGCAACGCCGAGTTCGGACGGGCGGTCGCCGAGGAGCGGGCCCGCGTGGCGCGCGAGATCCACGACGGGCTCGCGCAGTACCTGTTCGCGGTCTCGACGCACGCGAGCATGCTCGAGGCGGGTGCGCCGCTCGAGACGACGCTGCCGAAGCTGAAGGAGGCTGCGGCGGCGGCGCAGCAGGAGGTGCGCTTCGCAGTGCTGGCGCTCTCCTCGGCGAGCGGCAACGCACCGTTCGACGCGGCGCTCCGCCGGTACGTCGAGTTCCTCACCGCCGACGGGGTGCTCGACGTCGAGCTCGAGATCGACCCCGGGATGCAGCTCGCGCCCGACGAGCAGATCGAGGTCTTCCGCATCGTCCAGGAGGGGCTGGCGAACGTGCGCAAGCACGCCGGCGCCACGAGGGCCGAGGTGCGGATCGGCCGGCGCGGCACGCAGCGGATCGTCAGCGTCCACGACGACGGCGTCGGCTTCGACGACGCCGACCGAGCGGCAGCGGGCCAGGGGCTCCAGAACATGCGGCGGCGCGCGGAGACGATCAACGGAGGCTTCGAGCTCCGGTCG
>DASUOK010000259.1:0-2841 GCA_036276675.1 Gaiellaceae bacterium | reverse complement strand
CTCGACGGCGCCGGCATCGCACACCTGGCGGCACACGGCTCGTTCCGCGCCGACAACCCGCTCTTCTCCTCGCTCGAGCTCGCCGACGGGCCACTGACGGTCTACGACCTCGAGTCGCTCGCCGAGGCGCCGTCCCTGTGCGTCCTCTCGGCCTGCGACTCCGGGCTCTCGGAGGTCCGGGCGGGAGACGAGCTGATGGGCCTGACCGCGACGCTGCTCGCGCTCGGCAGCTCCACGATCGTGGCGAGCGTCGTCGCAGTGCCGGACGAGGCGAGCACGGCGCTCATGTCCGCCTTCCACGGCCGGCTCGCCACGGGGACGCCGCCGGCCGAGGCGCTCGTGCACGCGCAGGCCGCCGTCGCGGACGGCGACGAGGGAGTCGTCGCGTCTGCCGGGTTCGTCTGCTTCGGAGCCGGATGAGCGCCGAGCTGACACACCTCGTGCGGGCGGCCGGAGCGGGCGACCAGGACGCCTGGAACGCGATCGTCGAGCGCTTCAGCGGCCTCCTCTGGGCGACGGTGCGCGCGCACCGCCTCGGCCCGAGCGACAGCGCCGAGGTGGTGCAGACGACCTGGCTCCGCCTGGTCGAGCAGCTCGATCGCGTGCGCGATCCGGACCGGCTCGGAGGCTGGCTCGCGACCACCGCCCGGAACGAATGCCTCCGGCTGATCCGCCAGAGCAGGCGCGAGGTCGTCACGGACGACCTGGAGCGCTTCGAGGACGAGACCGACACGGCGCTCGACCGCGGCGTCCTCGCCACCGAGCGCGACCGGCTGCTCTGGAGCGCCTTCGCAACGCTCGGGGAGCGCTGCCAGGCGCTGCTCCGGATCCTGATGGCCGACGCCGCCCCGAGCTACCAGGAGGTGTCCGCGGCGCTCGGGATGCCCGTCGGAGCGATCGGCCCGACGCGCCAGCGCTGCCTCGAACGGCTCCGCCGCGATCCGCAGCTCGCCGACCTGAACCTCGACGCGGGAGAAGCACGATGACCGACGACACGCTGCACTCAGGCGATCCCGACGAGCTGCTCCTCACCGAGCTGCGGCGCGTCGCGGCGCTGCTCGACCCGATGCCCGGCCGGCTCGTCCGCGCCGGGCGCGAGAGCCTCACCTGGCGGAGCGTGGACGCGGAGCTCGCGGCCCTCCTCTCCGACAGCGCGGTGGACGACGAGCGGGCCGCGCTCGTGCGCTCGACAGCGGGACTGCGGGCGGTCGCCTTCGAGTCGAGCGCGCTCACGATCGAGCTCGACGTGCTCGTCGACGGGCCGCGCCGGACGCTCGTCGGCCAGCTCGTGCCCGCGGCCGCGGCGGCCGTCGAGGTTCAGACGACGGAGCTGCGCACGACGGTCGCGGCCGACGCGCAGGGAGTGTTCCGGGTCGAGAACGTGCCCGCCGGGCAGATGCGGCTGCGGGTCACCGGCCATCCGGCCAGCGACAGCCCCACCGAGACGAGCTGGATCACGATCTGAGCGCCGCGGCGAGCTCGTCCGTCTTCGCCGCCATCACGAAGTCGTTGCGGTGGAGACCCTTGATCTTGTGGGTCCACCAGGTGACGGTCGTCCTGCCCCACTCCGTCAGCAGGGCGGGATGATGCCCCTCGGCCTCGGCGAGCTCGCCGATCCGCGTCGTCAGCTCGAGCGCCCCGGCGAAGTCGTCCGCCGGGAAGACCCGCCGCAGCCGCGTGATGCCGTCGAGCTCGACGAGCTCCCAGTCGGGGATCTGCGGGCGGAGCGCCGCGATCTCGGCATCGGTCGCCTGCGGTGCGTCGCGGCGGCAGGCGACACACGTCTGCTGCGTCAGTCGCTCCATCGGGCTCCGCCAGCCTAGCGCTGCGCCGGCGCCCTCCGCGGCGACTTCGACCGCGGCCCACGGCGGCGGGGCGGCGCCTGAGCGGCGGAGGGTGGCCCTGCCGCGGGCCACCCTCGCCGTCGCCTGCCCGCGCTACCTCAGCGCGTTCTCGAACGCGCCCACCACGATCGACGTCAGGCTGCCGGTGTAGTCGTTGTTCGTCGAGTTCGTCGTCACGTAGACCTGGACGTCGCCTGGGAACACGACCGCGACCGTCTTGCAGCCGCCGGTCGTGCCGGGGAAGTCGGGGCAGCTGCCCGTCTTGCGGTGATACTCGCCCGCGACGCCGCGCACGCTGCTGTCGAAGCCGAGCCGGTTGTCGTTCGAGGAGCCCTTCATCGACTCGACGAGCCCCTTGGGCACGATCAGCCCGCGGTCGAGCGCGCTCAGGAAGCGCACGTACTCGACCGCCGACATCGCCAGCTTGCCGCTGCCGCCGCGCACGAAGAAGTCGTCGCGCGGCCGGTCGCCCTTCAGCGCCGGCCGGTCCTCGTCGTAGTTGAGCGAGAACTCGCCGGCGGCGTGGTAGCTCGCCTCGACGCCGATCGGCTCGAGCACCTGACGGAAGACGTAGCGGACGAACCGCTCCGACACCTTCCGGTTGAGCACGCCGGCGGTGTTCTTGCACTTCAGCAGCTCGACCTGGGCCATCGTGCCCTTGCGATCGACGACCGCCGGGACGAGAAAGCGGAGCAGGTCGTACGCGTGCGTGTTGTACGACCGCGCCCGCGGCTCCGTGCGTCCCGCCTTGATCATCTTCACGAGGCACTCGTAGCCGTCGCCGAAGTTGCAGCTGACCTTGGGCAGGCCGCTCGTGTGGTTGAGGATCTGGCGGAAGGTGAGGGTGGCGACCCCGGTCCCCCGCTGCCAGCACGACGGCAGGAACGACTGCACCTTCGTGTCCACGTCGAGCCCAGCCTCGCGCAGCGCCTTCAGCAGCGCGGCGGCGTTGATCGTCTTCGCCGCGCTGGCGGTCTGGGCCCGGGTCTTCGTCGTG
>DASUOK010000258.1:0-7189 GCA_036276675.1 Gaiellaceae bacterium | reverse complement strand
CGACCTGCACGAATGGCGTAACGACTTGGGCGCTGTCTCAACGAGGGATCCGGTGAAATTGTAGTCTCGGTGAAGATGCCGAGTACCCGTGGTTGGACGGAAAGACCCCGTGCACCTTTACTGCAGCTTTACGTTGAAGTTTGGTGTTCATTGTCCAGGATAGGTGGGAGCCTTCGAAGCGGGGACGCCAGTCTCCGTGGAGGCAACCTTGGGATACCACCCCTTGGATTCCGAGCTTCTAACCCGATGCCGTGATCCGGGTCGGGAACAGCGTGAGGTGGGCAGTTTGACTGGGGCGGTCGCCTCCTAAAATGTAACGGAGGCGCACAAAGGTTCCCTCAGCACGGTTGGAAATCGTGCGCAGAGCGCAAAGGCATAAGGGAGCTTGACTGCGAGACTGACAAGTCGAGCAGGGACGAAAGTCGGTCTTAGTGATCCGGCGGTTAAGAGTGGAATTGCCGTCGCTCAACGGATAAAAGGTACGCCGGGGATAACAGGCTTATCCTCCCCAAGAGTCCACATCGACGGGAGGGTTTGGCACCTCGATGTCGGCTCGTCGCATCCTGGGGCTGAAGCAGGTCCCAAGGGTTGGGCTGTTCGCCCATTAAAGCGGTACGCGAGCTGGGTTCAGAACGTCGTGAGACAGTTCGGTCCCTATCCACCATGGGCGCTGGAAGTTTGAGAGGAGTCGTCTCTAGTACGAGAGGACCGAGACGAACGGACCTCTGGTGTATCAGTTGTCGTGCCAACGGCACTGCTGATTAGCTACGTCTGGATGGGATAACCGCTGAAAGCATCTAAGCGGGAAGCCCACCTCAAGATGAGACTTCCCATCTGCTCGACAGAGTAAGGGCCGTGGAAGACCACCACGTCGATAGGCCGGCGGTGCAAGCGCAGCAATGCGTTCAGCTGACCGGTACTAATTGCCCGAGGTCTTGATTTTGAACACTGTTTGTCACTATGGAGTTTTGAGGGTGCGGCGAGCCGCGTCTTCGACAATTTCGGCGGTCATAGCGTCGGGGGTACACCTCTTCCCATTCCGAACAGAGAAGTTAAGCCCGACAGCGCCGATGGTACTCGGGGCGCAAGCCCCCGGGAGAGTAGGACGCCGCCGAATTACTTCCGAACTGGGGCCGCGCGAGCGGCCCTTTTTCGTGCCTTAGGATCGGCCCGATGACCGTGCTCACGGATGGCATCGTGCGGCTGCGGCCGCCGGTGGCCGCGGACGCGGACTGGATCGTGGCGGCGTGCCGTGATCCTGAGAACCAGCGCTGGCTGCCGCTGCTCCCGAGCCCGTACAGGCTCGAGGACGCGCACTGGTGGCTTCGGCGTGCGGACGAGGTCTGGCGCGAGGGAACCGCCGCCCCGTTCGTGATCGAGCACGCCGAGGACGGCGTGCGCGTGGGCGTGATCGAGCTCCGGACCGGCTCGGGGCCGTCGGACGTCGGCTACTGGCTCGCGCCCGCAGGGCGCGGCCGCGGGGCGATGACGAGGGCGCTCCGGCTCGTCGCCGCCTACGCCTTCCGTGAGCGGCAGGTGCGCCGGCTCGAGCTCTACACGCTGCTCGACAACGTCCGCTCGCAGGCGGTCGCCGAGCGCGCCGGTTTCGTGCGGGAGGGTCTCGTCCCCGCGAAGATCGAGAGCCGGGACGGCAACCGCTACGACGCCTACGTCTTCGTGCTGGCCGCGCCCGGCTAGCTCGCCCGTAGTCGCGCCAGCCGTTGCTCGAGGGGCGGATGCGTGACGAAGAGCGCCGCCAGCCCCTCGTCGGCGAACGGGTTGACCGTGTACAGCGGCTCGGTGGCGGGATGCGCCGTGAAGGAGACGAGGTCGCTCGCCGTGTCGAGCACGACGAGGGCGGACGACAGGCCCTCGGTCGTGCCGGTCAGCTCCGCGGCCACCCGATCGGCCGCCAGCTCCCGCTTCGGCGACAGCAGCGCATGCACGAAGGCTGCCGCGATCGGCGCCAGGACGGCCCGCAGCGCCCGTTCGAACCAGCCCCCGATGCGGGAGAGGTCGACGAGGACGACGGCGAGCAGGACGGCGAACGTCTGCACGAGCACGTCACGGGAGCGAACGTGGGCGAGCTCGTGCGCGAGCACCGCCTCCAGCTCGGCCGGCGAGAGGGCGCCGAGGAGGCCGGTGCTGAGGGCGATCGAGGCGCCACGCGGCCCGCGACCCGCCGAGAGCGCGCGCGGAAAGCCGTCCGCGATCAGGTAGAGCCTGGGTGGCACCACGCCGAGCTTCGCCGAGAGCGCGTCGACGGTCGACCGCAGCAGCGGATCCTCGGCCAGCGCGTACTCGCGGGCGCCGAGCATCCCGAGCAGCGCCCGGTCACCGTACGCGTAGACCGCAGCCGCGGCGAGCAGCGCGCAGAAGACGAACAGGCTCGCCGCCTGTGTCCCGCCGACGGCGTAGCCGATGGCGCCCGGTGGCACCGCGAGGCCGAGCACGAGCAGCCACGCCTTCAGGAGGTTCGTCGCGGCGCGCCGCCGCATCGGCTATGTGTCGTCGTCGCCGAGCCCGTCGCGCTCGTCGTCGGCGAGGCCGCGCGGAGGCCAATCGGGCTCGGGCGCGTCGCAGCGGCTGGAGCAGTGCAGCGACGCGACGTTCTGCAGCGGTACGAGGATGTGCCCGTTCAGCTCGATGTGAGGGACGTCCTCGATCGAGCAGTAGGCGGTCAGCACGCCTTCCTGGTACTCGCCGCCGAAGAGGGCGACCTCGACCTGCTCGCCCTTGTACTTGTTCGTGTAGTCGTCCACCGGCGGCTCAGTCTACTGGGAGGAACTCGCCCTCCCGCACCGCGAGCTTGTAGACGGCGCAGTTGGCCCAGCGCTCCACGCGCTCGCCCACGGCGTGGTGCCAGAGCGTGTTCAGCGTGCCGCCGTGGGCGACGACGAGCACGTGCTCACCCGGGTGCGCATCGGCGATCGCCTGGACCGCCTCCAGCACGCGCTCGCGCACCTCGTCGTCGCTCTCGCCGTCGTGGCGCGCACCGTTGCCGAGCGCGACGATGTCCTCGCGAGTCAGCCCCTCCCAGCTGCCGAAGGCGCGCTCCCGCAGCCGTGGGTCGAGGCGGACCTCGAGCCGGTGCCTCGCAGCGACAGCCTCCGCAGTCTCGCGCGCGCGACTGAGGTCGCTGGAGTAGATCGCGTCGAGAGCGACCTCGGCGAGCTCGTCCGCGAGCGCCCAGGCCTGCTCGCGCCCGAGCTCGTTGAGGGCGATGTCGGAGGAGCCCTGGATCCGGAGCTCGCGATTCCAGTCGGTTTCACCGTGCCTGGCCAGGAACAGGGTCGTCATGCATCTAAGCTAGCCGCCGATGGACCTGGGGCTGAGCGGCAAGGCGTGCGTCGTCACCGGCTCGACCGGGGGGATCGGCCTCGAGGCGGCACGGCTCCTCGCCGCCGAGGGCGGGCGCGTCGTGACGTGCGGTCGCAGCGAGGCACCGGGGATCGGCGAGGCCCTCCACGTCGTCGCGGATCTGAGCGAGCCGGCGGCGCCCGAGGCGCTCGTGGAGGAGGCCGTGGCTGCGCTCGGGTCGCTCGACGTCCTCGTCAACAACGTCGGCTATGCCGTGCAGGCGCGCTTCGAGGACGTCGCCGACGAGGAGTGGGATTCGATGTGGCAGCTGAACGTGATGAGTTACGTGCGCGCGATCAGGGCGGCGCTGCCGCACCTGCGCGCGAGCCGCGGCGCGATCGTGAACGTCTCGTCGACGGCCGGGAAGCGGCCGTCGACCGGCATGCCGCACTACTCGGTCACGAAGGCGGCAGTGCTCTCGCTCTCGCGGCTCGTGGCCGATCTCTCTGCCGGCGACGGGATCCGGTGCAACGCGGTCACGCCCGGGCCGACGGCGACCGAGGCGTGGCTGGGTGAGGGCGGGCTCGCCGACCAGCAGGGCGGCGACCGCGACGACGTGCTCGCGAAGGTCGGGGCCGGCCGGCCCCTGGGGCGGCTCGCGGAGCCGGAGGAGATCGCCGCCGTGATCGCGTTCCTGGCGTCGGAGCGCGCGTCCTACGTCACCGGCGCAGCGTGGAGCGCCGACGGCGGAACCGTCCCGATCATCGTCTAGCCTGGAAGCGATGCCGGAGCTCGCCGGAAGGGTCGCCGACGCCTTCGAGGGCCGCGTCCGCGCGGCCGAGGAGGCGACGCTCTCGCCGCTCGCCGTGCGCTCGTACGAGACGCGCGGCAGGTTGCGCCCGTTGGAGGAGTGCGGCGTGCGGACGCCGTTCCAGCGCGACCGCGACCGGATCGTCCACTCGAAGCCCTTCCGGCGCCTGAAGGGGAAGACGCAGGTCTTCATCGACCCGGCCGGCGATCACTACCGCACTCGCATGACGCACACGCTCGAGACGACCGGCATCGCACGCGTCGTCGCGCGGGCGCTGCGGCTGAACGAAGATCTCGCGGAGGCGATCGGGCTCGGACACGACACCGGCCACACGCCGTTCGGGCACGCGGGCGAGGACGAGCTCGACCGCTGTCTGCGCGAGCGGTTCGGCGTCGGCTTCCGCCACAACGAGCAGTCGCTCCGCATCGCCGAGGAGCTGAACCTGACGGCGGAGGTACGTGACGGCATCCTCACCCATACCGGTGAGCAGGAGCCTGCGTCGCTCGAGGGCAGGATCGTGCGGGTCGTCGACCGCGTCGCGTACATCAACCACGACATCGACGACGCGATCCGCTTCGGCATCCTCGCGCCGGGCGACCTGCCGCAGGCGGAGATCGAGCTGCTCGGCGCCACCGGCGCGCGCCGGATCGACACGCTCGTCCACGACCTGATCGAGAGCTCGGAGCGTGCCGGCGACATCGTGCAGAGCGAGGAGGTCGGCGAGGCGATGCTCGCCCTGCGTGCCTTCATGTTCGAGCGCGTCTACCTCGGCCCGCACGCGCGCGCCGAGCACGACCGGGCGCACGCGGCCGTGCGGCTGATCTTCGAGCGGCTCGCCGACCGCGGCGACGAGCCGCAGGCGATCGTCGACTTCCTGTCGGGCATGACCGACCGCTTCGCGCTCACGTACGCCGAGGAGCTCTAGGTGGCACGGATCAAGGACGAGTCCGTGCGCGCGGTGGTCGGCGCCGCCGACATGGTCGAGGTCGTGAGCGGCCGCACACCGCTGCGCAAGGCCGGCGCGCGCTACAGCGGTCGCTGTCCCTTTCACGAGGAACGGACGCCCAGCTTCTCGGTCAACCCGGTCGAGAAGCTGTACCACTGCTTCGGCTGTGGGAAGGGCGGCGACGTGATCTCGTTCGTGCGCGAGACCGAGAGCCTCGACTTCGTCGGGGCGGTGGAATGGCTGGCGCAGCGCTTCCGCGTCGAGCTCGAGTACGAGGAGACCTCGCCGCGCGAGGAAGCCCTGCGGCAGCGGCGCGACCGGCTCCACGCGCTGCTCGACCAGGCGACGAGCTTCTACGAGCGTCATCTGTGGGACTCGGCCGCCGGCAAGCCCGTGCGGGCGTACCTCGCCGGCAGGGGCCTCGAGGAGGCTGTCTGCCGCGAGTTCCGCCTCGGGCTCTCGCCGGGTGACGGGCTCGCGCGCAAGGCGCGGGAGAAGGGCTTCACGCGCGACGAGCTGCGGGCCGCCGGGCTGACGAACGCTCGTGACAACGACTACTTCCCGCCGCGCCTGATGTTCCCGCTCGCGGACGCGCGCGGGCGCGTTCTCGGCTTCCAGGCTCGGAAGCTGCGCGAAGACGACCCGCTGCGCGGCAAGTACGTGAACACCCCCGAGACCGAGCTCTTCCACAAGTCTGCGGTGCTGTACGGGCTCCATCTCGCCCGCAACGCGATCGCGAAGCAGGAGCGCGCGATCGTCGTCGAGGGGAACACCGACGTGCTCGCGCTGCGGCAGGCCGGCCTCGAGCCCGTCGTCGCGTCCATGGGGACGGCGCTGACCGAACGCCAGCTGAAGGAGCTGCAACGGCTGACGCGGCGGCTCTACCTCTGCTTCGACGCGGACGCGGCCGGTGAGGACGCGACCTTGCGGGGGATGGAGCTCGCGACGAGACTCGGCTTCGACGTGCGCGTGGTGACGCTGCCGAAGGGCCAGGACCCCGCCGACGCGCCGCAGGGCTTCGAGGCGCGGCTCGGTCGGGCGGAGAGCTACGTCGTGTACCGGGTCCGGCTCGAGCTCGACCGCGCGCCGGATCGGCAGGAGGCGTTCGTGCGCGCCCGCGCCGCGCTCGAGCAGGTGGACGACTCACCGGAGCGGCAGGACGCGCTGCGGCTGCTCGCCGACCGGCTCGACCTGCCGCGAGAGACCCTCGCCGGCTTGGGGGCGCGGCAGGCGGCGCGCGCCTCGCTGGCGGAGGATCTGTCGCCGAAGATGCTGCAGAAGGGGGAGCGCCTCGAACGGGACGCGCTGGCCGCCTGTGTCGCGCATCCGTCACTCGTCAAGCTGCTGGCGGGCGTCGCGCCGGAGCACTTCGACTCCGAGCTCCACCGCCGCTTCCGCGCCCACCTCGTCGACGGCGTGGCCGACGAGGAGCTGGTGGCGCTCCGCGCGGAGCTCGACGCGCGCGCGGCACGCGAGGGCCTCGACGAGCGCACCGGCAAGGAGCTCCTGCTCAACCTGCGCGAGCGCCGGCTGCGCCGCGAGCTCGCGGGTGCCGAGCTCGAGCGAATGGGGGAGCTGCAGACTCAGCTCGAGCGCCTACGCGCGGCCGTCGGCGAGCTGGGCTGACCCGTTTCGGCTACCCCGCTGCCCCTTTCAGGGGGCGGCGGGCGGCCGATCACCGTGGTAGAGTCCGCGCGCCGCCGGCGGCCCGACCCCAGTAGCCGATAGGCGGCGCCCAAGCGTGCTCTCGACCCGTCGAGTCACCCGTTCGGCAACTCTCGCCGCCGCGGTCGCCCTCTTCGCCGTGGGCCTCGTCTCGGCCGCGCTCCTGCAGGAGCGGGCCGGCGCCGCGACCGTCGCCGGGAACTGCACGCCCGAGTCGAGCTGGCCGCCCGTGCGGGGCGATCTCGCGAGCCAGGCGATCCAGCTCGTGAACGCCCACAGGACCGCGCGCGGCCTGCGGCCGCTCGCGGTCTCGGCGCGGCTCACCGCCGCGGCGGAGTGGAAGGCCCGCCACATGGCCAACTACGGCTACATGGCGCACAACGACCCCGCGCCGCCGGTCGCCCGCTCGGCCGCCGAGCGCCTCGCCGCCTGCGGCTACGGCGCCGGCTGGGGCGAGAACATCGCCG
>DASUOK010000257.1:0-7002 GCA_036276675.1 Gaiellaceae bacterium | reverse complement strand
AGGCCGCCGTCGCTCAGCCGCTCCTCGGCCGCTGCGAGCAGCCGCCGGTACGGGCCGAGCCCGTCGCCGAGCGCGTATACGGCGCCCACGGGCTCGCCGGCCAGCTCGGGGTGCGCCGCTGCCTCGGCGGCGGGGAGGTAGGGGAGGTTCGCGACGACGAGGTCGATCGTGTCCGGCACGGGCTCGAGCAGGTCGCCCCGGCGCACCCTGACACGACGCTCGACGCCGTGGCGGCGGGCGTTCTCGCGGGCCAGCTCGACCGCCCAGCCGCTCGTGTCGGTTGCCCAGAGCTCGAGCGCCGGGGCGGCGACGGCGAGCGCGACCGCGACCGCTCCCGACCCGGTGCCGACATCGACGACGCGCGCAGGACGGCCGCCGAGCTCGCGCAGCGCCGTCTCGACGAGCCGCTCCGTCGCGGGGCGCGGCGTCAGCACGCGTCCGGGGGCGCAGGCGAGCGACAGCCCGCAGAAGGTCACGTCGTCCACGGAGCTCAGCGCACCTGCTCGCCGGCGAGCGCGAGCAGGCTCTCGTGCTCCTCGCGGCAGGCGGGGCAGCCGACGAGGTGCGCGCTGAGACCGGGGACCGCCGCGTCGGCGTCCACGCCCGCCAGCTCGAGCTCGACGTAGCGGTCGAGCTCCTCGAAGCACGTCTCGCAGCTCACCTCGGGCTCGGCCGGGCCGAGCAGCCGAGCGAGTAGCCGTTCCCGATCGGATGGCGTCATGCCCTCTCCTCCAGCTGGGCGCGCAGCCGCCGCCGCGCGTCGTGCAACGTCTTGTAGAGCGCGCCGCGCGTGGTCGAGAGCCGCTCCGCGAGCACGTCGATCGGCACCTCGTTGAGCGCGAGCGCGACGAGGACGCGCCGCTGGTGCGGCGTCAGCTCCTCCTCGATCGCGTGCCGGAGCGCCGCCAGCAGCTCACTCTGCTCGAGCTCGCCTTCGGGCCCGTGCTCCCCGCTCGAGAGCAGGCTCCACGCCTCCGGCTCGAGCGGCACCTCCCGACCCTGCCACGAGCGGCGGCGCAGCTTCACCGCCGCCTCGAGCAGCGCGAACTTGTACACCCAGGTCGTGAAGCGGCTCGCGCCGCGGAAGTCGTCGAGCCGCGCGAGCACGCTGACGAGCGCGTCGTCGGCGGCCTGGTTCGCGAGGTCGTCGAAGTCGTCTCCCCGCAGGTGCGGCAGCGACGCCCGGCGGCGCGCGACCTCGAAGCGCGCGGCGCGCAGGAGGAGGGCGTGGAGCCGCGCGACCGCCTCGTCCCGGGCGGCGCCGCCAGCACGAAGCTGGGCCAGCCACTCCCGCGACTCCTCGTCCAGGGACGGCGGGACGACAACGGCGGGCTCCCGCGGCGGCTGCACCGCAGACACGGTAGGCAAAGCAGCCCGGGTCACGCCACGCACCCGTCGTCGAGGGGCGCGGAGATGCGGATGGCGAGCTCGGGTGGGCAGCCACGCTCGACGAGCTGGATCAGTGCATGGAGGTCGAACCGGGCGTCGCGCGCGGCGCGATCGGCGAGCGGGAGCGGAAAGCCTGCCAGGGTGAGCTGGTCGCGCCGCCAGGCGGCGACCTCGTCGACCTTCCGCTCCGCTCGCACCGTCGTCGTCATGCTCTGTTCGTGTCGATCCGGCGCCGCGTCTTACCGGAACCGGCGGGGGAACTGCTTCACGATTCCGACCGACAGCGTGTCCGCCATCCCGAGAGCGTGGTGGTGGATCGCGTCGTACGCGGCCACGTCCGCCTCCCAGTCGCCGTCGAGGCGGGCCACGGCCTCCTGCGTCGTCAGGGCCAGGTGCTCGTCGAGCATGTGCTCCAGCGCCTGGAGCTTCCAGAAGACGGGGTTGACGCCGTTCAGCACGGTCGCGATGTCGTCCGCGTTCGCCCGCCAGCGTTCCTGCGCGTCGGCGAGCTTCGCCGTGTCGCCCGCCTTCGCCGCGAGCACGAGGTCGGCGGCGATCAGGATGTGCCCACGGAGCTGCCTGGTCAGCTCCTCGCCCGCCGCGTCGCCGTAGTACGGCTTCACGGCGTCGCCGATGTCGGTCTGGTTCCGGAGCAGCCGCGCGACGGTCGCGTCGGTGTCCGGCGAGCCGTTGATCAGGCTGATGATCGCGAGGCGCGTCCAGACGATGTGGTCCTCCCACAGCGCCCGCATGTCGTTGCGGAACGCGATCTCGCTCTGCGAGGTCGCGGCGGTCGCCGCGGGCACGTCGTGGGCGTGGGCCGGATGGCCGTTCGAGACGGCGAGCGCCACGAGCGCGCTGAAGAGGGCGACGAGCGCCGTCAGGCCGAGCGGGACGGGGCGCGGCGCGTGTGTGCGATCCATGTCAGGTGTCCTTTCGGTCGAGGGAGCAGCACGAGAGCCGCGGCCAGGCCGACGGCCTCGATCGCCTTGGTGGCGAGGGCGAGGCCGTCGATCGGCTCCGGCTGGGGATGCAGGAACGGGAGGCCGGTCGTGACGGCCAGTGCGTAGCTGCCGAGGAGGCCGGCCAGGACGGTTGCCGCGGCGGCGAGCGCGAGGAGGCTCGCCGGCCGCAGCGTGAGAACGAGCACGCTGACGGCGAGCAGGCCTGTCGCCGCGACGAAGGGGAGCCCGTGCCCGGGCACCAGCGCGGCGTGGATGCCGGCGCTGACCGCGCAGGCGAGGATGACCATGTCCCGGCGGAGGCTCACCGCACGATCACCTCGCCGTCCATGTCCGTCCGGTGCAGGGTGCAGACGTAGTGGTAGGTACCGGGCTCGTCAAAGGTGATCGAGACGCTCTCGCCGCGATCGACGCGGTGGTCGTCTCGCCCCTCGACCTGGACGGTGTGGGTGAAGTTGTCGTCGTTCGTCCAGGTGACGGTCTCGCCGGCCGCGATCGCGATGCGCTCCGGCTCGAACACGTAGCTCTTCGCCATCAGCACGTCTGTCGTCTCGACCGGCGCGGCGTCCTCGGCGCCGCCGCAGCCGGCGGCCGCGGCGGCGAGGGCCGCGAGCGGGGCGAGGCGCCTCACCTCGTCGGCTCCAGTGCGGCCCGGCGCGCGCCGACCGCCTGCCACACGGCCGCCGCGAAGACGAGCACGAAGGCGACGAGATCGAGCACCTCGGCGATCGTGTGCGCGAACAGGAACACGGTCCAGTCGAGGTGGTAGGTCATGTACGTGAGCTCGGCGAGGCCGTAGAAGGCGAAGCCCGTGCCGAGGACGTTCAGCTCCCGCTTGTACGCGAGCCAGGCGAAGCCCGCGCCGAGCGCGAACGCCGCCACGTGCACGACCATGAAGAACGCGGTCGGCAGCTCGTTCACCCAAGCGCCGTAGGGCATGTCCGTTCCCTCCTCCGGTTGCTGTCGGAGGGTTGGTGTCCGCGGGCGCGGTGCTCCTACGGTGCTCGCCGGCGCCGGTAAGAACCCGGGCAGCTGCGACACCTACGAGGGTGGAGAGCGCGCGGGCCGCCGGCTGCGGCGGCCGGCGGCGTCAGTAGCCGCTGAAGCCGTCTGCGCGGACCTGCTCGTCGGGGATGCCGGCGTCGCGCAGCACCTGCTCCATCGCCTGGGTCATCGCCGGCGGCCCCGCCACGAGGTAGGTGTAGGAGCCGAGCTCGCCCTCGAGGTGGTCGCGGAGGAACGCGGCGTCGATCCGCCTCGTCTCGCCCTCCCAGCCGGGGTCGTCGGTCATCGTCAGGACGAGGCGCAGGTTCGGCAGCGCCCCTTCGAGCTCGACGAGCTCGTCCAGGAACGCCGTCGACTCGCGGTCGCGATTCGAGTAGACGAGCGTGACCTCGTGCGGCAGCCCCTGGTCCGCGATGTAGCGGAGCATGCTGCGGAAGACGGTGATGCCGATGCCGCCGGCGATGAAGACGTAGGGCCGGTCGGTCTCCTCCGGCAACACGAAGCTGCCCTTCGGCTCCTCGACGTCGACCTCGGTCCCGACCGGCAGCTCCCGCAGGGAGCGCTTGAAGGCGGTGTCGCGCAGGCGCGTGCACAGGCCGAGCACGCCGCGCTCGGTCGGTGAGGTGACAACGCTGATGTGCCGGCGCGGCCCCTTCTCGTCGTCGTAGGGCGGGTCGAGCAGCGTCACCCAGAAGTACTGGCCGGGCCGGAAGTCCACCTCCTGGCCGAGCAGGTCGAAGACGACGAGGAGCGTCTCCCGGGCGACCTCACGCTTCTCGGCGATCCGCGCGCGCACTCGACCTCAGAGCTCGACGCGGCTCGCGGCGCCGTCGAGGGCGTCGAGCGCGGCGCGGATCTCCACCGCCTGGCCGACGAAGATCGGGGTGTCGCGCTCGGTGTACCGCGACGCCTCGCTGTCGCGCAGCGTCAGCATCAGGTGCATGAAGTCGGACGGCTCCTCGCACTCGAACGCCGTCATGAACTCCTGGTCGTCGATGCCGAAGGAGTACGTCGTGTGGTTCTGGATCGAGGGGAAGCGGGCGCCGATCTCGATGTGCTCGTTCATCGCGCGCTGGCGCTCCTCGGCCGGCAGCGCATACCACGGCCGCACCTTCACGAACGGGTAGACGACGAGGTACGGGTGGCCGCGCGGCACGATCTTGCGCGGCCGGCGGGCGGAGGTGTACTGCGAGGCCTTCGTCGTCGCGAGATACGAGTAGGGCGTCTCGAGCCATCCGGCGAGCGGCGTCGCGTTCAGCGCCGCGCCGAGCTCCCCGAGGTCCTCGTAGCGCTCCGTGATCTTCCAGAGGAAGAGGTCGCAATCCGGTCGCACGCCCGCGGTGGAGTAGGCGCGCACCTCCAGCCGGTCGGCCCACGCCTCGACGACCTCGGCGAACGCATCCTTTCCTGCGACTCGCTCCTCGACCGGCAGTCGGCGCCACGCGGGGTCGACCTTGTAGAAGGTGTACGCGACGTACTGTCCGGTCGCCTGCTCGCCCACGGCCGCAACCTAGCAGCCGTCGCGCGCGTCGAGGATCGCCTCGCGCACGGCCGCGAGGCTCGACTTCGGCGTCCCGTCGACGTAGTAGACGCCCGACTGGAACCCGGCGAGCGCGGGCTCGTCGTGGGAGTGGAAGAGCAGCAGCCCGACGACTCCCGGCTGGCAGGACGCGAGCTCGAGGGCGCGGCGGTAGAAGTCGGCCTGGGTCTCCTCGTCGACAGGAGCGACGACCTCCTCGCCCGTGTAGTGCCGGCGCTTCTCCGCCGGGATCGCCGTCTCCACCCCGAGCTCGCTGTACAGGATCGGCAGCTCGGCGCCGAACGCGTCACGCAGCGCTGCCTGGAGCCGGTCGACGTCCGCCAGGCCGATCGCCTTCGAGCGCGGGTTCGGATGCGGCAGGTCGGGCGGGGTGGCGGCCGTCTCCGGGTAGGGGTGAAAGGCGAACCCGTCCATGGGCGGGCGGGCCCGGCCGCTCGCGCGGAAGGCCTCGCCGAGACCCTCGATGAAGGCCCCCGGTGACTGCGTGTGCCGGATGCCCTGCGGGCGGTCGCTGCCGCGGGGCGCGAGGGCGCCGCCCCAGACGAGCACGGCGGGATCGGCGTCCTTCACCGCAGCGAAGGTCTCCTCGAGCAGGGCGTAGTAGGCCGGCGCGGCCGCGTTGGAGCCGTCCGGGCCGAACTGGGGCAGCCAGAAGCGGTTGAGGTTCGGCTCGTTGCCGACGATCACGTCGCGGATCTCCGGCACCCCGCGCACGAGCGCGCCGGCGTACGAGGCGAACGCGGCGCGGTCTGCCGCCGTGAGCGGCGTCGTCGCCGAGCCGCGGTGGAACACGGCGACGAAGACGCGCAGGCCGCGCTCACGCGCCCGGGTCGCCGTGTCGCGCAGCGCGCGGAGCTCGTCGCGCGGGGGCCGCGAGCGCCCGGGCTCCCAGTAGCTCGTGATCCCGAGCGCATCGAATCCCGCGGCGGCCAGCTGGCCGAGCATCGGGCCGCGGTGGCGGGCGGCGTCGTCGACGGCGCCGACGACGAACGATCCGCCCTCCGAGCCGGTCGGCGGCGCCGTGCGGGGTGGTGGGACCGACGGCCCGGTCGGCACGGTGGTGGCGCCGTTCGTCAGCGCCGGCGGCGGCAGCGTGGCCGTCGTCGTCGTCGCCGCCGGCGGCCGCCGCTGCGTGTCGGTCGCGGCGGGCGTGCCGTCGTTCCCACCGCAGCCGGCCGCGAGCGCGGCCAGGCCGGCGATGGCCGGAACCGCCGAGAGACCCCGAAACACGCCGATACGCTAGCCGCCGGATGGTCGAGGTCCGCGACACGCTCGCGAAATTGCCGGCGAAGCCGGGCGTCTACCTGTTCCGCGACGGCCGCGGCGACGTGCTCTACGTCGGGAAGGCGAAGTCGCTGCGACCGCGTGTGCGCTCCTACTTCGGAGCGGGCAGGGGGGACGCGCGGCACCAGATCCCGCGCCTCGTCGACCGGATCGCCGACGTCGAGGTGATCGTCACCGGCACCGAGGTCGAGGCCCTGCACCTGGAGCAGAACCTCGTCAAGCGCCACCGGCCGCCCTTCAACGTGCGGCTGCGCGACGACAAGTCCTTCCCGTACATCGCGGTGACGGTCGAGGACGAGTACCCGCGGGTCATGTTCACGCGCGAGCGGCACCGTCGCGGCGTCGTCTACTTCGGTCCCTACGCGAACGCGAAGAAGGTGCGCGAGACGCTCGACGTGCTCAACCGCGTCTTCCAGTTCCGCCCTTGCGAGGGGCCGAAGCCGGGCCGGCACAGCGGCATCCCGTGCCTCGACTACCACATCGAGCGCTGCCACGCGCCCTGCGTGGGCTACATCACGACGGAGCTCTACGGCGAGCTGATCGAGGAGGTGATCGAGTTCCTCTCGGGCGAGACGAGGCCGATCGTGCGCGCGCTCGAGCAGCGGATGCGCGAGGCCGCAGCCGAGGAGCGCTACGAGGACGCGGCGCGCTACCGCAACCGCCTGTTCGCGATCGAGAAGCTCGCCGAGCGCCAGGGAGCCGACCGGCGCGACACGGGCTCCGTCGACGTGATCGGGATCGCGTCGGCGGGCGACCGGGCCGCCGTTCAGGTCTTCCCGCTGCGCGGCGGCAAGATGATCGACCGCCACGCCTTCCACCTCG
>DASUOK010000256.1:0-13061 GCA_036276675.1 Gaiellaceae bacterium | reverse complement strand
TTGCACGTCGCACCAAATCCCGGCTGCTGACGCCGAAACCGGCCTCGAGCAACACCGTCGGGCTTCCGCTACCCACGCACTCGAAGTAGAGGTACCGCCCGCCGACCTCGACGATCTGTCCCGCCAGGCCGGCCACCCTGCGTGGCTCCGGCGTGTCGTCCCCGGCGCATCCGGAGACGAACACCGCAGCCGCCAGGAGAGCAAGGATCCATGCAGCCATGACCCAAGTCTCCGCCGCGGTGAACCACCCGTGCTGAAAGTGATGGTCGCCTCGGCCGTGCCGCTGGCCAGTTTCGTGTGCTGCGTTGCCTAACGAGGAACGAAAGGTCTCCGGATGCAGCGGCTTATTGATCGGGGCGCCGAGATTCGAACTCGGGACCTCTAGTCCCCCAGACTAGCGCGCTAACCAGGCTGCGCCACGCCCCGCGAAGCACCCACCGTAGCAGGCAGTCGGGCGTCGCTTCCTCGGGCCCAGCCGGCGCGCGCTCGTAGGGTTCGGGCGTGGCGCCGACGGTCATCCCCCTCCGCGACGAGGCTCGCGGCCGCGCGCTGCAGACGACCGTCTACGTCCCGTCGTCGGGCCCGGTCGCGCCGCTGGTCGTGTTCGGTCACGGCATGTGGGGCCATCCGCGCAAGTTCACGCGGCTCCTCGGCCGCTGGGCCGACGCGGGCTTCGTCGTCGCGGCACCGGCCTTTCCGCACACGAACGACGAGAGCCCGCCGCCGTACCTGATCGAGGACGTCGTCAACCAGCCCGGCGACGTCTCGTTCGTGCTCGACGAGCTCCTGGCGCGCGGTCTCGGCGACCGGGAGCGGGTCGGCGTCGGCGGCTACTCGCTCGGAGCGGAGACGGCGCTCGCCGTCGGTCTCCACCCCCGGTATGCCGACCCGCGCGTCCGGGCGGTCGTCGCGGTCGCCGGCGCGCTCTTCCACCCAGCCTTCGCCGGCGACGTACTGCGGCCGCTCCCGCTCCTGCTCGTCCACGGCGCGGAGGACACGAAGAACGACCGCCTGCGGGAGGCGCTGAAGACCTACGAGGCGGCGCAGGAGCCGAAGGAGCTCGTGACGATCGAGGGCGCAGGGCACGGCATCTGCCAGGACGACGGGCAGCCGCACGCGACGCGCGTCGCCGAGCTCACCACCGCCTTCTGGAACCGCCACCTGCGCGGCTAGCTCAGGCGACCGCAGATTCCGAGCCTCCCCTACTGCTCGCTTATCCTCGCTGCGTGGCCGTTCTCACGATCGGGATCGTCAGCCCCGGTGCGATGGGCAGCGCCGTCGGGGCGGCGTACGCCGCCGGCGGCGCGCGTGTCCTCGCAACCGTCGACGGCCGCAGCGCACGCACCCGTGAGCTCGCAGCTGCCGCCGGGCTCGAGCTCCTGCCGGGGCTGGACGACGTCGTCCGGCACGCCGAGGTCGTCCTCTCGATCGTCCCGCCGGAGCACGCGCTCGTCGCCGCCGACGAGATCGGCGCGTCCGCACGCCGCGTCGACTCCGACCCGCTCGTCGCCGACCTGAACGCGATCGCGCCGGCCACGGCCCGCGAGCTCGCGCGGCGGCTCGCCGGCAGCGGGCTCGACATCGTGGACGGCTCCATCTCCGGCGGCCCGCCGCACCCTGACCGCTCGACGCGCATCTATCTGTCCGGTGCTCGAGCCGCCGAGCTCGCGGCGCTGTCGGCACCCGGCATCGACGCTCGGATCGTCGGTGCGGAGGTCGGGCGCGCCTCGGCGGTGAAGATGAGCACCGCGTCCGTGTACAAGGGGACGGCGGCGCTGTTGACCCAGGCGCTGCTCGCGGCGCAGGCGAACGGCGTGCTTCCGCACGTGCTCGACGACCTTCGCGACGGGGTGCCGGAGCTCCTCGACGGCGCGGCCTTCTCGCTCGCCCGGGCGGCGACGAAGTCGGGCCGCTACGTCGGCGAGATGCGAGAGATCGCAGCGGCCCAGGCGGACGCACGACTGCCGCGGGAGCTCTTCGAGGGGTTCGCCGCCGTCTACGCCGCCCTGGCCGAGACCTCGTTGGGACGGGAGGCGCCCGAGTCGATCGCCCCGGATGTTGCCCTGGAGGACGTGCTCGCCGCCCTCAAGCCGTGACAGCGGGGGAGCCGTCACCCTCCGCCGGCGCGACGTCGAAGCTGAACATCATTCCGCTCTCGTGGTGCTCGGCGATGTGGCAGTGCGCCATCCATCTGCCCTCGTTGGTCACGTCGAGCAGGAGGTCGACGGTCTCGCCGGTGCGCACGAGCACGGTGTCCTTCCAGACGAGGTTCGGCTCGGCGACCCCGTTGCGAGCCAGGACGACGAAGCGGCCGGCACCGTGGATGTGGAACGGATGGTGCATGGGGTGGTCGGAGTCCAGCTCGTTCACCAGCCGCAGCTTGACCCGGTCGCCGACGCGGAACTGCCAGTCGATGGCATGGTTGACCGCGCCGGTGTCGGCGTCGACGAGGTTCCAGCGCATGTTCGCGGGCGTGGTCAGGCGGTTGACGTCGACCATGTCGTCCTCCCACTCGATGCCGCCCGCCGCGTCGTCCGGCTGCGCCTGGTGTGCCGGCGCGTGCGGCTCGTGTGAGTCGTCAGCAGCCGCCGCGTGCTCGTGCTCGTGCCCGTGTGCGCCTTCGTGGTGGTGGTGGCTGTGGCCGTCGCCCGCGACGAGCGCGGCCGGAACGAGCTTCATCCCGCAGGTCGGGCAGCGATCGGGCGTCGCGCTGACGACCTCGGGGTGCATCGGGCAGACGTAGCTCGCCGCGGTCGCGAGGAGCTTCATGCCGCACTTGGGACAGTGGCCCGGCTCCTCGCTCACGACCTCCGGGTGCATCGGGCAGGCGTAGACGACCGGCCCGTCCGGGACGGCCATGTCCATCTCGGCAACGAGCGAGAGGGTCTTGTCGGGCGGCGCGTCGACGTACGGTGAGAGCCGCTCCCGCTCATGCGCCCACTCGGGATTCGTCCGCACGGCGTCGAAGCCCGCGGCGAGCGGAGGCACGGCCGGCTCGCCGCTGACGCGGATCGACGCCAGGGGATACGTCCGTGCGGGCGTGCGGTGCTCGAGCGTCAGCTGCCCCGCGTCGCCGAAGAGCACGTCGACGACCGCCCGCTCGGACGGAGCGAGGATGACCGACTCGACGAGCTCCTCCCGCTCGTAGCGGCCGCTGTCGCCGCCGACGAGCTTCAGCTGCGCGCCGGGAAGCGCGACGTTGAACACGCGCGTGTTGGCCGTGTTCGTCAGGTACAGCCTCACGACCTCGCCCGGCCGAGCGGCGAGCGAGAGCTCCGGCTCGCCGCCCACGAGGAGGACGTTGCCGAAGCGCCCCATGGCGGCGTACGTCGTCTCGGCGCGGCTGAACGGCGCCACCCTCCCGTCCTCGAGCAGCACGTCGTCGAGCGTCAGCAGCAGCTCTCGGTGCACGGGCGGCCAATAGTCGTCGTCGCGCGGAACGACGAGGATGTTCCCGTAGAGGCCCAGCTCCTGGCCGTAGTCCTCGCGGATGTGCGGGTGGTACCAGTACACGCCCGGGTCGGGGAACTCGAGGCGATACGAGAACCTGCCGCCGACGGGAATCGGCGCCTGCGTCTCGTGGGTTCCGTCGTAGCGATTGTCGAGCCGCAACCCGTGCCAGTGGACCGTCGCCTCGAGATCGCCCTCGTTCGCCACGTCGACGACGAGCGCCGACCCTTCCCGAACGCGGAGGGTCGGTCCGGGGATCGAGCCGTTGTAGGCGAGCATGCGGACTCTCGCGTCCCCGAAGCGCTTCGCGACGGGAGCGATCCGCAGCTCGACCACCTCCTCCTCTCCGGGCTCGACCACCTGACTGGCCGTCGCCTCGGGCAGCCCGGTGCTGTCCGTCGGGAACTGCGTGTCCGTCTCGAGGAGTGTGTCGTGCGTGTGCTCGTCCATCGGTCAGGCTCCTTCCGCGACGCCCGCGGCCTGCGGTGCGTCCGTCGCGCTCTCCGGGTGAACGTCCGCAGCTCGATCGCGACCGGCCGCAGCGGCCTCGATTCGATCGGCGATGAAGGCCGCGTCGTCCTTGACCCAGCCGAGCAACGCCGATCCGCGCGTGTGCTGCCAGGAGAGGCCGAGGAAGTAGAGGCCTGGCACGTCGGTCACGCCGCGGCGGTGGCGCGCGCGTCCCTCCTCGTCGAACACGGGGAGGTCGATCCAGGAATGGTCGGGCCGGTAGCCGGTCGCCCAGATCACGGCGTCGGTCTCGAGCTCGCTCCCGTCCGCGAAGCCGAGCGTTCTCCCCGAGGCGCCGACGGCGCGGGGCTTCACCTCGACCCCGTGACGCCGCCTGAGCTCCCGCGGGCTCGAGCCGATCAACGCGTCGCGTTGGCTGGCGCGGCGACCGAGCCGGGAGTCGACCGTCTTCTGGAGCAGGCCGAGCTTCGTCAGCCACCAGAAGAGGTCGCGCCCGAGCAGCCGCTGCGGCAGCGGCGTCTGGCGAGAGCCGATCGCCAGGTGCACGTCGTGCGTCGCCGAGAGCTCCTTCGCGATCTGGAAGCCGGTGTTCCCGCCGCCGACGACGACGACCGTCCCGCTCGGGACGTCGCTCGCGCGCCGATAGCCGACGCTGTGCGTCTGGAACACCTCGGGGGCGAGCTGAGCGGCGAGCGGCGGCAGCTTGGGCACCTGGACCGGCCCGGTGGCGACGACCACCTGGTCGGCCTCGAGACGCCTCCCGTCGAGCTCGAGGACGAACGTGCCCTCGGCGGCGGTGAGCGAGCGGACGGTGCTGTTCAGCTCGACCGGCAGCTCGAAGGTCGCAGCGTACTGCTCGAGATAGTCGACGACTTCGTCCCGGGTCGGGTAGCCGTCCGGGTCGCCGGGGAAGGCGAGCCCCGGAAGCGAGTCGTACCGACGCGGCGTGAACAGGACCAGGGAGTCCCAGCGGGTGCGCCAGGTGTCGGCGACCGTGTCCGCCGCGTCGACGATCACGAAGCGGCGACCCTGCCGGGCCAGCAAGTACCCGATCGCCAGGCCGGCCTGGCCTGCTCCCACGACGACGACGTCGAGACGCTCCTCGGTCGTGGTCGAGCGCTCAGGGTTGCTCATGATGTGTGTCCACTCCCTCCGTTGCGCCGGGGGCTTGTCTGGACTCGAGCTGGGGCACGACCGCCGCTCGTACCAGCGACCGCACGCCACGCACCGAAGCGCGCCACTGCAGCCCGCATGCCCATCCCTCGACCCCTCTTGAAACCGCCGTCTGTGGCCGGCGAAACCCCGTTTCGATCTTCGAGACGACTCTAGAGAGACTTTTCACGAAGTCAAGTCGTACGCGCCCCAGGCACCGGCACCACACGGCCGGCGACCCCATCAGGCTCCTCGCAGCGGCGCCGCCGGCAACACTTCCCGCCCCGCTAGAGCCCGCCCGCCCTCAGTGCGTGCCCACCGTGAGGGTCGTCTCCTCCTCGGGCGACTCCGGCTCGTGCGGCCCCATGTCGAGGCGGAACGGCGGGTACCGGTCGGTCATGAGCCCGACGTAGCCGGCGACGCGGAAGACCCAGCGATCGAGCCCGAGCGCGAAGTTGAAGAGCGTCGGCGGGTAGCGGCCCGTGAAGAGCAGGATCACGCAGGCGATCACGACGAGGATCCCGACGAGCCCGGCGAAGCCCCAGCCGTCCCAGTCGTCGCCCGCGCCCCAGCCCCAGCCGCCGACGAAGAGGCCGACGAGGATCAGGTGCGGGATCGCGAGCAGCCACTTCACGAGTGGGAGCCAGCGGTTCAACTGCTCCGGGTAGGCGATCTCGAGGCGCGCCGGGTAGTCGGCGACCTCGTCCAGCGTGAACGGCGGGTACCGGTCGGTTCCATTGGCCCAGTAGGAGTAGAACCAGACGCGCCACGTCCAGCGGAGGACGCCGACGTTGAAGTCGAAGATCCCTCGGGGGAAGCGTTCCGTGAAGAGGATGGCGATCGCCGCCACGAGCGACAGGAGCGAGAAGGCGATCCAGAGGAGCACGAGCACGAGGAAGTGCGGGATCGCGAGGATCCACTTCACGAGCCAGAGCCAGCGACTGACGTCGGGCTGGAGCTCGCCGGTCAGGGCCACGGGATAGACGGTCGGCGCCGCAACGACGGTCTCACCGGCGACCGCGACGGGGGCGACCGCCGCAGCCGCGGGCTCGCCGGCCTGGCGCGCGCCGAGGAAGATCAGACTGGCGCCGCCGAGCAGCAGGATGGCGCCCGCCACGAGCACGCCGATCGCGAGCCAGATCAGGAAGTTGGCCTCGGCGCCGACACTCACGTCGGCCGAGATACCCGATGAGGCGTCGGCGTTCATGACGACCGCCGACCAATTGCCGCTCTCGGGATTCCAGATCAGGGTCTGCTCTCCGCTGCCCGACGCGCTCTCGACCCAGAAGTCCTGCTCCCCGGGCGGAGCTGGAGGCGCACCCCCGGGCATGAGGTCGTAGCTCGCCCGGAACGGGTCGTAGTCGACATCTGTGAGGACGTGGTGCTCCACCCCCTCCAGGTACGCGTCGACGTCGCGCGTCGGGCCGATGCCGACGAACACGTCGCCGTCGGCGGCTTGCAGTCGCACGTCGCCGAGGACGTCCTCGGAGAGGAGCCAGTCGACCCCCTCCGTGTTCGCCTCCACGAGGTCGATCGGCTCCGAGACGATCGCGTACGAGCTCGCGTCGAACCGCTCGGTGGGGGTGCTCACGAAGCCGTCGTCGTCGCGCTGCGTCTGGTCGGCCCAGAGCAGGGTGCAGCCTCCCGCGAGCAGGCCTGCGCCCATGAGCGCCAGGATGCTGCCGAGGATGACGAGGAGGATCCGACCCGCGCTCCAACGTGACCGCGGTGGGCCGGGGGCAGTCGTCGATCCGGCAGTCGGCTCTGTGGCCACGTGCATTCTCCCCTCGTCGCGTCCTCTGGGCCGAGTCTCGCACACGGTCCAGCCGGTTGGAAGCGCGCTGACGCCGACCGAGCCCGGAGTCGCGTTTCCGCTCCAGCGCGGCGCGGGAGGATGAGCGCCGTGCACAGTGGCCTCTCCCCCCGTGTCGCCCGTGTGACCGAGGACGTCTTTCGCCGCCTCTCCGCCCGGCGGGGAAGCAGGATCTTCCATCCGGCGGGCATCGCCTATCTCGGGGACGTCGAGGTCGGCGCTGGGATTCCCGGGACGCGGGCACTGCAGCCGGCGACCCGGATGGCCTGCACCGTCCGGTTCTCGCTCGGCCTCGGCCTGCCCGCGCGCCTCGGCGACTTTCTCGGCCTCGCGATCCGCCTCGAGGCCGATCAGGACGTGTTGCTCGCCACGAGCGCCGCTGCCCCACCGCTTCGCTTCCTGCCGCTGCCGGCGCAGAGCTTCTTCGGTCGCACGTACACGAGCCTCCTGCCCTTCACCGCAGCGGGGCGGCGGCTCCTCGTCGCTGCACGGGTCGAAGGCGACACCACGGGTGAGGGCGATGCCTGGACCGAGCTCGCAGACGCCGCCGGACGCCGGCCGCTCGTGATCACGCTGTGGTCGGCGACTCCGCTCGGCCCCTGGCGGCCGATCGCCAGGATCGAGACACGCTCACGGCTCTCCGACGAGCAGACGCAAGCGCTCCGCTTCGACGCCTGGCGCTGTGAGGGCGGTCTCGTCCCGTGGGGTTGGGTCAACAGGCTGCGCGACCCGGCCTACCGGGGCAGCCAGAGCGGTCGGCGCGAACGCTGAGGACGAGTGTTACGGGGCGGGCCTAGCGGCGGGCGAGCCGCAGCGCTCGGCCCGACTCGACGGCCCGGCGGGCCCAGACGGCAGCGAGCACGACGACGACGGCGCCGAATGGCAGTCCGTCCCGGAGCAGCCAGCCGACCACGGCCAGCACGGCGGCGGTGAAGACGATGCGGGCTACCCACTGCATCGCCCAGAATCCTAGCGCGCCCCCGGCCTTCTCTCCACGGGGCCGGCGTCCTGGGTTGGGTGACGGCGATGGTCGCAGCGGCAGTCGCGTTTCGACGCGCCGGGGCGCGGTGGCCGCTGACGCTCCTGATCGGGTTCGCCACTCTGTTCGCGATCCACCCGCCCCCGATCGGGCCGGTCGGGCTCGTCTGCTTCGCGGCGGCGGCGGTGCTGATCGAGCGCTCCCGCTCGCGCGGCGCAGACGCGTCCGCAGACGTCGCCGGAGCGGCCGTGCCCACCGGCGCCTGACCGAGGTCCGATCGAAGAGAGGTGGAGGGCTGCCGTGCGGCCCGGCAGCCCTCCTCGTCGGCCTCAGTCGTCGAGCACGCGGAACACCGGGTGCGTGGCGGCCTCGGTGACGAAGGCCTCCACCGGCGCGTCCGCGGGCGTGTCGAAGTAGTGCTTCACGATCGGCGTCGTCCGGAGGTACTCGCGCAGGATCGGCGCCGCCTGCTCGGCGTCGGCCTCCTCGATCCGGTGGCGGGTCGTCCTGCGCGCCCGCGACAGCTCGACCTCGCCTGCGGCCCGAGCGTTCTTGACCCACTCCCGTTCGCCGTAGGGCGCGACGAGCCAGCGCCCGCCGCCGTCCAGCACGAGCTGCACTGGGGTCGAGTAGCGCCGGCCGCTGCGCCGGCCGCGGACGGTGAGGACGTGCGTCCGGCGCCCCGCGAGGCCTAGCCGCACGAGCGGCGCGATCAGCCGGTTGCCGAGCCGGCGGAGCCGAGTCTGCCTGAACCTCGCGGCCACACCAGCATTGTGCTCCTCAGAGGCCGATGCGCGTCCGCCGGCGGATGCCGAGGCGACGCTGCACCGCGCGATCGTGCTCGCCGTCCTTCCGGGCGGCCCAGATCAGCAGCCAGAGCACCCCCACCACGCTCGCGAGTGCGACGAGGCTGGCCACGAGCAAGACGGCGACGTCCATGTGGGTCATCGAGTACCCAGTTTGCCGATTCGAAGTCGTAGCGTCAGCCGTACCGCGGAACGGCGGCGAGCCGAATCGTCGCGCCGTGGCGGTCCTGCGACGCTCTGGGAATGACGAGCATCGGGGAAACCGGGACGACGTTCGGACGGGCACGACGCCGCCGGGCGCTCCGCGAGCTCGGCCGAGTCGTCGGCGGGCGCAGCGCCCGAGCGCTGCTGCCGCTCGACGAGGCCGAGCGCCGCCTCCGCCCCTTCAACCGGCATCACGTCGGACTGCGACCGATCCCGGTGGAGCAGATCGTCGGCACCGACGGCCGCGGCGGCGACTTCGACCGGGACTTCCTGCCGAGCCGGCCGGGAATCCGCGAGCGCTGGCGGCGGGTCGAGCAGGCGTTCCCCGACGGGGACTTCCCACCGATCGAGGTCTACCTGCTCGGCGACGCCTACTTCGTCGTGGACGGGCACCACCGCGTCGCCGTCGCGCGGCAGCGCGGCATGCGGACGATCGACGCCCACGTCACCGAGCTCCATGCGCGCTTCCACCTTCCGGCCGACGCCGACCTCGTCGAGCTCGTGCACGCCGAGCAGCAGCGGCACTTCCTCGAGGAGAGCGGGCTCGCCGAGACGGAGGAGCCGATCCGCTTCTCGTCCCCCGCCGGCTACCTCGAGCTGCTCGAGAACGTGCAGATCCACGGCTATCACCTGATGCTCGAGTCCGGCCGGGCGCCGGCGCGCGAGGCGATCGGCGCGGACTGGTACGAGCGCGTCTACCGGCCGACGCTCGCCGCCATCGCCGAGGAAGGACTCGACCGCGTCTATCCGGACGCGACGCCGGCGGATCTGTTCCTGCACGTGTACCGGCGTCGCCGCGACCGGTTCGCCGACGACGGTTGCCCCTCGCTGGAGCGGGTCGTCCGCCGGCTCACGGCCGAGGAGCGCCGGAGCGGCCTCGCCAAGGTGCTGCGGCTCGGAGGCACCGGTCGTGCGCGTCTCGCTGTCTGACCTCGCCCTCGCCGAGACTGTCCTCCCGCTCGATCCGAGCCGCCACCACGCCTGCCACGAGCTCTCCGAGAAGCCCGAAGACGAGCGCGCGTAAGGGAGCGCTCGGCGAGCGTCAGGCAGCCATCGTTTTCGTGGGCGCCGTCGCTACAGCGTCCGCTCGAGGCTCTGCCGGCCCTTGCGCGTCGTGTCGTCGAGGCGCCAGTGGACCTTGGAGTCGACCGCGACCACGCCCGGGACGCGCGTCACGAGGCGCTCGAGCAGCGCCGCGTCGCTCCGCGTTCGCACCTCGCCGGTCAGCAGCACGGAGCCGTCGCGCACCTCGGCCTCGACGGCGTCCTGGTCGAGCCAGAGCGTGCGCCCGAGCAGCTCGTGGACGATCTCGTCGTGGATCTCGGCGTCGCCGCGAACGAACGCGCGCACCAAGTCCGTTCGCGTCACGATGCCGACGAGCTCGTCGTCACGGACGACCGGGAGACGGTTGATCCCGTGCTCGGTCATGAGGCGTGCGGCCTCGTGGACGGAGCGGAAGGGGCCGATGGTGATCGCCGGTGCCGTCATCGCCTCGTCCACGGTGCGTGCGGCCGCCTTGGCCGCGTCGGGCATGACGCTGCCGCCCAACACCCACCCCACGAGCGCGCTGGTCTCGGAGGGGCGCCCGCGCTCCTTGAAGAGGATGTCCGCCTCGGAGACGACGCCGAGGACGTGGCGCTCGATGTCGCAGACCGGCATGCCGGAGATCTCCCGCTCGACGAGGATGCGGGCGACGTCCTTCAGGGGCGCCTCGGGCCCGATCGTCAGCACGTCCGTCGTCATGATCTCGTTGACCTTCATGGTCGTCTGCCTCCTCTTCGGATGTCGCCGACATCGTCCGCGAGCGCGCTGGTCGCGTCATCCGTGGCGGCGCCGAGACGTCGTGCGGGAAACTACGTCTCAGATGGTTGATGCCATGAGGCGGTTTGTCTCGGGGCGCGAGCTGGTCGCTCTGGGGCGTGTGATCAGGCGCTCGCCGATGCCGGTGGCATCGGTGAGGGACTGAGCGCACGCAGCGGACGGGCTGGCGGAGCGGGCTCCGCCCGCTCTGGCAGGCCGGGAGCGGCCCAGACACGCCAGCTCGCGCATCCGAGCACGCCGGATCGTGGCAGCAACCGTCTCAGCCCGTGAGGCTGGCGGCGAGCGCGCCGATCCCGTAGGCGACGGCGGCGGCGAGTGAGCCGACGAGCAGCATCTCGCTGCCGCTGCGAACGAAGCCGAGCTTCGTGACGAGCGTCCGCGACGCGCCGACGGTGAACAGCGCCACCGCCGTGAGGCCGATGGCGGTGACGAAGGCGACGTCCTCGGACAGCGGCAGCAGGTAGGCGAGGAGCGGGATCAACCCGGCTGCGACGAAGCTCAGGACGGTGGCCGTGCCGTGGCGTGCGGCTTCCGTCCGGTCGGCCCGGTCGCCGGCGTCGGCCTCGGACCTCCGCGCGAGGAAGTTGCTCGCGCCCATCGAGAAGCCGTCGGCGAGCAGGTTGGCGAAGCCGAGCACGAGGATGACCGTCTCCGACAGGCTCGCGCCGACGACGCCGGTGACGACGGCGAAGGTCGTGATGATCCCGTCGTTGGCGCCGTAGACGAGGTCGGGCAGGTAGTGGTGCGCGAGCCGCGAGAGCCGCGCCCGGCGGCCGGCGACGTCGATGCTCACATCGTGTCGGCCAGTCGGGCCGCGACGTCGAGCGTCGAGATCACCCCGACCGGACGGAGCGAGCCGGTGTCGACGACGACGAGGTGCGACGTGCCGTTCTCGGTCATCAGCTGCGCAGCCCGCTGGAGCGTCTCGCCCGGCGCGATCATGACGACCGGGCTGACAGCCGAGCCGCCGGCCGTCTGCTGGTCGAGGTCGCGAACGGTCGCGGCCGCGACGAGATCGAGGTCGGAGACGATCCCCCAGAGGGGCTCGGAGTCGTCGCCGCCGCCGTCCACGACGACGCAGTGGACGAGCTCGCGGGCCATCGTCGCGGCGACGTCCGCCAGCGAGGTCTCGCGGTCGCAGGTGAGGACGCCCTCGTGCATCGCCTCGGCGACGCGCAGGTTGGCGATCTTGGGCTCGTATGGGGTTCCGACGCTCATCGTCTCGCTCCTTCTGCCGTCGCTGGATGTCTGCATGGAGGATCGAGGCGCGCGAGCACCGGCACATCGGCGTCTCGCCCGATCGCCGCTGCGGGGAATTACGGGTGCGACGCGCCGACGCGCGTGAGCGGACGCAGAAAGACGGCGAGCGGGCCAGGCCCGCTCGCCGTCCGGTTGCCGCGAGTGGTGCTAGGTCGCGGCCGACGCCGTGGAGAGGCTCTTGCTGCGCCGCGGGAGTGCGACCCAGCCGAGCGCCCCGCCCAGCGTGAGGACGAGGAAGCCGATCCCCGTCAGCAGCAGGGCGACGCCCATCACGATGGAGAAGAAGGCGACGCGCTCCGCGAAGAACGCGGTGTTGAGCGCGGTCGTGAGCGCC
The DNA here is from genome assembly GCA_036276675.1 of Gaiellaceae bacterium. GTDB lineage: Bacteria > Actinomycetota > Thermoleophilia > Gaiellales > Gaiellaceae > Gaiellasilicea. The sequence goes on along the minus strand of DASUOK010000256.1, from coordinate 771 downwards.
GTCTCGGTGACCCACATGTTCCGGAGCCCGTTCTCGACCGGGCGACCGTCCTCGGTCTTCGCCGCGAGGGCCTCGTCGCTCGTGTCCTCGCCCGACGGGGTCAGGAAGCGGCCCATCTCGGCGTACCGCTTGCCCTCCGTGGACTCGAGCGTGTGCGCCTCCATCACGTCGGCGAACGCGCGCGCGTCGGCGCCGGTCTTGATCGCCTGGCCCGACTCGAGGCGGCCGTCCGTCAGCGCGGGCGCGTCGTCGCCCGCGACGATGTTCTGCTCGGCGATCTCGTCGCGAACGTCGTTGAGACCCGCGATGCCGATCCCGATCGCGCCGATTCCGAACGCGACGAGCACGATGCTCGCTGCAACCCCTCCGTATGCGAACCACTTCTTCATCACTTGCTCCTTTCCGTCGGCCGTTACCTTGGCCCCAGGATCGGCGACGGCGGGCAGGTGCGAATCAGCGGTCGCGCTGAGCGTCGTTGCGGGAATGTGCGTACCTGACGACGGCAGTGCCGCAAGCGGCCGTGGGTCACGCCGCACAGTAGAGGTCCCAGATCGCGCTGTACGCGCGGCTGTCGTCGGCGGGCGAGCCGCGTCCGTTGAGGAGCAGCACGGCGACCCGGCGGCCGTCCGCGCTGACGAGCGCCTCGGCCTTGTAGCCCGCGCCTCCGCCGCTGTGGCCGTACGCGCTGCCGCAGCTGCTCTGCGTGCCGCCGCGCCAGAAGAGATCGCCCCGCAGCCGCCGGACCCACTCGTCGGAGACGATCCGTCCGCC
>DASUOK010000255.1:0-3905 GCA_036276675.1 Gaiellaceae bacterium | reverse complement strand
GGTGGCGCTCGGCGCCGCGCGCGACCACCCCGTGGGCGGCGCCGGCGCCGGCACGTTCTGGCAGCTCTGGCTGGAGGAGCGCGAGGAGCCGTTCAGCGCCCGCGACGCCCACGGGCTCTACGTGGAGACCCTCGGCGAGCTCGGCGCCGTCGGGCTCCTCCTGCTCCTCGCCGCGCTGGCGGCGCCGCTCGCGGCGGGCCGGCGGCGGCCGCTCCTCCTCGGTGCGTATGCGACGTTCCTCGTGCACGCGGGGCTCGACTGGGACTGGGAGCACGCCGGCGTGGCGACGGTGGGCGTGCTCCTCGGCTGCGCGCTCCTGCTCGAGGGCCGCGAACGGCAGGCCGAGCCGCGGTACCCGTCGGCCTGGGCGGCCGGTGCGGCCGGGCTGTTCCTCGCCGCCTGCGTGACCCTCGTCGGCGCGATCGTGCTCGACGGCGCCCGCCAGGCGCTGCGCGAGGGGCGGCCCGCCGACGCGGCGCGTGCCGCGGAGCGCGCGGCCTCCGTGCAGCCGTGGGCGTCGGAGCCGTGGCTCGTCCTCGCCGAGGCTCGACGTGCCGCGGGCGGCGACGCGGGCGAGGCCGCGCGCGAGGGGCTCGAGCGCGATGGGAACGACTGGCGACTGTGGGCCGCGCTCGCGCGGTCGTCGCAGGGGGCGGAGCGGGAGCGGGCGCTCGCGCGCGCCCGCTCCCTCAATCCCCTCGGCCCGTTCGATCGCTAGGCCGGCCGCGCCGTCCTGACGGAGACCAGGCGGCGCGTCGAGACGCCCGCGAGGAGGTCGTCGCCCGACTTGCGCGCGCGGACGAACATCGTCAGCAGGTAGCCGTTGCGGAGCGGCAGGAGGCGTGTGGGCGTGATCGACATCGTCGCCCAGCCCTCCTGGTTGGTGCGCGCCTCGCCCGGCTGGATGATCCGGCCGAACGGGATCGCGGTCGCGTAGACCAGCGCGTCACGCACGACGAACCCGCGCGTGTCCTTGACGCGGAAGCGGGCCTGCACCGGGTTCCGCGAGCGGATCGGCATCTGCGACCACTGGATGTCCGAGACGATCAGGCGCTGCGGCAGCGCCACGGACGAGGCGGGGACGGAGATCAGCCCGCTGGGGAGTCGGATCTGCCCCGGGACGCCGGGCGGCACGACGACGTCGCTCAGCGCCGAGAAGGCGATGGCCGAGCCGGATGCGTTGGTGGCGGTGACGCGCGACCGGAGCCGCTTGCCCACGTCGGCGGCCTGCACGACGTACCGGTTCGCGGTCGCGCCGGCGATCGTCACGCAGCCGGTGGAGTTCGCCTCGCAGCGCTGCCAGCCGTAGGTGTAGGTCACGGCGGAGTCGCTCGTCCAGGAGCCGTTGCTCGTGGTCAGCGTCTGGCTCTGCCGGGCCTCGCCCGTCAGCGCCGGCGGGGCGGTGTTGTTGGGCGCGTACTGCGCCTGGGCGGTGGTGTTCGCATAGCCGATCGTCGTGAAGACGGCGATCGTGGCGAGCAGGATCAGGGTCGCGAGTGACGCGACGAGCGCCCTCGAGGTGCGATGGGGACGTTCCATGTCGGACGTGCCTCCTCGGTTGGATCAACGGGCCACGTCCAGTCCTACCTGCGAACACGACCTCCTCACAGAGGATTTACAGCGCCTTTGCACGTCTAAGCTGGCCTCGTGCGCTCGTTCCGCTACGTGCTCGCGGACGTCTTCACGGATGTTCCGCTCGCGGGCAACCAGCTCGGCGTCTTCACCGACGCCCGCGATCTCGACGAGCTGACGATGCAGGCGCTCGCCCTCGAGCTCGGCTTCTCCGAGACGGTGTTCGTCCTGCCACCGCGCGAGGGCGGGCACGCGCGCATTCGCATCTTCACGCCGCGCTACGAGCTCGCGTTCGCCGGACACCCGACGCTCGGCACCGCCTTCGTGCTCGCGGCGCCGCTCCAGCTCGGGGTGATCGCGCTCGAGACCGGTGCCGGCGTCGTTCCCGTCGCGCTCGAGCGGGACGAGTCGGGGCGGATCGTCTTCGGGCGGATGAGCCAGCCGGTGCCGTCGGTGCACCCGTTCGCGGAGGAGCGTGAGCTGCTCCGGGCGCTCGGGCTCGAGCGCTCCGAGCTGCCGGTCGAGCTCTACGACAACGGCGCGCAGCACGTCTTCGTGGCGCTGGCGGGCGAGGACGCCGTCGCCACCCTCGCCCCCGATCTCGGGGCGCTGACGCGGTTCGGCTTCGTGGGCGCGAACGTGTTCGCGGGCGCCGACGGCCGGTGGAAGCTGCGGATGTTCTCGCCGGCGCTCGGTGAGGACGCCGCGACCGGCTCCGCCGCGGGCCCGCTCGCCGCTCATCTCGCCCGGCACGGGCGGATCGGATGGGGCGACGTGATCGTGATCTCGCAGGGCGCGGAGATCGGCCGCCCTTCGACCCTCCACGCCCGCGCGGAGGGCGCCGGGCGGGAGATCGAGGCCGTCGAGGTGGGCGGGTCGGCTGTGGTCGTCGCGCGCGGCGAGTTCCGGCTCTAGCTCAGCGCGCCCACGCGACCGCCTCGATGTCCGGCAGCTCGGGCGCGAGCGAGCGCCAGAAGCGGCCGCCGTCCGTCGAGAGGTAGAGGCGGTTCCTGGCGGCGTAGAGCACGCGGTCAGGGTGCTCGGGGTCGACGGCGACCGCGAAGCCGGCCGGGAGACCGCCGCCGGCCTCGCGCCAGGTCGAGCCCGCGTCGGCGGAGACGAGCAGCGGCGGGCGGCGGTCGACGATCGCCACGACCGTGGCGCCCGCGGCCGCAGCCGCCACCAGGCGCGGGAGCTCCAGCAGCACGCGCTCGAGCTCGACCTGGACGTCGATGGGCCCGAGCACGAGCTCGTCCTCGACGTCGACCGCCACGGTGCCCTCGACAGTGGCGACGTGGCAGATCACTGCTGCAGCTCGAGCGCGCGCGCCGCCGTCGAGCCGGCGTGGCGTGCCGCCGAGACGGGGCGGTGCCCGCACGCGCGCGCCCAGACGTAGCCGGCGAGGAAGGCGTCCCCGGCGCCGGTCGGGTCGGAGCTCTCGACGCGGCGCACGGGGATCAGCTCACGCCGGCCGCCGGTGAGCAGCAGCGCCCCGCGGGAGCCGTGTGTCACCAGCACCTCCGGGACCCCGAGCTGCGCGACGCGCTCCTCGCCGCCGAGCGCCTCCGCCTCGGCCTCGGCGAGCTTCAGCACCGTCACGTGGCGGAGGATGGACTCGTCGAAGCCGGCATCCAGCCGCACCGGCCCGACCTCGGCCGGCCGGACGAGCGCCTGGCCGTCGAGAGCGAGCCGCCGGTCGCGGGCGAGGGTCGCGAGCACAGCCGGCGGGAACTCCGCCCGGGTCAGCGCGCCCACCTGCACCCATTCGGCGCGGCCGACGTCCCGCACGTCGTCGAGCGTCCACGGCTCGCCGGGATCGAGCAGGGTCAACTCGCGCTCCTCGCCTGCGTAGCGGAGCTCGAAGGCGGCGGTGGAGCGGCCGGGGACCCAGAACACCGGCACGCCGAGCGTGATCACCGGCCCCAGCAGCGTCCGGCGGTCGGCGGCCGCGCAGCGGGCGACGATCCGGGAGCGGCCGCCGAGCAGCCGCAGCGCCCGGGCCGCATGGAACGGCGCGCCGCCCGGCCGCGGCGGGCCGCCGTCGACGACGTCACGGGTGAGGTTGCCGATCACGGCCAGGCCACGCACGGGGCAAATCTACGGCGCCCCTAGACGCGGCGGCGGCCGAGCACCGCGACGGCGCCGCCGAGCGCGAGCGAGAGCGCGAAGCTCGGCAGGGTCGCGCCGATGCCGGCGTCCGGTGGATCGAGCCGCTCGACGAGGTCGACCCACCAGGACGGCCCGACCGGATGGAGCCACTGGTAGAGCGCGAAGCCCGCGATCCAGCTCGCGATCATCCCGGGCCGCACCGACGCGCTCCGGAAGATGTCGCC
>DASUOK010000254.1:0-2747 GCA_036276675.1 Gaiellaceae bacterium | reverse complement strand
GATGATCCGTGCCGGCGAGCACGACGTCGTCGTCACGGGCGGCATGGAATCGATGTCGAACGCCCCGTTCCTGGCCAAGAAGGCGCGGTTCGGCTACCGCCTCGGGCACGGCGAGCTGCTCGACTCGATGATCTTCGACGGACTCACCGACGCGTACGACCAGCTGCACATGGTGCAGCACAACTCGCTCGTCTCGCGCGAGCTCGGGATCAGCCGCGAGGAGCAGGACGCCTGGGCGCTGCGGTCGCACCAGCGCGCGGCGGCCGCCCAGGACTCGGGCCGCTACGACGACGAGATCGTCCCGGTCGACGAGGTCACCGCCGACGAGGGCGTCCGCCGCGACACGACCGCCGAGTCGCTCGCCAAGCTGAAGCCGGTGTTCGACCCCGAGGGCACGACGACGGCCGGGAACGCGCCCGGCGTGAACGACGGCGCCTCGTGCGTGATCGTCACGTCGGAGGAGTTCGCGCGCCGGCGCGGCCTCGAGGTGCTGGCGACGATCCTCGCGCAGGGCTACGTCGCCGACGACTTCGCCTATCTCGTGCGCACGCCCGCGAAGGCGGCCGCGATCGCGTTCGAGAAGGCCGGCAAGACGATCGAGGACGTGAAGCGCATCGAGATCAACGAGGCCTTCTCCTCCGTCGCGCTCAACTCGACGCGCATGCTGGGGGCCGACGAGGAGGTCGTGAACGTGAACGGCGGCGCCGTCGCCCTGGGCCATCCGATCGGCGCGAGCGGCGGCCGCATCGTCGGGACGATGGTGCACGAGCTGCGCCGCAACGGCGGCGGCCTCGGCCTGGCGGCGATCTGCTCGGGCGGCGGCCAGGGCGACGCCCTGCTGATCGAAGCCTGAGCAAGCTGCTCGTCATCGCGCTCGCCGCCCTCGTGGGGGTGGGCGACGCACTCGCCTGCACCTGTGCGGACGTGCCGGCGCGCCAGCGGCTGGACTCGGCCGACGCGGCGTTCATCGGCCGTGTGGTCACGACGCGGCCGGCCCCGTCGCGCGACGGCGTCCGTGAGCTCGTCTACGTCTTCACCGTCGACAATGTCGTGAAGGGCGAGATCGGCGAGCGCGTCGAGGTCTCGAGTCCCCTCGACGGCGCCGCCTGCGGCTTCGAGCTCGAGCGGGACGAGACGACCGCCATCCTGCTGCGGCGCGACGCCGACGGCGAGGGGTGGGTCGGCGGCCTGTGCGGGCAGATGGCGATCGGCGAGCTGATCGCCGCGTCCGAGGAGACCGAGGAGTCGCTCGTGAACTGGGGCGGCATCGTCGTCGGCGCCCTCGTGCTCGGGCTGCTCGCGCTCCTGCTCGCGCGCCGCCTGCGCGCCAGGCGCTAGATGGTTGCTGCCACGAGCCGGTCTGTCTCGGGGTGCGAGCTGGTCGCTCTGGGGCGTGTGATCAGGCCCTCGCCGATGCTGGTGGCATCGGTGAGGGATTGAGCGCACCGCAGCGGACGGCCTGGCGGAGCGGGCTCCGCCCGCTCTGACGGGCCGGGAGCGGCCCAGACTCGCCAGCTCGCGCAGCCGAGCACGACGGATCGTGGCAGCAATCGTCTAGCCTCGCGCCGTGACGTTCGAGCACGTTCTCGTCGTCGGCGCGGGGCAGATGGGCGCCGGCATCGCCCAGGTCGTCGCCGCCTCCGGCCGTCGCGTCTCGCTCCACGACGCCGCCCCCGGCGCCGTCGAGCGGGGGCTGACCGGGATCCGCCGCAGCCTCGAGAAGCTGGCGGAGAAGGGCGGCGCGCAGCCGGACGAGGTGCTGGCGCGGATCAGCGCTGTGGACGAGCTCGTCCCGGCCGAGCTGATGCTCGAGGCCGTGGTCGAGGACGCGGCGGTCAAGGAGGAGCTCTTCCGCCGCGCCGACGCGCTCCTGCTGCCCGAGGCGATCCTGGCGTCGAACACGTCCTCGATCCCGATCACCTCGCTCGCCGCCGTCACCGGACGCCCCGAGCGCGTGATCGGCATGCACTTCTTCAACCCGGTTCCCGTGCTGAAGCTCGTCGAGGTGATCCGGGCCGTGCAGACCTCCGACGAGACGGCGGCCGCGATCGTCGCGCTGGCCGAGGACCTCGGCAAGGTGCCGGCCGAGGCGAACGACTTCCCCGGCTTCGTCTCCAACCGGATCCTGATGCCGTTCCTGAACGAGGCCGCGTACGCGCTGATGGAGGGCGTGGCCGAGGCGGAGGCGATCGACACGATCGCGAAGCTCGGCTTCGCGCACCCGCTCGGCCCGCTCGCCCTCGCCGACCTGATCGGCCTCGACACGTGCGTCGCGATCATGGAGGTGCTGCACGAGGGCCTCGGCGACCCGAAGTACGCGCCGTGCCCGCTCCTGCGCCGCTATGTCGCGGCGGGCCGGCTCGGCCGCAAGTCCGGCCGCGGTTTCTACGACTACTCGTAGTGGACCCGCTCGTCCAGGCGACGCTCGACGCGCATTCCGACGACGACGAGGTGTTCGTCGCATGGGCGTTCGCCACCGTGCTTCGGCGCCCGCCCGACGAGGAGGCGCGCGAGCGGGCGCTCGCGAAGCTCGGTGACGGCACGCTCTCCCGAGCGACGTTCATCAACGAGCTCGCGACGGCCCCGGAGGCGCAGCGTGTCCGCGAGCTCGACGACGCGGTCGCGCTCGGGCTCGGGGCACGCGCGCGCGGCGAGAGGCTCTCCTGGCTGCAGGCTCCTCCCGGAACGGACGAGCGGGTGATCGAGATCCCCTGGGTGCTGTCGCGGCTCGCCCCGGAGGGACGCGT
>DASUOK010000253.1:0-18352 GCA_036276675.1 Gaiellaceae bacterium | reverse complement strand
GGGGCGTTGCTGGACATCTTCCGGCGCGACGACATGGGCGGCGGCTCCAAGGCGCTCTGGGTGGCGACCGTGATCCTGGTTCCCTTCTTCGGCACGATCGTCTACCTGATCGCGCGGCCGGCCGGCGCCACGCCCGAGGAGCGGGCGATGATCGACGAGGCGAGCCGGGAGCTCGTCACCCGGTACGCACCCGACGACCACGCGACGCAGCTCAAGGTGCTCGCGGACCTCCACGATCGCGGCAAGCTGACCGACGGGGAGTTCGCGGCCGAGAAGGCACGCGTGCTGGGAGCCGAGCAGAAGGCGAAGGAAGCGCCGGGAGCGCCGACCACCGCCTGAGCCGCTCGAGAGATCAGGCCGGGATGAGACCCGAGATGCGGGTTCCGCGGCCGGCGGCGGAATCGATCCGGATCGACCCGCCGACCGCACGGACTCGTTCAGCCAGGTTGGAGAGGCCCGCGCCGTGCTCGGTGCTCTCCGGGTCGAAGCCCCGTCCGTCGTCCTCGACCCGGAAGCGAAGCCCGCCGTCCCCGTCGGACAGCCGGATGCTGGCCGACGCTCCGGGGCCGGCGTGCTTGGCCGCGTTCTGCAGCGCCTCCAGGCAGCAGAAGTACACGGCCAGCTCGACCGGCCCGGCGTGACGCCCCTGCGTCTCGTCGAGGATGGTCACCGGGATCGCCGCGCTGCGGACCGCCGAGCGCAGCGCCGCGGCCAGGCCGTACTGCGCGAGCGCGTGCGGGTAGATGCCCCGCGCGACGTTCTGCAGCTCGTCGAGCGCCGCGTCCAGCTCCCGCTCGAGCTGCTCGACGATCGGCAGCTCCTGGGGCCGTAGCCGATCGCCGGCGAGACTGAGATGGACGCGGAGGGCGACGAGCCTCTGCTGGGCGGTGTCGTGCAGATCGCGCCCGATCCGGCGCCGCTCGGCGTCGCCCGCTGCCAGGGCGCGCGCCTGCGATGCGCGCAGCTCGCCCTCGAGCCGGCCGGTCTCGACGGCGAGCAGCGTCGCCGAGGCGGCGACGTCGAGGAGCTCGGACTGCTCGACGAGGGCGTCGTCGGTGTCGAGAGCCGCGACGGGAAGGCCGTCGCGCCGGACCTCCGTCCACTGCCGGCCCGAGCGCCGCTCCGGCGGACGCGCGACCTCGCCCTCTGCATCCCGGAAGTCCCCGGCGTGAGGGTCCCAGTAGGCGAGCCGGAGCGACGGGTCGTCGAGCGCGCCGGCCACGATGGCGTGCCAGCGGTCAGGTGTTGGGTGGCTCGCGAGCTCGCTCAGGAGCTGGCGCAACGCACGGCCGGCGAACAGGTCGGCCTGCAGGAGCGCGGCGGCGAAACCGAGCGGGAACAGGATCCACATGCCGACGAGCAGCCACGACAGCGCCTCGTACGTGCGCCCGTCCACTCCGAGCACGAGCACGGAGAAGTACACGGCGAACAACGTGGGCACCAACAGCAGCGAGGACGAGGCGACCGGCACGAGCAACCGTCGCTGCGGTCGCGTGGCGGCCCGGAAGCGCCGGATCCAGACGGCCGCGATGCCGGCAACGACCCCCAGCCCGACGTAGGTGACGAACGTCCCCACGGCGTCCTGGAGCTGCGGCTGCGCGCTCAGCCGGAACGGATTGTGGGGGCAGGCCACCGCGCACGCCGCGATCGGCCCCTCGCCGGCCAGCGTGTGGGAGGTGAGCAGCGCCGTTCCGAAGAACAGGGTCAGGACGAGCACCAGGAGCGCGACCAGCCGGCGCTCAGCGGCGGTCCGAAGACGTCCGCTGGAGAAGGCGAGGCAGACGTACAGGCTCATCGCGATCGGCGGGGCGGCGGCCACGACGCCGAGGCTGTAGAGCAGCGGCACGTCGGAGCCCTGCCACGAGATCGGCCAGGACAGGTAGCCGAGCGCAACGAGCAGCGGGCCGAGCCGGCTCCCCGGCCGACGGCGCCACCACCCCAGCCCGACGAGAACCGGGGCGGCGATGATATAGGTGGAATACATGGCTGCTCCACCCGGATAGGCGAGGTGGTTGCTCGTTCCCCCCAAGTAGAGCGACGAGGCGGCGACCAGCGGCAGGCCCAGCAGCGCCGCTCGCTGAACCGTCGCCCCGGGCCAGACGTACTTCCTGCCCAGCGGCGGTGCCGGTTCGGCGGCAGCGGCGAACGCCTCCGGACTCGTGGCCATCGCCCGAGTCTGGCTGCTGCACGGGAGCTTCGCAACCGTTTCGAGGGGCTTTCGGGTGTCGATCTGGTAAACAGCCCGCGGTCGTTCGCCACCGGAATCGGAACGCCGTGATGGGCGGCTCACGACTCCGGATCGCGCTCGCGGACGACTCGTACCTGATGCGCGAGGCCATCAGCCAGGTGCTGAGCGGGCTCGAAGGGATCGACCTGACGGCCGTCTGCAACGACGGCGACTCCCTGCTCGAGGCGGTCGACCGCGATCCGCCCGACGTCGTGCTCACCGACCTGCGCATGCCGCCGGGAGGGGACGGCGAAGGAATCCGAGTCGCGCACCGACTACGCGAGACGCACCCGCAGCTGGGTGTGGTGGTGCTCACGCAGTTCGCGGAGCCGCACCACGGGGCGGCGTTGATGGCGCGCGGGGCCGAGGGTCGCGCCTATCTGCTCAAGGATCGCGTGCACGCGAGCGAGGAGCTCCACGCTGCGATCGAGATCGTCGCGAGCGGGGGGTCGACGGTCGATCCCCGCATGATGGAGCTGATGCTGAGCGCCCAGGGCCGTCGCCACGACTCGCCGTTGAACGACCTGACGCCGCGCGAGCGCGACGTGCTCAGCGGTATGGCGCAGGGGAAGAGCAACGCGGCGATCGCCCAGAGCCTGGTGGTGACGACCCGCGCCGTCGAGAAGCACGTCGGGTCGATCTTCCTCAAGCTGGGTCTCCCGGACGAGTCGGTCGTCAGCCGCCGTGTCTCCGCCGTTCTCCTCTACCTGGCCGAGGCTCCCCAGGACTCTCTGGGCTAGGGGGTGGTGCGCGCCCACCCGCGCCGTCGTGCCTGCACTCGGCGGGGATGCCTGCAGGCCCCATTGGGGAAGACCGGCGCCGCTGGAAGACTCGGACGCAGCAGCAGCCCATCCCAAGCCAGCCGTCCGACCCCGACCCCGACCCCGACCCCGACCCCGACCCCAGGTGGACGATTGCACACGGTTCTCGTCGACACCCCCCGAGCCCAGCGCACGGTTCCCCGAGGCTCCGGCGCACCGTTCCCCATGGCGAAGCTCCTGCCGCCCGCACTGCCGGCGCGGCTCGTCGACAGACCGAGGCTGCACGAGCTGCTCGAGCGCGGCACGGCCGGGCTGGTAACGCTCGTCTCCGCGCACGCGGGTACCGGCAAGACGGTGCTGCTCTCCTCGTGGGCAGCGGCGTCGGACCGGCGCGGGATCGCGTGGCTCGGGCTCGACCGAGACGACAACTGGAGCCCCCGGTTCTGGCTCGGCGTCGAGCGCGCGCTCGCTCGAGCAGGCGCCTTCGACGGCCACCCGCCCGAGCCGGCCGGCACCGTGTCGGCCACGCGCATCGCCGAGCGGCTCGACGGTCTCGCGCAGCCGGTCGTGCTCGTGCTGGACGACTTCCACGAGCTCGAGAGCCCGATCGTGCGGCGCGAGCTCCAGGCCCTCCTCGATCGCTCGCCGAGCGGGCTCCGCGTGGTGATCTCGACGCGCGCCGACCCGCGTCTGCGGCTGCAGCGCCTACGCCTCACCGACGATCTCACCGAGATTCGAGCCGCCGACCTGGCGCTCACCCTGGACGAGTGCGGCGAGGCGCTGGCGCCGTTTGCCGCCGACCTCGCGGACGGAGACGTCGAGGCGCTCTGCGCTCGGACGGAAGGATGGGCGGCCGGGATCCGTCTCGCCGCACTGTCGCTCGCCTCGGAGTCGGATCGCGCCGGCTTCTCGCGCCGGTTCGCAGGCGATGACCGAGCCGTGGCCGACTACCTGTTGAACGAGATCCTCGAACGGCAGCCGGATCGTCTTCGAGAGTTCCTGCTCCGCACCTCGGTGCCCGACACGATCACTCCGGAGCTGGCGGATGTGTTGACCGGAAGACGCGACGGTGGCCGGGTGCTGGGCGAGCTCGCGGCCGCCAACTTCCTCGTCTCCAGTCACGTCGGCACCGAGGTCCGCTATCGGTACCACGGGCTCCTGCTGGAGTTCCTGCGGGCGCAACTCCGACGGACGAGACCGCACGACCTGGAGCTGTTGCAGCGGCTGAGCGCGCGGTGGCACTGGACGGAACACGCGGCGATTCCGGCATTCCGAGACGCGCTCGCCGGAGGCGACTGGGAGCTCGCCGACGAGATCTCCGCGGAGGCCTGGCACCTCGTCGCATGCGAGGGCGCCGGCACGGATGTGGAGCAGCGGGCGCTCACACAGCTTCCGCCGGACACGATCTCGGGTCACCCCAGTCTCGGCCTGCTCGGCGCCCTCGCGAGCCTCGCGAGCGGAGACCGGCAGGGGGCCGAGCAGCGACTGGCGATCGTGACCGGGCTTCCCGGCGCAGGGCGAGAGCGCGCCGGCGAGCGCGTCCTTCGGCTCCAGGTTCGAGCCGCTCTCGCGCGCCTCGACGGCGATTACGAGCTGCTCGAGACGCTGGCGTCCGAGCTGGCCGCCGCACCGGCGGACGCCGGATTCGACGCAACGGCCCGCACGGCCGCCCAGAGCGCGTGCGCACTCGCCCAGCTGGGCGCGGCGAAGTCCGCGCGCGGAGACGTGGCCGAAGCGGAGTCGTTGCTCGGGGCCGCGCTCGAGCTGTCGCGGCGCACCGGCCTGCGAGGACTGGCGGCGACCGTGCTCAGCGACCTGGCGCTGCTCGAGGGCGGGCGTGGCCGTCTGCGTCGCTCGGTCGAGCTGGCGAACGAGGTCGTCGAGGACTCGGAGCCCGGCGGGCTGTCGGTCAGAACGCCGCTCGCCGGAGCCGAGCTCGCGCTCGGGTGGGCCCATCTCCTCTGGGACGACCTGGCGGCGGCCGCACGTCATCTCGACCGGGCCGCCACCGCGGCCTCCGCCGCCGGCGATCGAACCGGTCGGCTCGCAGCAGCGGCGCTCGGGGCGCTCGTGCGAGGCGCCCAAGGCCCGCGAGAGGCTGCTGCAGCGCTGGTGGAGCTGCGCGGCCGGACGAGAGACCTCGACGCGTGGCAGCCTCCGCAGGCGCTCGCCCCGATCCTGGAGACGGCCGAGGCCCGCCTGCTGGTGGCGCGTGGCGACCTGGAGTCGGCCGAGGCCGCACTCGAGCGGGCCTCGGCGCGCGCCGGGGAGTCGGCGGGGATCGCCCTGCTCCGGGCGAGGCTCTTCCTCGCCGAGGGTGCGCCGGAGCAGGCGCTCGACGCGCTGGAGCGCTGGCCGGAGGAGCAGCTGGCCCACCTCGGCCTGCGGATCGAGGCGCTCGTCCTGACCGCCGTCGCCTGGCATGCGCTCCACGACGACCGCCGTGCAGGCGACGCGCTGGAGCGTGCGCTCGCGCTCGCCGGGCCGAACAGCCACCGGCGGCCCTTCCTGGACTGCGGGTCGGCCGTGCAGGTGCTGCTCCAGCAGCGCATCAGGTGGGGCACCGCACACCGCTCGTTCGTGGGCGAGCTGCTCGCCGCCTACCGCAGGCGCGCGCCCAACGTCGTGGTCACGAAAGCGGCGTTGCTGGAGCCTCTCAGCGGGCGCGAGCAGTCGGTGCTCCGCTTCCTCCCCACGCTGATGTCGAACGCGGAGATCGCCGGGGAGCTCTTCGTCACGTCGAACACCGTCAAGACCCACCTCAAGAGCATCTATCGCAAGCTCGGCGTCTCGCGGCGCCGGGATGCGGTCGAGCGGGCGCGGGCGCTCGAGCTGCTGTGACGAGGCACCGCGACCATCCCGGCAGGGAGAGCTGGACGTGTTAGTGCGAGAGCGACGAGCGGTCCGACGTGCGGGGATGGTCGGTGGCAGGACGTACGGGGCCGGCCGAAGCACCAGGCAGGACTCCACGCGCAACGGCTCGCAGGCGGGATGGATCGTCGAGCTCGAACGGCTCAGGGGGGTCCTGACGGACGACGAGTTCGCATCCGCCAGGCGTCACCTGCTCACGGCCGAGAGAGGAGGGCGAGGATGACGATAGGCCCGGTTCAGTTGCTGGTGGTCGGCGTCGCGGGCGACGAGTCCACGGGAGAGATCCTCGCCGAGCTGGAACGGCTGCGTGAGAACGAGCTCGTTCGTCTGATCGACCTCCTGTTCGTACGCAAGGACGAGGACGGCACCGTGGAGAGGCTGCTCCTGAGCGACCTGTCACCCGAGGAGGCGGAGGCATTCGGCGCGATCGTCGGCGCGCTGATCGGGTTCGGCGCGGCCGGCGAGGATGGAGCCGAGCTCGGCGCCCGCGAGGGGGCGGCCGCACTCGAAGACGGTCACGTGCTCGACGACGAGATCTGGTTCGTCGACGACGCGATCCCGAACGGCACCGCTGCCGCGCTCGCGCTCCTCGAGCATCGGTGGGCGATCCCGCTCCGCGACAGCATCCGCCGAGCCGGCGGCTTCCATCTCGCGGATGCGTGGATCCATCCGGCCGACCTCGTCGACATCGGGATCCTCGCCGCCGAGGACGCCGAGCTGCAGCCGACCCAGGCCTGACTCATCACCCGCACGGGGTGAACCCCGTTCACCCCGGCCCGCCGTACGCTCGATGCTCCGCGACCTGAAGGGAGCAATCGGTGCTCGTCGCCTTGACGTTCTGGGATGCGTTCTTCCTGCTGCTGATCTGGATTCCGCTGCTCACGCTGTGGATCTTCGCGCTGGTCGACATCTTTCGCCGCGACGACCTCCGCGGCGCCACGAAGGCAGCGTGGGTGGCGTGCATCATCCTGATCCCCTATTTCGGCTCGTTCATCTACCTGTTGTCCCGATCGTCGGCCAAGAGTCGGGCCGAGGGCTATCCGGGCGACAGCCCGCCGCGCACGCTCGCCTAGCGACCGCCGCGCGGCTCAGGCTCGTCAGTCCTGGCGGGCGAGGTAGACGAGAGCCGCCTTGACGCGGCGGCTGACGCTGTCGGTGTCCTCCAGCGCCAGCTTGCGGAAGATCGAATTGATGTGGCGCTCCACCGCCCGCTTCGTCACGACGAGAGCCCCGGCGATCGCGGTGTTGCTGCGTCCTTCCGCGATGAGGGCGAGGATCTCCAGCTCGCGCGGCGTGAGCTCGTCGAGGGACGAGTAATCCTCCCGCATCCGCACGGCGAGCAGGCCCTCGACGATCCGGGGATCGACCACGGAGCCTCCGCTCGCCACCTCCCGCACGGCACTGCTCAGCTGGGCTCGATCCCTCACACGCTCCTTGAGGAGATACGCACGTCCGGCCGCACCCCCGTCGAACAGGGCGAGCGCGTAGTGGGGATCTGTGTGCTGGCTCAGGACGACGACCCCGATCTCCGGCCGCGACGTCCTCAGCTCGGCTGCGAGCCGGATGCCCTCGTCACTGTGATCCGGCGGCATGCGGATGTCGGTGACGACGACGTCCGGGCGCTCAGCAGCGACCGCCCCCCGAACCGTCTCGAGATCGCCGCACGCCGCGACGACGTCGATGTCCTCGATCGCCTCCAGCACGCGGACGATCCCCTCTCGTGCGAGGTAGTTGTCCTCGGCCAGAACGACGCGGATCGTCACCGGGAGCCATTATCCCGTCCGCGGTTCGGCTCAGGGCGCGACGGGCCTGGTGCCAGCCCACCGGGAAAGAGTGGTGCGCCCTCGCTGGTGCGGGGGCAGCCGACCTCCCATACTCCCTGGCATGCCGCGCTCGAGCTCCGGCGGGCTGCGATCCGAGCCGCAGACGGTCGACGACGTCAAGCTCCGCGTGCCCTCCCAGCCGCCCTGGGCGGTGCCGAGGACCGCGCTCGTCAATCGTCTCCGCGCGGCTCCGGCCTCCCTGGTCACGCTGATCGCTCCGGCCGGGTACGGGAAGACGACGCTCCTCGGGCAGTGGGCGGAGCGTGATCGCCGGCCCTTCGCCTGGCTCTCGATCGACGAGCGAGACGAGGACCCGGCGCTCCTGGTCGGCCATGTCACCGCGGCGCTCGAGCGCATCCACCCCGAGGGTGCGACCGCCTTCGAGTCACCGCGCCCGCGTCGGGAGTCGACCTGGAAGGCGGAGCTCCACCGACTCGCGGCGTGGCTGAGCTCGATCCCGGACTTCGTGCTCGTCCTCGATGATGCCCACCTCCTCCGGTCCCGCAACTCGGCGACGGTGGTTACGACGCTCGCCGAGCACGTCCCGCCGAGATCGACCCTCACCGTGGCGGCGCGCGTCACGCCGGGGCTCCCGATCGGGCGGCTCCGAGCAGCGGGGACGCTGTTCGAGCTCCGCACGAGCGACCTGGCGCTGACCCGTCGCGAGAGCGAGACGCTCCTGCGCGAGCTGGAGGTCGACCTGCCGGAGGAGGACACCGCCGACCTGCTCGCGCGCTGCGAGGGCTGGGCGGCAGGCATCCACCTGAGCGCGCTCGCATCCCGGGAGCGAGGCGGCGCGGTTCCTGCTCGGGCGGTCGCCGGTGGCGACGATCGGTTCCTGGCGGAGTACTTCCGCTCCGAGTTCCTGTCGCAGCTTGCACCCGACCTCCGGACCTTCCTCCGGCGCACCTCGGTCCTCGAGCGGCTGACCGCCCCGGTGTGCGACGCGGTACTGGAGCGAAGCGGCTCCGGGCCCATGCTCGCCGCCTTCGAAGGGATGCACGTCCTCATCACCCCGGTCGACCGGCACGGCGAGACCTACCGGTGCCACCCGCTGTTGCGGGACCTGCTCGGGCGCGAGCTGGCGGAGAACGAGCCCGAGCTCCGTGCGGTGCTCCACCGGCGCGCGGCCGACTGGTTCGAGTCGCGCGGCGACCCGGAATCCGCGCTCCGGCACGCGGAAGGAGCAGGCGACGTCGACCGCCAGGCGCGGGTCGTGGCCGCGATCGCGCTGCCCGCTTACTCGCGCGGCCGCCTCGGGGACGTCGAGAGGTGGCTCGGCGCGTTCGACGACCAGACGCGGCTCGAGCGGTATCCGGCGGTCGCGGTGATCGGCTGCTGGATCCACGCGCTGCGGGGCCGTCCGGCCGCTGCCGAACGCTGGCTCGCCGCGGCCGAGCGCGGCACCCTCGTCGAGTCCACGGTCGACGGCGAAGCCTCGGCCGGGGCGTCGATCGCGCTGCTGCAAGCGGCACTGTGCCGTGACGGCGTCGAGCGGATGTACTCGGACATCGAGCGCGCGCTGACCGGGCTCCCGCCGTCCAGCCACTGGCGCCCCGCTGCGCTCTTGCTCCTGGGAGCTGCGCTGGTGCTCCGCCGAAACGACGCCCTCGCCGACGCGATCTTCGCCGAAGCGGAGGAGTCGGCGGAGCGACTAGGCGCGACCGACATCCAGATCAGCGCCATCAGCCAGCGCTCGCTGCTCGCCTCGGCGCACGACGAGCACGCGGCCGCCGAGCTGCACTCGCTGCGTGGCCGAGTCCTGGCCGACGAGGCCCAGCTCGACGGCTACGCGACGAACGCGCTGGAGCTCGTCGCGTCTGCGCGCACGTCTCTCCGGACCAACGGCTGGGATCAGGCTCGCTCCAGCCTCACGATCGCCAAGGGCCTCACGCCTCTCTTGACGGATGCGCTCCCCTGGCTCGCCGTGCAGACCCGCGTCGAGCTCAGCCGCGCCCACCTGGCGTTGCGCGACGCCGAAGCCGCCCGGGCACTGCTGTCCGAGGCGCTCGACATCCTGCGACGCCGCCCCGGCCTGGGCGTCCTCTCGGAGCAGGTGTCGGAGCTGCGGACCGAGGTCGATGCCCTCTGCGCGGCGGCCGAGCGCAACGGGTCGGGCCTGACGCGCGCCGAGCTCCGGCTCCTCCCCCTGCTCGCGACGCATCTCTCCTTCCGTGAGATCGGGACCCGGCTGCATGTCTCTCGCAACACGGTGAAGACGCAGGCGATCTCCGTCTACCGGAAGCTGGGCGTCTCCAGCCGGAGCGACGCGATCGACCAGGCGGTCAGGCTCGGCCTGGTCGTCCTGCCGTCACAGAGGTGAGCGGCCGAGAGCCGTTTCGCACCGACGGCTCGTCGGGCGCCTCATCCTGAGCGGGTGACGCCGGGTCACCCGCAGTGCCGCAAACTCTGATCCAGCGTGCTGATCCGAGTGCTCATCCTGACGGCGGTGGCGATCTACGTCGTCTTCTGGGCTCGTGCGATGCTCGACCTGGCGCGTCATCGGCCCGACCTGTCCGCGTCGGCCAAAGCGGGTTGGGCGATCGTCATGCTCATCCTCCCCTTCGCCGGCCTGGTGCTCTACACGATGCTGCGCCCCGCGAGACCGCACGCCGGCCGGCGCTGACGCCAACGCTCCGAGGCTCGACGCGAGCCACGTCAGGCTTGTTCAGCAGCCTCCGCGAGCGCGCTCGCCCGGACGATCTTCGTGCCGGCGGAGACGACGCGGAGCGTCCCGACGATCGGCGCGAGAGCGACGAGCGTCCCGAGCACCTGCTCGAGGTCGAGCTGTGCCTCGTCCGCCGCATCGAGCTGCGCGACCCAAGAGACCAGCGGCGCGTCCAGAGCGACGAGCGCCGCGATCTGAACGAGCTGGTAGGTCTCCCGATCGAGCTTCGCCGCGATGTCGATCGCGTGCAGGTCGCCGCTCGCCACAGCGCACAGCCGTTCCTCGGTGTCGGTCCGGGACGCGCTCACCGAGAGCTCCTCGCCGGCGATCACGAGCTCCGTCCGCCGCCGATCGCGTCCTCCCCGATCCCTTGGCCCATGCCACCGATCCTGGCCGTTCGCGTGCGGCTTACATCGTCCCGACGGGGTGATCGGGCGGGATCGGGCCTTGACCCTCCGGTCGCGCTCCGGGCGTTCCGAGCTCCGGTGTCGTGCCGGCCTCTGCGCGGCCGTGGCGCCGCCAGGTCGCGGCCGCGGCGAGACCGACCAGGAGCGTCGGGACGATCGTCAGGAAGCGGTAGACGAGCACGGCCCCCACCACCGCGGCATTCGCGCCACCGAACCCGATCAGCGCGCTGGTCAGGCCGAGCTCGACGATGCCGAAGCCACCCGGGGTGATCGGGATCGTCCCGACGATGCGGATGAACGACCACGCGGCGAACGCCTCCACGAGCGACACCTCCGCGCCGGAGACGCCGAACGCGCGGAGCGAGACGACGAGGACCGCGAAGACGCTGAGGCTGCCCGCGAGCGAGGCTGCCGTGAGCGCGTGCCAGCGGCGCCGGAGCAGGTCACCGGAGCTCTGCCGGAAGCGCTCGAAGCTCGGCCCACCCCACGAGACGGGCCCGCGCCGGACCTTGCCGAGCGCCCAGTCGGCGAGGCGCGCAGCCAGGTCGCCGACATCGCGGGCGAGCCGCTTGCTCACGAGCACCACCGCGAGTGCGGCCACCGCGACACCGAGCACTGCGACCCCGACGAACGCCACGATGCCGAGCAGCGCCGCGTCGCCGCCGGAGCTCGTCAGCAGGAAGGCGGCGATGACCGGGAAGGAGAGGTTGAGGAACTGGTTCCAGAGGCTCGTCAGGGTCACCGCACGCGCGACCTCACGCGACGCGAACCCCCAGCGCCGCAGCATTCCGTACGACGCGGCGACGCCGGCTACGAGCCCGCCCGGCACGACGATCGACAGCGCGGTCGAGGTCTGCGTGACCGTCTGCGCCTGGACGAACGACAGGCCGGGAAGGGCGACCATCCACGGCGGTGCGAAGGTGGCGAGATTCAGGAGCGCGACGGCGAGCAGCAAGGCGATCCACTGCCACGTGAGCTGCTGGACCATCGCCCACACGTCGCGGTAGTCCGCGATCGACGGCAGGACGAATGCGAACGTCGCGACCACCACGCCGAGGCTGAGTGCGCCGAAGCCGAGCCGTTGCAGGGTGCGTCTGCTCGGCCGGCTCATCGCGAGCGCCGCGACCGCACCAGCTTGGCGGCCACGAGCGTCCCGATCACCGTCAGCACGACCTTCACGGCCTTGCTGCCACGAAGCTTCGACTCGCCACCGGCGCGGGGCGACATGTTCACCGGGACCTCCTGCAGCCGCAGCCCGGCGTCGACGATGCGGATCAGCGCCTCCACCTCGGGCGCCTCCGTGTCGAACGGCCGGGCGAGGAGCGGCAGCGCCTTCGCGTTGACGGCGTAGAGGCCGCTCGTGGCGTCCCCGAACGGCCGCCGCAAGACGAGCTTCATCCCACGCCGAAGCAGCGCGGTGCCGACGCGGCGGGCGGCGCTCGGTCGGTACCGGTACGGCTCGTAGCCGTCACCGGAGACGAACCGGGAGCCGACGGCGACGTCGCAGCGATCGGCCCGGACGAGGTCGAGCAGCCGCGAGAGCTCCGCCGCAGGATGCTGCCCGTCGGCATCCACCCGGCCGCAGAAGGCGTAACCGTGCTCGAGCGCCCAGCCGTAGCCCGCGGCGATCCCGATCGTGAGGCCCTTGTTCTCCTCGAAGGAGAGGACCGCCGCTCCGTGCTCGCGGGCGACGTCGGCCGTCCGGTCGGTCGAGCCGTCATCCACGACGAGCACGTCGACCTCGGGCAGCTCGCGCTGCAGCTCCTGCAGGACCGCCGGAAGATTCTCCTCCTCGTTCCACGCGGGCACGAAGACGACGGTGTCGCTCATCGCCCCATCCGCGTGAGCTCGGCCCGAACCGCCCGCAGCTGCAGGCGCCGGGCCGGCAGCGCGATCAGCTCCCACGCGAGCGCGTGCGCCGAGAAGGGAACGGGAACGACGTGGAACTCGGTCGCGATGCCGTGCGGCTCGAACAGCCGCGAGAAGAAGTACCGCGTCCGGTACAGGTGGAGCGGAGCGCAGACGACCACCACGCGCCGGATCCCGCGCTCGACGAGCAGAGGGAGGGTCCGGCCGGCGTTCTGAGCCGTGACGGTCGCGGTGGGCTCGACGACGAGGTCGACGGGTGGTCCTCGCCAGGCCGAGCGCATCTGCTCGGCCTCGGAAGGGCCACCGCCCGGAGACCAGCCGCTGAACACGACCGACGAGGCCGGCAGCGACTCAGCGAGCAGCTCGGCCTCGCGGACGAGCCGGAGGCAGCGCGGGCTGATCCGGTAGACGCCGTCCCGGCCGGCCACCCCGTTTCCCGGAACGACGATCGCAGTGTCCACGTCACCACGTTACTCACCGCGGCCGGATCCGACCGGCTCCTGGGAGGGCGCGAACGGCGCCGACGCGCCCTGGAGGGCTTCGCGCCACGCAACGAGCACCGCGTGGACACCCGCCGCCCCGACGATCGGTTCGTCGGGCAGCGGCAGCGACTTGGGATGGAGGATGAAGGCGCGGTTCTGCCAACCGCCCAGGCCGCCGTGGAAGGAGATCAGCTCCTCGAAGGCGCACCCCTCGTCGAGCTGGGCGTCGTAGAAGCTGTTCACCATGATGTCGGCCACGTGCGGGAAGCCGTCGGTGCGTCGCAGGTGATGCGCCGCGTTCGGCGAGAACGGCGCGAGCGGGTCGTCGCCTTCGATCCGCCCCTGCGCCAGATAGTTCGCGCCGCTCGGGCCGAGCGCGACCGGTCCGTGCTCGCTCGAGCGCACGAGCAGGAAGCCGATGTGCGGATGCTCCCGGAGCACGGGCAGCAGTCGTGGATGTCGCTCCTCGATCTCCTCCAGCGTGAGCCGGCGCCGCTCCTCCAGCAGGTAGACGAGGCCGAGGTTGCCCGAGGCGAGCACGACGACGTCCCGGCCTTCGACATCGTTCCTCGCAACCGGTTCGACCTTCGTGCCTCCCGTGGCCTCGTGGACCGCATGGCCGACCATGGCGTTGTTCTCGTCCCCGGCGCCGAGCGCGGACGCCACGCCGTCGGACAGTGAACGGTCGACGAGATCGTCGAGCCCGTAGCCGTGGCGCTGCTTGAAGGTCGCCCCCTGGGTCTGGCCGTGGTCGGAGAGCACGACGATCTCGTAGGGTCGAGGCGCGTAGCGGCGGGCGCGCGAGATCCTGCCGAACTGCTGATCGAGCTTGCGCAGCGCCTCCAGCGTGTCGGCGCGCTCGAGCCCCGAGTGATGGGCGACCTCGTCGTAGCTCGAGAAGGTCGCGTAGACCGCGGGTCGCCCCTTCATCATGTCCGTGAGGACGCCGTAGACGATCAGGTCGCGGACGACGACGCACATCGCCCCGCGCATGAATGGGTAGAGGCCGCTGCGATGCCCGCGCGGACGTACGTCGCGCCGGACCGACCGGAGCGCGGCCGACCACTCGAGAATCACCTCCCAGGCGAAGAGAACGAGCACACGGGTGACGTTGAACCCGTTCGCGAAGAACGCCCGGTAGCCCGGGTTGGCCCGCTTCTCGGCGTTGATGCGGCTGACGGTCAGGATCACGTGATCGGCTTCGCCGGAGAGCAGGTTGCCGCGGCTCGCACCGCCGTTTCGCAGCAGGCCGACGCCCGTCGACCGGCGCCGCTCGATCTCCTCGCAGTCGGGAGGCTTCGAGCAGGTCATCATCGTCCCGGACTCCTTCTCGATCCACCGGAACGCCGGGATGTCCTCGTTGGAGCCGAGCAGGATCCCGGCCTGGCTCGCCCCGGTCTGAGAGGAGAGATCGGTCTCCCATTCGGCGAGGGCGTAGTCGCCGCCGGCGAGCCAGCGGGCCAGCTCGGGCGCGCTGCCGTCCCGCATCGCCCGCCGCAGCACCGGTGCCGCGAGCCCGTCGATCTCGAGGTAGATGATCCCCGGCGTGTCGGTTCGCTCGAGCTCCCCGGAGCGGCGTGCGATCCGCTGGATCACGCGCAACGTGTAGGCATCGTCGTCGTTCGTCGAGAAGAGGATGTCCAGGACGATGGTCGCTGCGGCCGCAACGAGCGCGGCGAGGAGCGCCCACCAGAGCGAATCGACGGAGATCGCGTTCGGCGCGAGCTCGGATGCGAGGAGCAGCATCGCCGCGTCGAGCACCAGGACGAGGACGAAGCCCAGGAGGAGCATGAACGGCAGCCGGAGCGCGGCCACGAGCGGCGGCAGGATCGCGTTGAGGATCGCGATCAGCGCCGCGGCCACGAGCGCGCCGCCGCGCTCCTCGATCGCGACGCCGGGAACGACCCAGGCGGCGAAGAGAAGAGCCGCGGCCGCGACGAGCCAGCTGACGAGCAGCCGCACCGGGCGAATGCGCAGGCGATCGGGCTCGTGTGTCGACGTCGTGCTCATCACTCGGTGTCGCCGCGACTCGTCGTGGTGATCAGCATCGGGGACACCGGTGCCGATCGTCCCAAACGAGGCGGAGCGCGCGCATCACCCGGTCCGGATGAACGGCGCCCGTCGACAGGATCACCCTCTTTGGGCGATGAGGAGCATCCGGGTCGGCTGAGAGCATCGCGGCACCGGCGCCGTGCGCTTCGGAGTCAAGGCATGACGAAACACGAGGGAGACCCGGGATGAGCGAGCTCGAGACTCGAGCCTGACGGTGGCGCCACGGAGACCGGGAGCTTCGGTGTGAGCCACGCCGCCGTCGAGACCCTCTCGCCGCTTCGCGACGACTCGCGAAAGCGCCGCTTCGTCAAGATCGCCGGCTGGGCCCTGGGCATCGCCGCCGTTCTGATCGCGGCGAACCTCCTCGGCTGGGACCTCGTCGGCTGGTTCCAGAACGTCTGGGATCAGGTCACTGCGATCTCGCTTGCCTCGCTGGTCGCCGCGTGCGCCTTCCAGACGGCACAGACGACGCTGACGGCGCTCTCCTGGCTCTTCATCCTGCGCGCCGCCTACCCCGACGTGAGGATCGGCTTCCGGCCGGTGCTCGCGGCCTACGCGATATCGGTCGCGATGAACAACGTGCTGCCCGCCAACATCGGCACCTTCGCCCTGCTGCTCATGTTCGTGGCGCTGATCCCCGGCTCCACCTTCCCGGGAATCTTCGCCGGCTACCTCGTGCAGAAGATCTTCTTCACGGTGATCGGCGCGTTCGTCTACCTCTACCTGTTCCTCACCGTGCCCGGCATGACCGTGGAGGGCTCGCGCTCGCCCGACTGGAGCGCCTTCTCCGCTCACCCCGTGCTCTCGCTGCTGATCGCGGCGGGGGCCCTGTTCCTGATCGTCCTGCTCCTCCGCATGTTCTGGCGCCAGGTGAAGAAGCTGTGGGAGAAGGCGAAGGTCGGTGGCGCCATCCTCTCCCGACCCCGCGACTACTTCCTCAAGGTCTTCCTCCCGTCGTTCGGCGGGTGGGTCGCGAAGCTGGGCGTGATCGCCGTCTTCCTCGCCGCCTACGGGATCCCCGTCACCTTCGACACCGTCATGCACGTCGTCGGCTCCAACTCGATCGCCAACACCGTCTCCGTCACCCCCGGCGGCGTCGGCGTCAACCAGGCGATGAACGTGATCGCGCTCGAGGAGGTCGCGTCCGCGGACACGGCGACCGCGTACTCGATCGGCCAGCAGCTCGTCACGACCGCGTGGAACATGCTCTTCGCGATCGTTCTCGCCGTCTGGGTCTTCGGCTGGACGGGAGGCAAGGGCCTCGTGACCGAGTCGTATGCCGGGGCGAAGGAGAAGATGGCGGAGCAGAAGGTGCAGCGCGCCGAGAAGCGGGCGGAGAAGAAGGCCGCCAAGAACGATGCGCGCAACAACAGGCACGACCGGGGCGGCGACGAATGACCGACTCGACGGCCGGTCGAGGCATCCGGACCGCGGTATAGGGTTGCGCGCCATGGACCCGTCCTCCACGAAGCGCGTGGAGCTCGTCCTGCCGATGCGGACGGTGCTGATCGTCGCCGCCGCGGTCGGCGTGGCTGGGGCGTTCGCCGTGATCGGCTCCACCTTCCTCGTCGTCTTCGTCGGCATCTTTCTCGCGCTGGTCTTCGAGTTCCCGGTCCGGTTCGTGATGGCGAGGACGAACGTGTCACGCGGTCTGGCGGCGACGCTGACTGTCCTCGGCACGGCGCTCGCGGTGACCGTGCTCGCGCTGCTGCTGCTGGTGCCGGTCGTCGGCTCCGTCCGTGACTTCCTCCAGGAGCTGCCGTCCACCGTCCAGCAGCTGCAGGAGTCGGACGAGCTGTCGTGGCTCGGAGACTCGGGGGCGGGCGAAAACGTCCAGGAGGGCGCTCAGCAGATCTCCTCCCTGGTCCCGGATGCGATCTCGAGCGTGCTCGGCTTCGCCGGCGACTTCTTCTCGATCTTCCTCGCCGCGTTCACGATCCTCTTCATCTGCCTCTTCCTGCTCACCGACATCGCCAACCTGAAGCGGGCGCTCGGGAGCGTCCTGATGCCGGGCGAGGACGAGCGTTGGCTCAACGTGTGGGAGCGGGTGACGGAATCCGTGTCGCGTTGGGCGATCGGGGTCATCATCATCGCCACGATCGCCGGCACGACGCAGGGTGTGACGGCGTGGCTGCTCGGATCGAGCTACGCGGTCGCGCTGGGTGTGATCGCGGGGCTGCTCGACATGATCCCCAACCTCGGCGCGACGATCGCCGGGTTCATCCTCGTGCCGACGCTCTGGGCGGAGGAGGGCCTCACAGCCGCGTTGATCATGGCCGCCGTCGTGCTCGTCTACCAGCAGCTCGAGAACAGCATCCTCACGCCCAAGATCCAGGGCAAGGCGGTGAACATCTCCCCGTTCTTCATCATCGTCGCGGTGACGCTCTTCGGGGCCCTGCTGGGTGTCCTCGGCGCTCTCACCGCCGTGCCGCTGGCGGCGACGATCCAGATCCTGGTGCAGGAGCTGACGAAGGCGCGGCGCGCGAAGGTGGCAGCGGCCAAGGCGGCCGTGGAGCCGGCCGCAGTCCCCTCGGTCTGACGGACGAGGTCGCACCGCAGGCACGAGGTGAACCGGCCCGATTCATCCTCTCGGGGGGATGAGCTGCGGCAGGCCGACCGGCAGGATCGGGGGAGCACGCTTCAACCAGGAGGCCCCATGCCCGAGCAGCCGCAGTCGCAGCGCGAGTTCCTGCCCATACCCGACATCACACCGGTCGGCCTCACCACGTACGAGGCGAAGGATCCGGATGCGAGGTTCCCGCCGATCGAGCCGCTGAGGCCTCCGGAGGGAGCCCCCAACGTCCTGATCGTCCTGCTCGACGACGTCGGATTCGGCGCCTCCAGTGCGTTCGGCGGGCCGGTGAACATGCCGACGGCGGAGCGGCTCGCGGGCGAGGGGCTGAAGTACGCGCGCTTCCACACCACGGCGCTCTGCTCGCCGACGCGCCAGGCGCTGCTCACGGGCCGGAATCACCACTCGGTCGGCATGGGCGGGATCACCGAGATCGCGACGGGCGCGCCCGGCTACTGCTCGGTGCTGCGCAACAGCGCGGCGCCGATCGCCAAGACGCTGAAGCTGAACGGCTACTCGACGGCGCAGTTCGGCAAGTGCCACGAGGTGCCGGTCTGGGAGACGAGCCCGCTGGGGCCGTTCCACGCCTGGCCGACCGGCAGCGGCTTCGAGTACTTCTA
>DASUOK010000252.1:0-8210 GCA_036276675.1 Gaiellaceae bacterium | reverse complement strand
GATCTGCGCGAACGTCGTCTCGTGGCCCTGACCCTGCGGCTGGCAGCTGATGCTGACCACGGCCTTGCCCGACGGGTGCACCCGCAGGTCGGCGCCGTCGTTCATCGCCAGGCCGAGGATGTCCATGTGCTTGCGCGGCCCTGCGCCGACGCCCTCGGTGAAGAAGGACACGCCGATCCCCATCAGCTCGCCGCGCGCACGCTTCTCCGCCTGCTCGGCCCGCAGGTCGTCGTAGCCGGCGAGGTCCATCGCCACGCGCATCGTCTCGGCGTAGTTCCCCGAGTCGTAGGTCCAGCCGGTCGTGGTCTCGTACGGGAACTGCTCGGGCGCGATGAAGCTCCGCATCCGCAGCTCGATCGGGTCGACCTCCAGCTCGAGGGCGAGCGCGTCCACCATGCGCTCCACGAGGTAGACGGCCTCGGTGATCCTGAACGAGCACCGGTAGGCGACACCGCCGGGCGCCTTGTTCGTGTAGACGGCCTTCACCCTCACGTGCGAGGCCTCGAGGTCGTACGAGCCGCAGACGATGTGAAAGAAGCCCGCCGGGAACTTGGTCGGCTGCGCGGTGCTGTCGAACGCGCCGTGGTCGGCGATCGCGTCGACCCGCAGGCCGGTGATCTTGCCGTCCTTCGCGCAGATCTCCGCGCGCATGATGTAGTCACGGGCGAACCCGGTGGAGACGAGGTTCTCGGTGCGGTTCTCGATCCACTTGACCGGCACGCCGGCCACGATCGAGCCGGCGATCGCGCACACGTAGCCGGGGTAGACCGGCACCTTGTTGCCGAAGCCGCCGCCGATGTCCTGGCAACGGATCCGGATCATGTGCTCCGCGAGCCCGGCCACGTGCGCGTACACCGTGCGGTGCGCATGCGGAGCCTGGTTCCCGTTGTAGATGTCGAGCTGGCCCGTCTCCGGGTCGAAGTCCGCGATCATGCCGCACGTCTCGAGCGGCGCCGGGTGGCAGCGGGGGTAGATGATGTCCCGCGCCACGACCGTGTCGGCCTCGGCGAACACGCGGTCCGTCTCCGCCCCATCGCCGGCCTCCCACGTCGGGCTGGCCAGGTTGTCGCGCTGGCCGACCTTGTCGTCGCGGATCAGCGGCGCGTCCGGATCGAGCGCCTTGCGGGCGTTGACGATCGCGGGCAGCGGCTCGTACTCGACGTCGATCAGCTGCAGCGCGTCGTTCGCCGAGTACTCGTCCGTCGCGATCACGAACGCGACCTCCTGCCCCTGGAAGCGGACCTTGTCTCCCGCCAGCACGGCCTGCGTGTCGTAGGAGATCGTCGGCATCCACGCGAGCCCGAGCGTCTCGAGATCCTTGGCCGTGATGACGGCGGCGACGTTGGGATGTGCAAGCGCCCTCGAGGTGTCGATCGAGAGGATGCGCGCGTGCGCGTACGGGCTGCGCAGGATCGCCCCGTGGAGCATGCCCGGCAACCGGATGTCGTCGAGGTAGGTTCCCTGGCCGCGGATGAAGCGCTCGTCCTCCTTGCGCTTCAGCCGGCCGAAGCCGATGGGACGCTCGGTCCGCGCGCTGGGGAGATTCTCGACCGTGGCCACCTTCAGACCTCCTGTCTCGCGGCTTCGTGCTCTGCGGCCCAGCGCACCGCGCCGACGATGTTCTTGTACCCCGTACAGCGGCAGATCGCTCCTGAGATGGCCATACGGATCTCCTGCTCGGTCGGATTCGGGTTCTCGTCCAGCAGGGCGCGTGCCGTCATCAGCATCCCCGGCGTGCAGAACCCGCACTGGAGCGCATGCGTCTCGTGGAAGCCCTGCTGGACCGGGTCGAGGCGACCGTCGACCTCGAGCGACTCGACCGTCCGGATCTCGTGCCCCTCGCACATCGCCGCGAGGACGGTGCACGACTTGACGGGCTCGCCGTCCATGAGCACGACGCAGGCGCCGCAGTTGGAGGTGTCGCAGCCCCAGTGCGTGCCGGTCAGGCCGGGCGTCTCGCGGATGAAGTGAACGAGCAGCAGGCGCGGCTCGATCTCGCGCGAGACGGGCTCGCCGTTGATCGTGATCGAGACGTTCACGCTCTGGCCTCCTGCGACCGGGCCCGTGCCGTCGCGCGGTGGAGAGCCCGCGTCGTGAGGACGCCGGCGAGATGACGCTTGTAGTCGACGGGCCCGCGGCCGTCCGCGCTCGGGGAGCAGTCCGCGGCGGCGATCTCACCCGCCTGCGCGTAGAGCTCGTCCGACGGCGCCTTGCCCCGGAGCAGCTCTTCGGCGCGAGAGAGATGGATGGTCGTGAGCCCGACCGCGCTGAGCGCGATGCCCGCGTCGGCGATCGTGCCGCCGTCGATCCAGACCGCGGCGGACGCAGCGGCGATCGCCCAGTCGCCGGCACGTCGCTCGACCTTCTCGTGGGCGCTGCCGCCGCCTGGACGCAGCGGGATCCGCACCTCGGTGAGCAGCTCGCCGTCACCGACCGCGGTCATGTAGGGCCCCACGTGGAAGTCCTCCATCGCGACCACCCGCTGACCGTCGGCGCCGCGGATCACGACCTTCGCCTTCACCGCCGAGCAGACGGCCGAGAGGTCCTCGGCCGCGTCGGCCTGGCAGAGCGAGCCGCCGATCGTGCCGCGGTTGCGCACGACCGGGTCGGCGATGACGGTCTCCGCGTCGCGAAAGACCGGGAGGTGCTCGGCGAGGAGCTCGGACTTCAGCAGCTCCACGTGACGCGTCAGCGCCCCGATCGCGATCTCGTCGCCCTGCGCACGGATGTAGGCCAGCTCCGTGAGGTCGTTGATGTCGATCAGATGCTCGGGATTGGCGAGACGCAACTTCATCATCGGCAGCAGGCTGTGCCCGCCCGCGATGACGCGCGCCTCCGGGCCGAGCCGCCGCAGCGACGCGATCGCCCCCTCGACGCTGGTGGCGCGCTCGTACTCGAATGCCGCAGGGGTTTGCACGAGATCTCTCCTGTCGTTTTACAGGCGCAGGGCGGTGACGCGCACGAGGGAACCGGACGGCCGGCTCCTCGCGGTGGCGCAGCAGCACGTGTGGGCGGCGCTCATCCGGCCGACTCGCCGTCGGCGGGGCGCGGCGTGGCGGCGGCGTCCTTCAGGTCGGGCTCCGCTCCCTGCGGGAGGTCGGGGCCGGCGTCGGACGTCGCGTCGGCTCGGTCGCCGCCACTCGGGTCGACGCCGGTCTCGGTCGCCGGCTCGTCGGCCCCCGTCGTCGCTCCCAGCACCGAGCTGCCGAGCTCCGGATCCTCTCCGAGCAGCTCGCGCGGTGCGTCGGATCCCCCGAGCTCGGCGGGAACGATGCCCTCGGCGGCGGTTCCTGCCCACGGGCCCTTCTCGCGGGTCTCCGCCGCGTCCGGCGTGGTCCCGCCCCGCTGCTCGCTCGGCTGGTACCGCACCGGGGCCCCGGTGCCGATCACCGGCGACCTGGCCAGCGAGTCGGGCCGGCTCTGGCGGGCCTCCGGGTACAGCTGCCGGGCGGCGAGGCTTCCACCCGTCACGTTCCTGAGCACCGGGCCGTTCGGGCTGGCCGCTGCGATCGGTGCCTCGCGCCCGAGCCGGGCGAGTGTGAGCGTGCCCCTCGTGTAGACCTCGCCGATGCGCGGCGCCTTGATCGTCGTGCTCTCGGGGAAGCTCCTGAGCCCTGCTGCGGCCGCGCCCGGGTACAGGCCGTCGACGAGGCCGACGGCATCGGTGAGGCCGGCCTTCTTCACCAGCAGGCCCTCGAGCAGCTCGACGCCGGCGTCCAGCTGCTCGTTGATGCCGGTGACGACGTCGTTGACGGGGGCGCTCTTCGCCACGATCTCGCCGACATGGGTGATCACCTCGTCGAGGCCCGTGGTGATGGTGCGCAGCTGCACGATCACGGAGACGAGGTAGAAGACGAGGGCGGCGACGATCAGCACCACCGCGAGGATCGTGACCACCCCGACTGCCGTGACTGCGAGCACCGGTGCCATCCTCCTAGCGGGCGTCGTCGAGGATGACGTCGAGGGAGCCGCCGTAGTTCGCGACGCCGGCAACGGTTTTCTCCACCTGGTCCTGCGTCGTCAGGAGCAGCGCGGCGGCGTCGAGGTCCTTCGATCCCGCAGCGGCCACCCGTGCGATCTCCTCCACGCTCGGGACGATGCTCCTCGCCGCGTCCAGGACGCCGCGGAGCAGGTACACGACGACGGGGAAGACCACCGCGATCAGGACGATGTTGCCGAGCCACCAGAGGATCATCGTGGCCTCCGCTCGGCGACGATCGCCGCCTTGCCCGCGATGCCCGGGAGCGCGCCGAGGATCGTGTCGAACTGGGCGTTGATCGCGGTGACGGCGCCCTCGAGCGGGCGCAGGTGCTCCGACTCGACACCCTGCAGCGCGGCCGCCAGCGTCGCCAGCCCCTCGGAGATCCTCGCCAGGCTCCGGCGCACCAGGATCAGCGCGACGGCCAGTACCAGCACGACGACGGCCACCAGCAGGACGGTCAGGAGCGCCAAGAGGTGGGTGTCGCTCACGCCGCTCCGAATCCGTCGGTGAGCGCGTTCATGTAGCCGTCCTGAACGACCGCCTCGTCGACGATCAGCGCCAGCACGGGCGCCGTCGCCTCGAGTTGCGGGATGTTCGCCGTGTTCCCGGCGACCTCGCCCGCGATCTCGAGCAGGCCGCCGACCGACTTCTCGATGCTCGCGACCGTCAGCACCAGCACCGTCAGCAGGAGCGCGACGATCACCGCCGCGCCGGCGGCGAGGGCCAGGGCCAGCGCCCAGTACTCGTTCGACGACAACGCGACGAGGGTGACGGTCATTTGCCGACCGCCACCTTGCGCAGCGACCGGGCGGCGTGCAGGATCCTCACCCCCGAGTCGTTGATCTGCGCGATGCCGCCGAGCTCGGCGGTCTGCCGGCGCACCGTCTCGACCGCCTGCACCGCGGTCTTCGCCTGTCGGTCGATCCTCCGTGCCAGCACCACGATCGTGATCACGATCGCCGCGGCCACCGCGACGACGGCGATGCCGAGCGCCAGCCCGACCTGCCATTCGGTCGCAGACGCGATCAGCGTCGGCATTCGACGCTCTTGCGAGGGCCCCGACCGTCGTTGCCGCAGCCTGGGTTGGTACCTCTCACTCCCGCCACATTACGGGGTCCTGCCGTCCCGGACAAGCGCGAGGGCCGCTGCGCCGCGCCGTTCCGGCCGTCCACCTCGGGGGCGATCGTGCGCGCCTGCTCGACGGCGGGAACGGCTCGCCGTCACCGTGCGGCGGGTAATCCGCACCCGGTACGCGGGTCGGCACGGATGGAGGGGCAGTGCGGGAACGTGACACTCTCGGCCTGATGGCTGCACGGGTCGTGATCGCGGGCGGAGGAGTGGCCGCGCTGGAGGCTGCGCTCGCCCTGCGTGGGCTCGTGGAGGAGCGCGTCACGATCGAGCTGGTCGGCCCCGAGCCGCACTTCTTCTACCGACCGCTCTCCGTGGCCGAGCCATTCGGCCTCGGGGACACGCAGCGCTTCGAGCTCGGCGCGCTCGCGGCCGGAGCCGGGGCGACGTTCACGCTCGGCGCGCTCGAGGGCGTCGACGCGGCCGGCCACGTGGCGAAGACGTCCGTCGGGGAGATCGAGTACGACGTGCTGCTCGTGGCGGTCGGCGCCGTGCCCACGGTCGCGGTGCCGGGCGCGCTCCTGTTCCGGGGCCCGGCCGACGCGGACAAGTTCCGTGGCGTGCTCGAAGCGGTCGCTGCGGGCGCCGCGCGGCGGGTCGCGTTCGTGGTGCCGCCGGGCGCGGTCTGGTCGCTGCCGATCTACGAGCTCGCGTTGATGTCGGCGACGCACCTCGGCGAGCACCTCGTTCAGGGAGCCGAGCTCGTGCTCGTCACCGTCGAGGACGAGCCGCTCCAGGTCTTCGGCCGCGCCGGCAGCGACGCGGTGCGCCACCTGCTCGCCGAGCGGGGGATCGACCTCGTCGCCGGCACGCGCGCGGTGGACGTCGTCGAGGGGGAGCTGCGGCTCGTGCCGGAAGGCCGGCTCGAGGCGGATCACGTCGTCGCGCTGCCGCGACTGCGCGGCGCGCGCCTCGACGGGGTGCCGCAGACGCTCGACGGCTTCGTGCCGGTCGACGCGCACTGCCGCGTGCGCGGGCTCGGCGACGTCTACGCGGCCGGCGACATCACGACGTTCCCGATCAAGCAGGGCGGCATCGCCACGCAGATGGCAGACGCGGCCGCGCAGATGATCGCCTCGCGGCTGGGAGCGGACCTCCGGCCGGAGCCGTTCCGGCCGGTCCTGCGCGGGCTGCTCCTGACCGGCCGCGAGCCGCGGTACCTGCGCCACGAGGAGGACGGCGACGAGGGAGACGCCGCGACCACGGAACCGCTCTGGTGGCCGCCGGCGAAGATCGTCGGACGCCATCTGGCCCCCTTCCTGGCCGGCCTGGCCGGCGTGGAGAGCGCGGCGGAGGCCGAGCTCGAGCCGGGGGCGATCAGCATCGAGGTGGAGCTTGCGGACGCGGCGCTCGAGAAGCTCTCGAAGCGGCTCGAGCCCGACGGCGCGGAGGGGGAGACCGTGGGCGAGGTGATGACGACGGAGCTCCTGGTCGTCTCGCCGGAGCAGCCCCTCGCCGAGGTCGCGGAGCACATGCGCGTCCGCGACGTCGGCGCCGCCGTCGTCGCCCACGAGAAGCGGCTGATCGGGATCCTCACCTCACGCGACCTGCTGCGCGCCCTCGCCGCCGGCACGGACCCGCAGGTGGCGAGGACGGGCGAGTGGATGACCGCCGAGCCCGTCGCCGTGCCCGCCTCCACGTTCGTCGAGAGTGCGCTGTCGCTGATGAGCGAGCACGGGATCCACCGCCTGCCGGTCGTCGAGGACGGGCGGCCCGTGGGGATGCTCGGGTTCCGGCAGGCGGCGCAGAGCGCGCGCGGCCGGGGCATCGGCCTCGGCTTCTGACCCGAGGTCAGGCGCCGGCGGCCGAGCGGGCCGCCCGATCGGAGCGGTTGCGGAAGCGAAGCGACTCGGGGTACGGGACGAAGTCGACGATCTCCCCGCGCTCGACGCGCCGTTGGCACTCCTGCCAGAACTCGGGCTCGAGCAGCTCGCCGTGGTGGCGTAGGAAGGGCTCGCGCAAGCGCGGGTCGCCGAGCAGGAACGTGGCGAACTCCTCGGGGAAGACGTCGTTGCGGGCGACGCCGTACCAGGGCTCGCCCGAGAGCTCCGCCTCCGGGTTGGGCGGCGGCGGGATCCGGCGGAAGGTGACGTCGGTGAGGTGCTCGATCTCGTCGAAGTCGTAGAAGACGACGCGCCCGTACCGGGTGACGCCGAAGTTCCGCCAGAGCAGGTCGCCCGGGAAGATGTTGGCGATCGCGAGCTCGCGGATCGCGTTCCCGTACTCGACCACGGCCGGCTCGACCTCCTCCGGCAACGCGCGGTCGAGGTAGATGTTGAGCGGGGTCATCCGCCGCTCCACGTAGCAGTGGCGGATCACGAGGGAGTCGCCGTCCACCTCGACCATCGAGGGCGCGAGCGCGCGCAGCTCGCCGAGCAGCTCGGCCGAGAAGCGGTGGAGCGGGAGCGCGAGCGCCGTGAACTCGAGTGTGTCGGCCAGACGGCCGACGCGGTCGACGCGCTTGACCAGCTCGAACTTCGAGCGCACCGTCTCCCGGTCGGTGTCCTTGGCGGGCCCGAAGACGTCCTTGATCACCTTGATCACGTACGGGAACGACGGCAGCGTGAACACGTGCATCACCTGACCGCGCACACCGGGGGCCTCGACGAAGGTGTCCTCCGAGTGGTGCAGGTGCTGGAGCAGGTCACGGTAGAAGAGCGTCTTGCCCTGCTTCCCCAGCCCGACCGTCGTGTAGAGCTCGCCCCTGGCCCGCGCCGGCGCCAGCGTCCGCAGGAAGTCGACGTAGCCCGACGGCACCTCCATGTCGACCATGAAGTAGGCGCGCGAGAGCGAGAAGAGCACGGTGATCTGCTCCGGCTCGAGCAGGATCGCGTCGAGCTCCAGGCGGCCGCCCTCCTCGTGGAGGACGGGAACGGCGAACGGCAGCTCCTGGTGCCCGTTGACGATCTTGCCGAGCACGTAGGCGGCCTTGTTCCGATAGAAGGCCGAGCCGAGCACCTGGAGCTGGTGGTTCGGCTCGAGGTGCGCGAAGGGCTCGCCGACGGCCGCGAGCAGGCTGTCGAGGTCGCGCTCGAGGTCGGCGAACGGAACGGCCCAGCCGAAGTCGGCGAAGACGCGGCGGAAGCAGTCGCGCAGCCCG
>DASUOK010000251.1:0-7820 GCA_036276675.1 Gaiellaceae bacterium | reverse complement strand
GCGCCACCCCGACCTCGAGCGGCAGCGCCTTCGCCACCTGGACGAGCCGGCCGACGTTCTCCTCGTGGCGGTTGCCACGCGAGTTCGCGACGGCCCCGAGCAGCCGCTTCGCCTCGGGGAACTCGGCGCTCGCGCGCCGGTCCTGCACCTTGCGGGTCGCGCGCGCGAGCTTCCACGTCCAGCGCTGGAGGATCTGGTCGGGCGCGTCGGCCTTGCCCTCCCCGATCGCCCGCAGCAGGATGCGGACGCCCGCCGCGCGGTCCTTCTCCCAGGGTGGTGCCTGCGTCACGAGGGTGACGAGGTCGTCGAAGTCGGCTCGCTCGACCGTCATGGCGACGCGGTCCTGCAGCGCCGTCATGCGCAGCCGCCGGTTCGGGTTCTCGGCGGCGCAGATCGAGAGGAAGGTCTCGAGCGCGGCCTTCGAGGCGTGCGCCTCCGTGAACTTCCTGGCGAAGTCGGCGCGCTGGTCGAAGCGGATCTGCCGGCCGGCGATCGTCGCCCAGTAGCGCTGCTCGTCCTCGTCCATGTACTTCGGGTCGATGCGCTGCCACTCGCGCTGGATGACGGCGAGCCGCCGCGCCACGTCCGGCGTGACGGGGACGAGCCACGGCGCCGGCGAGAGCTTGCGGCGGGCGCGGCGCTGGACGCGGCGGCGCGGGGCCGGCGTGACGCGCGCTCCCTCGCGGTAGAAGTCGGCGTCGAGCAGCGAGTGGAGCGAGATCACACGGTCGCTGTGCGTCGCCGACTTGGGCACGAAGTCGACGACGACGCCCGCCTCCTTGCGCGGGTGCGTGCGCATGATCCGGCCGATCCGCTGCTGGTAGACGCGCTTGGACGCGGTCGGCGCGAGGTGCATGCACACGGTCGCACGCGGCGAGTTCCAGCCCTCCGCGAGCAGCATCGCGTTGATCAGGACGTTGATCTCGCCGCGCTCGTAGGCCGCGAGGGTCTCCGCCAGCCGTACCGGGGGCGTCTTGCCGGAGACCGCCTCGGCCTTGATGCCGGCGGCGCGGAACTCCTGCGCGAGGTTGTAGGCGTGCTCCACGCCGGCGGCGTAGACGATGCCGGGCGTCGAGTCGAAGCGATTGCGGTAGAGGCTCGCAGCGGCCTGGTTCAGCGCCTGGTGGTCGAGGGCGGCGGCGAGCGCGCGCTCCTCGAAGTCGCCGCCGACGATCGGCACCGAGTTGATCGCCGCCGCCGGCGGCACGCGCAGGCAGCGCAGCGGCGCGACCAGACCGCGGCGGGCCGCGTCGGCGAGGGGGAGGTCGTCCACCGAGGCGGGGAACACGTCGGAGACCTGCTTCGCGATCAGCTGCTCCGTCGCCGTCATGCCGATGTAGATCGGCTCGGGGAAGCTGCGGATCGCGGCACTGGTCTTCTCGCCGAGCGCCGTGTGGGCCTCGTCGCAGATCACGAGCTGGTACGCCTCGCGCGAGATCGAGCCCACGTGCCGCGCGAACCAGGCGTACGTCTGGATCGTGATCGGGTTGGGGCGAAGCGGCTCGAGGCCCGTCTCGATCGCGTCCGTGAAGCGCTCGCCGTAGCCCTCGGTGGTCAGGTCGCGCGTGAACTGCGAGACGAGCAGGCGGCGGTGGGTGAGGATGAGGATGCCGAGGCTGCGGGCAGACTCGACGAACCCGGCGGCCGCGATCGTCTTGCCCGAGGCGGTGGGGTGCCGGAAGCGGTAGCGGCGTGACGCGCCGGGATCGGCGCGGGCGACCCCCGGCTCGTCCTCGTCGCCCTCGTCGTCCGGCTCGTCCCCGGCCGCGACGGGCACGGAGTCCTCGTCCTCGTCCTCGAGCTCCGCCTCCTCGACGTCGGCGTGCCCGTTGCCGTTCTCCTCCTCCAGCGCGTGGCGCTGGTTGGCGGCGATCAGCTCCGTGAGCATGCCGGCGAGGGCGTCGATCTGGTGCTTGCGGAGCTCCGTGCCGGCGGCCGTGGCCGGCGGCTTCGACGAGAGCACGCGCTCCAGCCCGAGCATCAGCCCGAACCGCACCTTCCAGCGCGCGCTCGGGGCACGGCGGCCGGCCGCGATCTCCGTGAGGGCGTCGTCCAGGGCCGTGCGCCGGGCGCTTCCGGGCGCGAGGACCTCGGCCGGCTCCTCGTCCGGGTGCAGGAAGGGCTCTCCGGCCCAGTCGGCGGCGCGGAGCGCGTCGGCCCTGAGGCCGTCCGGCGCGTCCGACGTGTCTGTCGGGTTCAGTGTCGCTTCTGACATGTATGCAGCACGCCCTCTGCGTGCCGCCTCTCCTCAAGGGATAGCGCGCTCCTCGGCCGTGAGGTGAGAAGCGGCGCTCACCGGAGCATATCCGATCTTCCGGCCGGTGGGGATCTACGCCGGGGCGGGCATCGGAGCCGTGCCGAACGGCGCGCCGAACAGGCGCTGGGGGATCCCCTGCTGGTCGAGATGCTTCGTGATCCCGCCGAGGAAGAACGGGTAGCCTGCGCCCAGGATCAGGCACGTGTCGACGTCGGCGGCCTCGGCGACGACGCCCTCGTCGAGCAGGTGCCGGATCTCGTCGGCGACCGCCTCGAGCGCGGCCTCGGTGATCTCCTCGACGCTGCGGCGCGCGTCGCCGCGGACGACGACCTCGGCGTTGCCGGCGGCGTAGTTGTCGAGGGTGGGCGAGAGCGGGAAGCGGTCGGGGTAGGCGTCGTGCAGCGTGTGCAGCACGTGGTTGGCGACGCGCGGGCCGACCATCGCGAGCAGCACCGACGGCGCCATCGGCAGTCCCAGCCTCAGGATCGCCTCGTCCGTCTCCTCGACCGTGTTCCCGTGCTCGAGGGCGTCCATCAGCACCGTCGTCATCCGTGTCAGCACCCGGTTGACCACGAACGCCGGTGCGTCCTGGACGAGCACGCCGCGCTTCCGCAGCCGCGTCGTCACGTCCCAGGCGGTGGCGAGCGTGACGTCGTCGGTGGCCGGCGTCGCGACGATCTCGACGAGCGGGAGCACGGCGACGGGGTTGAAGAAGTGGAGCCCCACGTCCGCGCCCATCTCCGTCACCGAGAGCGAGGAGGTGTTCGTCGCCACGATCGCGCCGGGAGCGACGCGGCGGAGCTCTGCGATCACCTCGTGCTTCACGCTCATCTCCTCGAACACCGCCTCGAGGATCAGGTCGCAGCCGGCGAAGATCTCGTAGTCGGTCGACCCGGAGACGAGGCTCGCCACGAAGGGCTTGCGCTGCTGCCCTCGCACCTCCGCGACCGCCTCGTCGACGAGCTCCTGCGTCAGGTCGCGCAGCACGACCGGCACCTCGAGGCGCTTCGCGAACAGCGCCGCCAGCTGCCGCGCCATCAGCCCCGCACCGACGATGCCCACCTTCTCGATCCGTCGCGGCTCCGCGTCGGGGATCCCGACACCCTTCTTCGCGCGCCGCTCGACGAGGTCGAACGCGTACACGGAGGCCTGCGCCTGCGGGCCGGGCAGCAGGTCGGCGAGGGCGTCCTCCTCGGCCCGGTAGCCCTCGGCGATCCTCCACGTCGCGGCGCCTTCGATCAGGTCGAGCGCCCGGTACGGCGCGGGAGCGGCGCCGTGGACCGCGTCGTCCAGGCGCAGCCGCGCCTTGCGGACGACCTCGGCCGCGTCGGCGAGGTCGGCCGGCTCGCGGGCCGTCGCACCCGTCTCGATCTGGTCGACGAGGAACGCGAGCGACTCGTCGAGGAACTCGACGGGCGCGAGCAGCCGGTCGCCGAAGCCGGCCTCGAACGCCTGCTCGCCGGTGAGCATCCGGTTCTGCCGCATCGCGTTCTCGACGATGAACGTGACGGCCGTCTTCGCGCCGACCAGCCGCGGCACGAGCTGGGTGCCGCCCCAGCCGGGGATGATCCCGAGGAAGCACTCGGGACAGGCGAAGTGACGCACGCCCGAGGAGATCGTGCGGAAGTCGCAGTGGAGCGCGATCTCGACGCCGCCGCCGAGGGCGGCGCCGTTGACGGCGGCGAGGGTCGGGTACGGGAGCGCGGCGATGCGGGCGAAGGCCTCGTGGCCGGCGCGTCCGCCGGCACGCGCGAGCTCCGCCGTCGTCGTCTTCGGGAACTCGCGGATGTCGGCGCCGGCCGCGAAGACGAACGGCTTCCCGGTCAGCACCAGCCCCGCCCACTCCTCGCCCTCCAGCCGCTCGAGCGCGCGCGCGAGGGACTCGAACGCGGCGCGGCCGAACGTGGACGGCTTCGTGTAGTCCTCGCCGTTGTCGATCGTCACGAGCGCGATGCGGCCGACGCGGGTCTCGACGGGCTGGACGAAGAACTGCGTCTCCCCCTTCATTGCACGTTCTCCCACAGCACGGCAGCGCCCATGCCCAGGCCGATGCAGAGCGCGGTGAGGCCGTAGCGGCCCCCGCGCTCGCGAAGCCCGTACGCGAGCTGCGCGACCAGGCGGACGCCCGTCGCCGCGAGCGGATGGCCGCAGGCGATCGCGCCGCCGTACGGGTTGAGGCGCGGATCGTCCGGCGCGACCCCGAGCGCCTCGCACCACGTCAGGACCTGCACCGCGAACGGCTCGTTCAGCTCGAACAGGTCGATCTCGTCGAGGGTGAGGCCCGCCTGCTCGAGCACCCTCTGCGTCGCGGGGATCGGCCCGATCCCCATCAGCTCGGGCTCCACGCCTGCGTACGCGTAGGCCACGAGGCGCAGCTTCGGCTCCAGCCCGAGCTCCTCGACGGCGCGGTCGGAGGCGAGGAACGCGGCGGTGGCGCCGTCGGTCAGCCCCGCGGAGTTGCCCGCCGTCACGCGACCGCCCGTGCGGAACGGCGTCTTCAGCGTCGCGAGCCCCTCGGGCGTCGTGTCGGGGCGGAGGAACTCGTCGCGGGCGGCCTGCCGCCAGCCTTCGTCCGAGAAGACGGTCAGCGGCACGACGGTCTCGCGCATGACGCCGTTCTCCCACGCCGCCGCCGCCCGCTGCTGCGAGCGCACGGCGAACTCGTCGGCGAGCTCCTTCGTCAGGTTCGGGAAGCGGTCGTGCAGGTTCTCGGCCGTCGCGCCCATCGAGGCTGCGGACTCGTCGATCAGCCGTTCCGACACGAAGCGCGGGTTGAAGTCCACCTCTGCGCCCATCGGGTGGTGGCCCATGTGCTCGACGCCGCCGGCGAGGACGACATCGGCCGCGCCCACCGCGATCTCGCCGGCACCTGCGGTGACGGCGGTGAGCGCGCCGGCGCACATCCGGTCGACGGCGAAGCCGGGCACCGACTGCGGGATCCCGGCGAGCAGCGCGACCTCGCGCCCCAGGGTCAGGCCCTGGTCGCCGGTCTGGGCCGTGGCCGCCAGGATCACGTCGCCGATCCGCTCCGGCTCGATCGCCGGGTTGCGCCGCCCGAGCTCCCGCACGACCTTCACGGCCAGGTCGTCGGCGCGCGTCCGCCAGTAGAGCCCTTTCGGCCCCGCCTTGCCGAACGGCGTGCGCACCCCGTCGACGAACAGCACCTCGCGTAGCTCCCGGGCCATGCGGGCAACGATACTCCGACACGATGGGGGCGACGGTGAGCGACTGGGACGATCTCCACCGGCGGGCAGGGGAGCGCTACCGGGACGGCGAGCGGCGGCTGCCGGAGGGCGGCGACGAACGCCAGCGGCAGCTGACGCGGATGGGGAACGCGGCGGGCGCCGCCGGCCTCTGTGCGCTGATGGCGGGCCGCGAGGACGCTCCCGAGTGGTTCGCACGCGCGGCGGACCGCTACCGCGAGAGCTGGCCCGAGGCGCCGCCCGGCAGCTGGGGCCGCCCGATCGGCGCGATCAAGTCGCGGATCCTCGGCGGCGACTGGGACGGCGCCGCGGACGATGCGCGCTGGGCGGTCGAGGCGGGTGCCGCCGAGGCCGAGTCGCCGATCGGCCGCTACGCCGCCGCCCTCGCCTTCCTCGTGCTCGGACGGTGGGACGAGGCCCGCGTGAGCGCCGACTACGCCCGCACGCACGAGACGTTCCCGACCGAGGTCGCCGACGCGCTCGCGTTCGTCGCGGCCGAGGACGTCGTCGGCTACATCGAGGCGGTCGAGGACGTGCTGGAGTCGTTCGAGACGCGGACGGAGTACCTCGAGGACGTGCCGGTCGCGGACACCGTGCTCGTCCTGCAGGCGCTCGCCGCCCGCCGTGGCATGGCCGCCGAGCTCGAGTCGCCGCTCCTCCCGTAGCCGCCGATGGCGCGGATGCACGTCGACGAGCTCGAGATCGGCGAGCCGCTCGTCCGACGGCTCCTGCGCGAGCAGTTCCCCGAGTGGGCCGGCCTGCCGCTTCGCCGGATCGAGCCGGCCGGCACCGTCAACGCGATCTTCCGCCTCGGCGACGAGCTCGCGGTGCGGCTCGCGCGCCGGGACGGGCCGACGCGGCCCGAGAGCGACGAGTTCGAGTGGCTGCCGCGGCTCGCCCCGCTGCTCCCCGTCGAGATCCCCGTTCCGGTCGAGCAGGGCCGCCCGACCAGCGAGTACCCGTGGTTCTGGGAGATCCACACGTGGGTCGAGGGCGAGACCGTGCCCGTCGAGGCGATCGACGTGCTCGCGGCTGCGCGCGACCTCGCGGCTTTCGTCGCGGCCCTGCAGGAGGTGAGCCCCACGGGTGCGCCGCGCGGACGCGGGATCCCGCTCGCCGAGCGCGACGAAGACATCCGCTACTGGCTCGCCCGGTTCGACGGCGATCCGTCCGTCGGCGCCGAGTGGGAGCGTGCCCTCGCCGCGCCTTCCTGGGAGGGCCCGCCCGTTTGGCACCACGGCGACCTCGATCCGCGCAACTGGCTCGTCCGGGACGGGCGGATCCGCGGGGTGGTCGACTGGGGCACGATGGGAGTCGGAGATCCCGCGTGCGACGTGATGGTCGCGTGGAAGCTGCACTCGCCTGCGGCCCGGGATGCGTTCCGCGAGGCGCTGCCCACGGACGACGCGACGTGGGAGCGGGCGCGTGGCTGGGTCGTCTCCCAGGCGGTCGCCGCACTCGCCTACTACACGCCGGAGAACAACCCGATGCTGTACCGCGAGGCGGAGAGTTGGCTCGAACTGGTGCTCTCGGAGCGCTAGAGCGCCGACGCGGCCGCGGCGTCCAGCAGCGCGACCGTCTCCCGGCCGCGGACGAGGCTGGCCGGCGTCCTTGCCGACGGCTCCTCCGCGAAGGCGCGGCGCACCGCGTCCGCCTTCTCCTCGCCCGTGGCGAGGTACACGAGGACGCGGCACGCCGCGAACACCGGCGGCGTCAGCGTCACGCGCGGCACGAACGGCTCCAGCCCTGCCTCGGCGGCGATCGCCCGCCGCTCCGTCTCCCGGAGGCCGGGCGCGCCGGGGAAGAGCGAGGCGGTGTGGCCGTCCGCGCCGATTCCGTTCAGCGCGAGGTCGAGCGTGATCCCCTCCAACTCGGCGTCGTAGAGCGCGGCGGCGTCCTCGGCGGGCCGCTCGCCGCGGATGCGGTGCACCTCAGGCGGCGAGCCGAGCGCGTCGAGCAGCGTCTCGCGGACGAGCCGGTAGTTCGAGCGCTCGTCGTGCGGCGGCACCGCGCGGTCGTCGCCGAACCAGACGTGCACGCCGCGCCAGCGCGGCTGCAGCCGCGCCGTCGCCGCGTAGGCGCCGCCGGCGGTACCGCCGCCGGAGAGGGCGACGTGCCCGCCGGTCACCCCGGCGAGCAGCTCGCCGGCCGCGCGCGCCGGATCCTCGACGACGCGGAGGTCGACCGTCATTCGCCGCGGGCGAGCTCGCGCGAGCGGTCCATGGCGGCCTGGATCGCGTTCAGGAACGCCGCTCGCACGCCGGCCTGCTCGAGCTCGCGGATGGCGGCGATCGTGGTGCCGCCGGGCGAGGTGACCATCTCGCGCAGCTCCACCGGGTGCATCTTCTCGTCGCGCAGCT
>DASUOK010000250.1:0-16553 GCA_036276675.1 Gaiellaceae bacterium | reverse complement strand
CCGTCTGACCCGTCAGCGCCTGCCGCTCGAGGCCGACGGCTGCGTCGCGATCCCCACCGCCCCCGGCCTGGGGGTCGACCTCGACCCCGACGTCTTCGATTCGCTCCGAGTGGAGGCTCTCACGCCATGACCCAGCTCTCGTCGGAAGCCGCCGCCCAGCTCGCGGCGCGCGCCACGGCCGTCATCCCCGGCGGCGTCAACAGCGGCCAGCGCCGCGTGCCCGGACTGGAGACGCTCGTCGTGGCCGCGACGAGCGGCTCGACCTTCACGGACGCCGAGGGCCGCACGTACACCGACTACCACGCCGCCTTCGGCCCGCCGCTGCTCGGTCACAACGACCCCGACGTGGACGCCGCGGCGGCTGGCGCCGCCGGCCTGATGGGTGTCGGCGTCACGCCGGTCGAGATCGAGCTCGCCGAGCGCCTGGTCGAGATCGTGCCCTCGCTCGAGCGGGTGCTGCTGACGGCGACCGGCAGCGAGGCGACCTTCCACGCCCTGCGCCTCGCGCGCACCGTCACCGGCCGCCGGCACGTCGTCAAGTTCCAGGGCTGCTACCACGGCTGGCACGACGCGGTCGCGCTGAACGTGATCTCGCCGGCCGAGCGGATGGGCGGGCGCGACCCGCTCTCGCAGGGGATCCTGCCGGAGGTCCTGGAGGCCACGATCGTCTGCCCCTTCAACGACGCGGACGCGGTCGAGCGCGCGCTCGACGAGCACGACGTGGCCGCGATCATCCTCGAGCCGATCCCGCACAACATCGGCTGCGTGCTGCCGAAGCCGGGCTTCCTCGAGCGCCTGCGGGAGCTGGCCACGAAGCACGGGACGGTGCTCGTCTTCGACGAGGTGATCACCGGCTTCCGGCACGGGCTCGGCGGCTACCAGGAGATCGCGGGCGTCACCCCCGACCTGACGACGCTCGGCAAGGCGATGGCGAACGGCTGGCCGGTCTCCGCGCTCGGCGGCCGCGCCGACCTGATGGAGCTCTTCTCGACGACCCCGGGGCGCCCGGCGTTCTTCGCGGGCACCTTCAACGGCCACCCGGCGACCACGGCCGCGGCGCTCGCGACGGTCGACAAGCTGCAGCGCGAGCCGGTGCACGAGCACGTCTTCGCCCTCGGCGAGCGGACGCGCGAGGGCCTGCGCGCGCTCTACGCGCGGCTGGGCGTGCCCGCGGTGGTCGCCGGCTTCGGCTCCGTCTTCGTCACGTACTTCCTCGAGGGGCCGGTGGAGAGCTACGACGACCTGCTGCGCAACGACGTCGAGCTCTTCGTCGGCTACCGGCGCGAGCTGATGCGGGAGGGCATCTTCGAGCTGCCGCTCAACCTGAAGCGCAGCCACTTCTCCTACGCGCACACCGACGAGGACGTCGACCGGCTGCTCGAGGCCACGGAGGCGGCGGTCGGACGGGCACTCGAGGCCCGCTCGTGAGCACGGTCGCCGCCGACGTCGCCGTCACCTGCACGATCGACCTGAGCGCAGCCGGCCGGCAGGTCGGCCGGCTCCAGTTCCCCAAGATCACCAACACCGGCGGCTGGGCGTACAGCTTCGTGCCGATCGCCTGCTTCGCGAACGGCGACGGCCCGACCGTCCTCGTCTCGGGCGGGAACCACGGCGACGAGTACGAGGGGCAGGTGGCCGCACTGCGCCTGATCCAGGAGCTGCGGCTCGACGACGTGACCGGGCGGATCATCGTGCTGCCGGTGATCTCGACGGAGGCGTCGAAGGCGAACACCCGCATGTGGCCCTCGGGCGCGAACTTCAACCGTTCCTTCCCGGGCCGGCCGGACGGGCCGCCCAACGAGCAGCTCGCCGACTACTTCACGCGGGTGCTCTTCCCGCTGGCCGACACGGTGATCGACATGCACTCCGGCGGGCGGACGGCGTGGTTCCTCCCCTGCTCGCACATGCACGTCGTCGACGACGCGGAGCAGCGCCGCGCGATGCTCGAGGGGATGCAGGCGTGGAACTCCGACTGGCACTTCCTCTACATCGACGTGAACGGGACCGGCCTCCTCCCCGTCGAGGCCGAGGAGCAGGGGAAGATCGTGATCACGACCGAGCTCGGCGGCGGCGGCCGCGTTCCCGCTCCGGTGCACGCGCTCGCCTGGAGCGGCCTGACGAACGTGCTGCGCCACCAGGGCGTGCTCGCGGGCGAGGTGCAGACGCGGGCGTCGCTCGGCCTCCCCGACGCCGTCGTCCTCGACGGCCGCGACCCCGCCAACTACGTCATCTGCGAGGAGGACGGGCTCTTCGAGGGCCTGCTCGAGCCGGGCGAGCCGGTGCGCGCCGGCGAGCCGGTCGCGCGGCTCTGGTTCCCGGACACGCCCGACCGCCCGCCGGCGGTGCTGGCGGCACCGCTCGACGGCGTGCTCGCCTGCATCCGCGCGATCCCGGCGACCCAGGCGGGGGACGGCGCCTTCACGCTCGGCCAGCCGATCGCGGCGGACGAGCTGCTCTGACCGACGCCGCGAGTCGGGGCGCGGGTCACGCTGCCGGCTGCGGCCGGTAGGCGAGGTAGACCACGCCGTTGTCGTACGACTCGCAGGTCGCGAGCGACAGCTTCGCGGGCGCGGCTCCCTCGGGGTAGAGCCGCGGGCCGGACCCGCGGGTGAGCGGGTAGACGAACAGATGCAGCTCGTCGACCAGGCCGTCGGCGAGCAGCGCGCGGACCAGGGTGCCGCTGCCGCTCACGTAGAGGTCGCCGTCGACGTCGTCCTTCAGGCTGCGGATCGCGTCGGGGTCGTACGGCCCGACGATCTGCGAGTTCCGCCACGTCGCGGTCGTGAGCGTCGACGAGACGACGTACTTGGTGGTGTCGTTGAAGAACGGTGCGCCCGGATCGTCCTCCACGGTGCGCGTCGACCAGGCTGGCTCGAACATCTCGTAGGTCGTGCGGCCGAGCAGGATGCCTCCGCTCCGCTCCGTGACCGCGCCGATGGCCTCGCCCATCCTGGGGTGGAAGCCGTAGTCGAACGTCCAGGTCGGCGCGTCGATCACGCCGT
Organism: Gaiellaceae bacterium; assembly: GCA_036276675.1. Lineage (GTDB taxonomy): Bacteria > Actinomycetota > Thermoleophilia > Gaiellales > Gaiellaceae > Gaiellasilicea. The sequence goes on along the minus strand of DASUOK010000250.1, from coordinate 13,551 downwards.
CGAGGCTCATGAACTCGTGCACGTGGATCGCTCCCACCTCGCACCTCCGTGTCGCTCTCTTGCCGTGTAGACCCCGCCGTCGCCGCGAAGTCATCGCAGGAAACGGGATCAGCCCGGCCGGAGGGCGAGCATCAGCTCGTCCACGTAGCACCAGCTCCAGTCCTCGCCCGGCTCGACCGAGCGGGCGATGGGATGCGCGGCCGCGAGCGCATGCCTGCTCGCGTGACGACCCGGCGACGAGTCGCAGCAGCCGACCTTCCCGCACGTCTGGCACATCCGCAGGTGCAGCCAGCGGCCGCCGCTCCGCAGGCAGTCCTCGCAGCCCGCGATCTCGGCCGGAGGGTCGAGCACCGCGACCTGGTCGAGATGCGAGCACGCCGCCACGACCCGAGTCTAGAAGTCGATGCGCATCACGACTCGGCGGATGCTCGGCCGGCCCACCTCGGTGAAGCCGGCGTCGGCGAAGACGCTGCGGGTGCCGACGTGGAGCTCGCCCGGGAGGATGCCCGCGGCGGACGCGGTCAGCATCGGGTAGCCCTCGAGCGCTCGGGCGCCGCGCTCGCGCGCGTAGTCGACGGCGGCGCGCGCCAGCTCACGACTGATGCCGCGACGCCGGAAGCCCTTGCGGGTGACGAAGCACGTCACCGCCCACACGCTGTCGTCGGCCTTGTCCTCCGCACGCCCCTCCCACGGGACGCGCGTCTTGAGCAGCAGGCGCGGGTAGCCGGTGCGCGGCTCGACCGCGCACCAGCCGGCGGGCTCCTCGTCGAGGTAGGCGACGAGGCCGGTCGTCGTGCCCGACTCCGGGTGACCGCAGTCGGTCTGCACGCGGAACCGAAACGCGAGCTCCTCGGCACCCACGGACGCCCAGGACTCCCCGGGCTGCATCTTGTACCGCTGGCAGTGGCACCGGGAGGGGTCGCCGCGCGCGCCGAACACGGCCTCGAGGTCCTCCCAGCTCGCCGCGTTGGCGGGGACGATCGTGATCGCGGGCGGGGGCTCCACGGTCGGACGGACGTTACCGGGCGGAGGGGCTTTCGCTGTGGACGCTTGGCATCAGCTCTTGACCGGGCCGTAGCTGAGGTTCAGCACCCCGCTCGCGGGCCCCGCTTCACGCCGTGGCGGCGCGACCTGTGGAATTTCGGATCCGCCTGGAGTAGCGTCGGCGCTCCACGCCCCGGAAAGGAGCTGCTCTTGGGGGCCGAACGGCCGACCGCGGGCGCGGCGGATCTCGTCGTCGCGCTGGGTACTCCGCTCGCGACGGGCGACCTGCGCGCCGCCCTGGCCCGGGCGCTTCGCGATCCCTCGCTCGAGATCGTCTTCTGGCTTCCCGAGCGGCAGACCTTCGCGGACCTGGACGGTCTGCCCGTGCAACTGCCGTCCGGCGGTGGCGAGAGCGCCACGACGATGATCCTCGACAGCACGGGCGGACCGGTCGCCGTGCTCCTCCACGATGTGGCCCTGGCACGAGAGAGCGAGCTCGTGCAGGCGGTGTGCTCCGCCGCCGGACTCGCGCTGGAGAGCGCACGGCAGCAGGTCGAGCTGCGCGCGCGGCTGGCGGAGGTCACCGGATCCCGGACCCGGATCATCGAGTCCGCGCACGAGCTGCGAGAACGCGACTACGGCGTCCAGCGCGTGACGCTCGCGGCGCAGGGGCCGGCCGACACCATCGCGGGCCTCCTGCGCGGAGCCCCTCTCAGCGAGAGCGCCCGAATCGCCGGGACGGACGAGCTCGTGTCGCAGCTCGACACCTTGTCGCCGGGCGAGGAGCGGCTCGCCGCGGTCATCGGGGCCGCGCCCGTCGCAGTGCTCGAGGTGGACCTCGACACCCGCGTCGTGAGATGGAACACGGCGGCCGAGCGCATCTTCGGCTGGCGCGAGGAGGACGTCCTCGGCGAGCACGTGCCGTTCGTACCGGCCGATCGCGAGGCGGAGTTCCAGTGGCTGCTCGAGCGCGTCCGCGCCGGGAACGCCTATACGGGTTTCGAGACGGTCCGCCGGCGCAGGGACGGCACGCACGTCGAGGTCGAGATCGCTGCGGCACCCGTGCGCGACGAGTCGGGCGCGATCACGAGCCACATGGTCGTCGTCACCGACATCTCGGAGCGCACACGGCACGAGCGCGAGCTTCGGGCGTCTCGCGCGAAGATGGTCGAGGTCGGTGACGCGGAGCGGCGGCGACTGGAGCGGAACCTCCACGACGGCGCCCAGCAGCGACTCGTCTCGCTGTCGCTCGAGCTCGCCCTGCTCAAGCAGCGCTTCGAGAGTGATCCCGAGGCTCGGCAGGCCATAGACCAGGCACGGCACGAGCTGAACGAGTCGCTCCAGGAGCTGCGGGAGCTCGCCCGCGGCATCCATCCGGCGATCGTGACCGCGCACGGGCTGGCGGTGGCGGTCGAGTCGCTCGCCGCGCGGTCCCCGGTTCCCGTGGAGCTCGTGGTCGATCTCGACGACCGGGTGTCCGAGGCCTGTCAGGTGGCCGCCTACTACGTCGTCGCCGAGTGCCTCACCAACGTGGCCAAGTACGCGCACGCATCGACTGCGACGATCGAGGTCCGGAGCTCGGACACCAACCTGGTCGTCGAGGTTCGCGACGACGGCGGAGGCGGCGCCGACGCGACCGCGGGCTCGGGGCTGCGCGGGCTCGCCGACCGTGTGGAGGCCCTCGGCGGTCGTCTCCAGGTGTGGAGCCCGGCAGGCGGAGGCACCCGCATCCGGGCCGAGATCCCGATCGCGCCGTGAGCGGCAGCCGGACGGGCGCGAGCCAGAGAGTCTCGCCCAGCGATGAATTCTTCCCCGTTCGTACGTCTAAGGAGATGACCCGGCGGCCGCCCGGCGCTGCCGCTGCACCCCCACGCAGGAGGAGGCACATGCCCGGAGAGATCGTGCACATCGAGATCCCGGCCGACGACACCGCCCAGGCGCGCGAGTTCTGGGGCTCGCTCTTCGGCTGGACGTTCGAGAACTACCCCGGCCCGTCCGAGTACCACATGACCCGGCTCAGCGAGCAGCAGGGCGCCGCCATCAGCAACGCGGACGCCGGCAAGCGTGGAACGCGCGCCTACTTCGACGTCGACGACATCAAGGCCGGCGCCGCGCGCGTGAACGAGCTCGGCGGCTCGGCGAACGAGCCGATGCCGGTGCCCAGCATGGGCTGGTTCGCCATCTGCACCGACCCGCACGGCAACGAGTTCGGCCTTTGGCAGACCGATCCGTCGGCGCCGACCCCGGAGATGTAGACGAGCGCTACGGGCGCGGCTGGGCGGGTGGCGCCGGGAACGCGACCCAGCCGCGCTCGGCGAGCGTGGCGAGGCTGCTCGCCTTCACGCCCGTCTCCGACACCGTGACGACGGAATCGCGGACAACGAGCGAGCGGCGGATCGGCTGCGCCCTGTCGTGCTCGACGCGGCCGACGCGGTCGATGCCGCGGCGGCCGACCCGCAGCCCGACGGCCTGCTGGTCGAAGGGGATCACCATCAGGCTCGTCCGCGGCCAGTAGAGGAAGGCATGGTGGTCGTGCTCGGCCTCCGACCAGCCCTGGCCGAGGTGCTCGGTGTGGATCCGCGCCGGGCGACGGAGGTTCGAGACGTCGAAGACGGAGACCTGCGTGCCGGTGGGGCGGCCCTCGGCGGTCGCGTCCTGGCCCACGCCGAGCAGGAGGTCGTCGCCGATCGGGTGCAGATAGGCCGAGTAGCCCGGGATCTTGAGCTCCCCGAGGACGCGCGGCCGCTCCGGGTCGGCGAGGTCGAGCGTGTAGAGCGGGTCGATCTGGCGGAAGGTGACGACGTACCCGGTGTCGCCGATCATCCGCACCGCGTAGACCCGCTCGCCCTTGCCGAGGCCACCGACCCGGCCGGCGTGCACGAGCCCGCCGGCCGCCGGCCGCAGCGTCGTCAGGTGCGACTCGCTGTCCCCTCCGCCTCCCCACCACGCGGGGCTGTCGGTGCTGACGACGCGCAGCACGCCCCGGTGCTCGGAGAGCGACCACTGGCTGAGCAGGTAGCCGGAGACGCGGCCGCTGCCGCGGTAATGCGTCTTCGCCGGGTTGGTGATGTCGAACCGGTGGATCGCGGTGGTGGCGCCGTCCTGCTCCTGCGTCGGCTTGTCCGGGTCGGGGCGGTCCGCCCAGCGCTCGGTGGCGACGTAGAGGCTCTCGGGCGAGGCGTAGACGATGCGACCGTCGGTCAGCACCGCGGTCGAGTCGACCGGCTCGAGGCCCCTGGCGAGGTCGACGGTGAGCACGGTGAGCATCCCGAGGCCGGAGAAGGCGGGTGCGCGGCGAACGTGGCGGCACTGGACGAGCGGGCGCTGCGGCCCGGCCTTCCTGCCCGCGCGCTTGAGCCGGTACGAGGGGAGCCAGCTCTGCGCGCGTGAGGCGGCCAGGACGGCCCGGTTCGCCCGCGTCGCAGCGGCCAGCTCCTCCCGGGAGGAGCCGTCGGGCTGCTCGAACGGGAGCTTCGCCGGAATCTGGGCGGCGGCGACGATGCGAACGCTCGAGCCGACGAGGCGGGCGGCGACGTACGCGCCGTCGAGTGTGAGCGTGCGGACGAGGCGGAGCCGCCCCGGGTCGGCCACGTTCACCTCGGAGAGCACGGACTGCGCGGGCTGGTACGGCCCGATGCGGGCGGCGATCGCGGGCAGCGGGTCGATCCAGAAGCCGCCGCGCGAGAGCACGAGCAGGCGGTCGCCGTGGAGGAGCAGCTCGTGGCTCCAGCCGCCGCCGAGCTTCAGCGTGTCGAGGAGCCGTGGCCTCGGGCCGCCCACGTCGACCGCGTTCAGCCGCCCCTGCGCGGCGACGAAGAGCGTCCTCCCGTCCGTCTTGACGAGGTCGGGCTCGTCGACGCCCTCCTCCTGGACGTTCGTGCCGGAGAAGTCGACGCCCTGCACGGGTGCGGCGGCGCGGGCGTCCGTGGCGGTGACCGGCACGCCGCGGCCGGGGAGGCCGCCGAGGCCGTACGGGCCGACGAAGCGCCTCGCCTGCGCCTTGGCGTAGCCGAGCAGCTGGCCGCAGGAGCCGAAGGCGGCGAGGCGCGGCTGCTTCGCGGCCGCGCCGGCCGTGTCGGCGCGGGTCGCCGATCCCAGGGTGGCGGCGACCAGGATTGCGAGCGCCGCGGCGAGCACCAGGCGTCTCATCTCACTCGTTATACGTCACCGCCGGCGCAAACGTCACCCGCCGCGCTGCGGCGTCGCCAGCGCGCCCAGGTAGACGCCTGCGCCGACGATCGCGCCGCCGAGGAGGGTCGTCAACGTGATCGGCTCGTCCGCGACGAGCGCGCCGAGCGCGACGGCGACGACGGGCATCAGGACGAAGATGTACGCGGTCCGGGAGGCGGTCCAGCGCTGCACGACGATCAGCACGCAGAGGAAGAGACCGACGGTCGCCGCCACGAGGTAGGCGAGCGCGAGCTGCGTGTCCGTCTCCCGCGGCAGGGCGAGCGTCTCCCCCGCCGCCGCCGCGACGACGAGCAGCGCGACCGAGCCGGCGCTCATGGCGACGAAGTTCATCACCACGGGGTGCTGCCGCCCGGCGCGCTTCGAGATGACGACGGCCTCGGAGGCGGCGAGCGCCGCCAGTGCGAGCAGCAGCAGCGAGCCCCAGCCGAAGGCGATCTCGCTCGGCTGGAAGAAGATCAGCACGGAGCCGGCGATCGCGACGAGCGCGCCCACGAGCGCGCGCAGGCGGAGGCGCTCCAGGCCGTGCAGGACGGCGAGGAGCAGCGTCAGCAGCGGCCCCACCGCCATCACGACCGCGCCGATCCCCGCCGGCACGTCCTGCAGCGCCCAGTAGAGGCAGCCGTACGCGGCGGTGAAGCCGAGCAGCCCGTACGCGACGATCAGGCCCAGGGTGCCTCCGCGCGGCAGGGGCAGCCGCAGCGCCGCGCAGAGGACGCCGAAGACGAGGGCGGCGAGCCCGAAGCGGAGCCCCGCGCCCCAGAGCGGGTCGAGCTCCCGGTTGCTGAAGCGCACGCCGACGAAGTTGGAGCCGCCGATCACGACCGCGCCGACGAAGGCGCCGAGCGCGAGGCGGTCGGGGGCGTGCTCCGCTTTGGTGGCTGCGGCCGAGACGTGCATCGCGAAACAGTAAGCCGCGCATGTTTCCCGGGCGACTCTGCTCCCGTGCGGTTAGATCGCGGCATCGACACGCTCTCGCGCTTCCGCGGCTCGCTGCTCGGGCTCGCCGCCGGCGACGCGCTCGGGACGACGCTCGAGTTCTCGCCGCCCGGCTCGTTCGAGCCGATCGACGACATGGTCGGCGGCGGCCCGTTCGCGCTCGAGCCCGGGCAGTGGACGGACGACACGTCGCTGGCGCTCTGCCTCGCGTCGAGCCTCGTCGAGACGGGGCGGCTCGATCCGGTCGACCAGCTCGAGCGGTACGTGCGCTGGTACCGGGAGGGGCACCTGTCGAGCACGGGACGGCTCGTCGACATCGGCAACGCGACGCGGGCGGCGCTGGAGCGGTTCGAGCAGACGGGCGATCCTCGGGCCGGCTCGACGGCTCCGGCGACGGCGGGGAACGGGTCGCTGATGCGGCTCGCGCCGGTGCCACTCTTCTTCGCCGGGTCGGCGGAGCAGGCGAGCGCGGCGGCGGGTGAGAGCTCGCTGACGACGCACGGCGCGCCTGCGGCGGTGGACGCGTGCCGGTACTTCGGGCTGCTCGTCGCGCGTGCGGTACGGGGCGCGCCGAAGGAGGAGGTGCTCGCGCCGGTGGAGCTCGGGCTCGTGCCGGAGGTGGCGGCGGTCGCGGCGGGCTCGTTCCGGGAGAAGGAGCCGCCGGCGATTCGCGGCGGCGGCTACGTCGTGGAGTCCCTGGAGGCCGCGCTGTGGGCCTTCGCGCGCAGCGACTCCTTCCGGGAGGGCGCGCTACTGGCGGTCAACCTCGGCGACGACGCCGACACGACCGGTGCGGTGTACGGGCAGCTGGCGGGGGCGTTCCACGGCGAGGACGGGATCGCGGCGGCGTGGCGCGAGCGGCTGGCGCTGCGCGAGACGATCGAGGAGCTGGCGGACGGGTTGTTCCGGCGGAGCGGGCTCGTGCCGACGCCCGAGTCGTTCTGGATCGAGCCGTCGCGGCTGCTTGCGGGCAAGTACGCGGGCGCGTCCGAGCCTGCGGAAGCGGCGCGGAGGGTGCGCGCGCTCGCGGCGGCAGGCATCACGCTCGTCGTCGACCTCACCCACGCCGGGGACGGTCTCCCCCCGTACGAGTCGCTGCTGCCGCCCGAGGTGCGGCGGCTGAGCGTGCCGGTGCCGGATTTCTCCGCTCCTTCGGGGGGACAGCTCGAGCAGGTGCTCGACGCGATCGACGCGGAGCTGGCACGTGGCGGAGCCGTCTACGTGCACTGCTGGGGCGGCTGCGGCCGGACAGGCGCTGTGGTGGCGAGCTGGCTCGTGCGCCGGGGCCTGGACGCCGACGCGGCGCTGGTGCGGTTCGGCGAGCTGAGCCGGCCCGTGTGCGGGCGGCCCTGTCCCGAGGTGCCGGCGCAGCTCGAGCTCGTGCGGGAGTACGCGGCGCGGCGCGGCCGCTAGCCCGGCGGGTCCTGGATCACGCCGAAGACGGCGCCGACGGGGTCCTGCAGCGTGGCGTAGCGACCGATCCCCGGCAGGTCGCGCGGCTCGGACAGCACGCTGCCGCCGAGCTCGGCGGCGTGCGCGCAGGTCGCGTCGGTGTCGTCGACGTTGAAGGTCGTCGCCCAGTGCGGCACCCGGGTCGTCTGCGACATGCCGGCGACGCCGCGGCCGTCGACCTCGAGCACGCGGTACGGCTCACCGTCTCCCATCGGCATGGAGCGGACGCCGTAGTCGAAGACGGCGCGATAGAACGCCTCGGCGGCGGCCGCGTCGGTCGTCAGGCACTCGTTCCAGCTGAGCGAGCCGGGCTCGTTCGCGAGCTGCGCGCCGTGATGCCGGCCGGCCTGCCAGATCCCGAAGACGGCGCCGGCCGGATCCTGCGCGACGGCCATCCGGCCCGCCTCGAGCACGTCGAACGGCTCGGCGAGGACGGTCCCGCCCGCCTCGGTGACGCGGGCCGCGGCGGCGTCGACGTCGTCGGTGGCGATGTAGGTCGTCCAGGCCGGCGGGATGCCCTCCTGCTGCGGCGGGCTCGCGGCAGCGACGTACTTGCCCTTCAGGGCGTACATCGTGTAGCCGCCCGCCTCCGGACGCGGGTCGGGCTCGGCCACCCAGCCGAAGAGCGCGGAGTAGAAGGCGGTGGTGGCGTCGACGTCCGGGCTCGTGACGTCGACCCAGCACGGCATCCCGGCGGCGTACTCGGTGAACTCGGGCATCGCTCTTTGCTCCTCGTCGGCGCGGTGAGGGTCTTCTTCGTTGGGACGCGTTACAGCTGTGGACGAGAAGTTACGCCTTCGTTGCGAGATCGGCACCCGCGCGCGGCCGGTCGTGCGCCAGGCTGGAGAGGTCATGCGCATGCACCTCTCGCGACCGCCGCTCCAGCAGTCGTACCTCGTCTTCCTCGGCCTCTGGGCGGGCGAGACGCCGGCCGGGCGCAACGACGCGGAGACGCGCGGCCGGCTGCGTGGCTTCCGCCACGAGGGGATCGACTTCTTCGTCGACCTCACGGAGGACGGCGAGGTCGAGCCGTACGCCCACCTCCTGCACCCGTGGGCCCGCCACGTGGGCGTGCCGATGCGAGCGGGGGAGCTGCCGCCCCGTCGGCGCGTGCGGGAGGCGATCGCAACCGTCGACCGGGCGCTCGGCGACGGCTTCTTCGTCTACGTCCACGGCGCCGAGGGCGTGGAGCGAACCGGCATCGTGCTGGGTTGCTGGCTCGCGTTCTGGAGTCACCACGGAGGCGATCCGGTGGCGATGCTCGAGGAGCTGCGGGGTGGGGTGCCGGGACGGCGACGGCGGACACCGGCCACCGCTGCGGGGCGAGCGTTCGTGCGGTCGTGGCGGCCGTACGGCTACCGCTCGACGGTGGCGGGCTCGGCGCTGCGCGTGGTCTCGCCGGCGGAAGGAGGGAGCCGATAGGCCATCAGGATCGCATCGACGTACTCCCGGTCCCGGCGATAGTGATCGCGGCGGAGACCCTCGCGCTCGAAGCCGAACGTCTCGTAGAGGCGGATCGCGGGCTCATTCCACGGGAACACGTGCAGCTCGAGCTTGCGGACACCGGCGTCACGTGCCCACGCGACCGCCTGCTCGAGGAGCATGCGCCCGATGCCGCGGCGGCGGTGGGTGGCGGCGACCATCAGCCCGAGATCGGCGACGTGGTGGCTCGCTGGATGGGGGTCGCGCGCGAGCGAGAGCCTGCCCACGATGCTGCCGGCGTCCTCGGCGACGTAGACGGCTGCGTCGGGGTAGCGCTTGAGCGCCCGGAGATAGCGCCGCTCCTCACCTACGCTGCGCCACCCGGCGCTCGTGAGCAGCCAGGCGCCCGCTTCGCGGCCGACGGCGCTGCCGAGCTCGACGAGCGTCCCCGCGTCCTCCGGCCGGGCCGGGCGGACTGTGATCATGGGACGACGATGCCGCAGCCGCCCCGGCGCGGATCGCCCGCGGCGGAGTACGTGCCGTCCGGCTCGCGCTCCACGGCGGAGACGCCGCCGAAGAAGAGGTTGCGACCGGCCCAGCGCACGACCGGCCAGCCGTCGGGAGCGACGCCTGGGAAACCGCCCTCGAGGTGGAGGACGCCGTCCGCGTCGACGTGCAGTCGTGGCGCCTCGATCGCCTGCTCCAGGGGCACGCCCTTCAGCGCCGCATCAGTCACCTGCGCGATCGCAGCCGCGAGCCGCACCGAGCCGGCGCTCCCGACCGCGAGCCGCGGTCGGCCGGCCTCCACGACCAGGGTCGGCGTCATCATGCTGGCGAGGCGGGTTCCCGGTTCGGGGGCCGCGTCTCCGATCACGTCGCGCTCGCCGAGCATGTTGTTCAGCTGCGCGCCGCCTCGAAAGACGCCGGCGCCGGCGCCGAGCGTGGACGAGAGCGCCGCGGCATCGCCGTTGCCGTCGATCACGGAGACGTGTGTCGTGCCCCTCATCCGCGCCGGCGGCGAGGCCGCGTACGCGTCCAGGAGCGCGTGAGCACGCTGGTCGAGCGTGTGCGCTTCCGCGAGCCGCGCGAGCGCCGCGGCGACGATCGCGCCTCCGCGCGACGGGGGCGGTGTGGTCAGCAGCTCGTGCTCCGGGAGCGCCGCCTGGATCGGCTCGCGCTCCTCGACGCGGTAGGCCGCGAGCTCGTCGGCGAGCTCCGGTACGAGGTCGGCGACCGCTGCGGCGCCGCGATCGCGGATCGCCTCGAGTGTCGCGGCGAGCTCTTGCGTCTCGCAGCGGTCGGGGTTGCCGTAGATGCGCCTCCCGGCGTCGTTCCGGAGGAGCACGCCGGCCAGGATCACGTGCAGCACGGCCTGCGGCTCGATCACGTCGACACCCGCGTTCGCCAGTCCGATCGCCGGCTCGACCAGCTCGTGCCAGGGCCGCGTGCCGAAGCGGCGATGCGCCTCCTCGAGGCCGAGGACGAGCCCCGGCACGGCGACGGACGCCTCGCCGACGTGGAACACCTGGGTGGAGGAGTCGCCGAAGTCGACGACGATCTCCTCCATCTCGCCGAGCGACCGGGAGGGCACGGCGAAGAAGCAATCGAGCAGCAGCGGTTCCCCTGCGACGTGCGCGAGCAGGAAGCCACCGCCGGCGGGGCCGGTGAGCGGCCCCTCCGCCACGAAGGCCGCGAAGGTCGCTGCGACGCACGCGTCGATTGCGTTTCCGCCGTCAGCGAGTACTCTGGCTCCGACGTCGGTACTCAGCGGATGCCCGGCTGCGATCGCTCCTTTCATCGTCTCAGGGTAAACCCGCTCCTCCAAGTGCCGATAGCGGGAGAGAAACCCGTGCCACCACTCCAGCGTTCACCCACGATGCATCCACCCCTCCACTTCAGCACCCGACACCTCCTGCTCTCGCTGGGCTCCGTCGGCGCGCTGATCGTCATCGCGTCCTCGCCGCAGCTGCTCGGCGATCGCGTCGGCGCCGCGCTCGGCGGGGTGCTCGCCGTCAGCCCGGTGTGGCTGTGGGCGGCGGCGCTGGCTTTCGTCACCTCCCTGGCGGCGTCCGGCTGTGCCTGGCGATCCGCGCTCGCGCGCTGCGGCGGCGACCTGAGCCGCACCGACGCGGCCGCCCGCTACGGCGTCGGCTCGCTGCTCAATGCCCTTGCGCCCGCGAAGCTCGGCAGCGCCGTTCGCTTCGCCCTCTTCTCGCGGACGCTCGAGGCAGAGGGCCGCCTCTGGACGACCGGCGGCGTCGCCGCCTCGGTCGGCGCGGCCCGCGCGATCTGGCTCGCGCTCCTGCTCCTCTTCGCCGCGGCCTCCGGCGTGCTGCCGTTGTGGCCGCTGGCCGTGCTGGCCGGCGTGCTCGCGCTCGCGGTGGCCGTTGCGCTGGTCGCGCGCGACACGCGCCCGAACGCCCGCGCCGCCCACGCGCTCGACGCGTTCCGCGCCCTGCGGCGCTCGCCGCGCGCCGCGGCCGAGCTCGTCGGCTGGGTCGGGCTCGCCGCCGCGGCCCGGGTCGGCGCGGCGACGGCGATCGCCGCCGCCTTCGGCGTCGACCAGCCGCTGCTCGCGGCGCTGCTCGTGGTGCCCGCGCTCGACCTCGCCGGCCTGCTCCAGCTGACGCCGGGGAACATCGGGGTCGCGAGTGCCGCGATCGCCTTCGCGCTGCACGCGCACGGTGTCGGGTCGGGAACCGCGCTCTCGGCAGGCATCGCCTTCAGCGCCGTCGAGACGGCGACGAGCCTCGCGTTCGGCACCGGCAGCGCCCTCTTCCTGTTCGCCGGCGCCCGCACCGCACCGCGCTGGTCGCTTGCCGCCGTCGGCGCCACCGCGTGCGTCGGTCTCGCGGCCGCGTTCGGCGCCACGGTCGTCCTGCCGCTCGTCTAGAGGCGGCGGCGAAGCGATCGCCGCGGCTGATCTAGCTGCGGAGGAAGCTCGGCGGTTCGAGCGGATCCTGGGAGCGCGACGGCGAGGCGGTCGAGCCGGCGAGCGCCGGCAGCGCGCGGCGCCGGCCACCGAGGCCGGTCGCCACGACGGTGACCCACACCTGACCGGCGAGACGCTCGTCGACGGTGGCTCCGAAGATGATGTTGGTGTCGTCGGTCGCGGCGGCCCGGACGGCCTCGGCGGCGTCGTTCACCTCGAGGAGGGTGAGGTCGTCACCACCCGCGATCGAGAGCAGGATCCCACGGGCGCCGACGATCTCGGTGTCGATCAGGGGCGAGCGCAGGGCCCGCTCAGCGGCCTGCTTCGCGCGATCCTCGCCGGTCGCGAAGCCGATGCCCATCAGGGCGGAGCCCGCGTCGGACATGATCGTGCGCACGTCCGCGAAGTCGAGGTTGATCAGGCCCGGCATCGTGATCAGGTCGCAGATCCCCTGTACGCCCTGGCGCAGGACGTCGTCGGCGATCTTGAACGCGTCGAGCATCGAGGTCGAGCGGTCGAGCACCTCGAGCAGGCGGTCGTTCGGGATCACGATCACGGTGTCGCAGGCGGCCCGCAGCTGCTCCACACCGGCCTCCGACGACGCCATGCGGCGCGTCCCCTCGAAGCGGAACGGCGTCGTGACGATGCCGACGGTGAGCGCACCGAGCTCGCGGGCCATGCGTGCGACCACGGGCGCGGCGCCCGTGCCGGTGCCGCCGCCCTCGCCGGCCGTGACGAAGACCATGTCGGAGCCGCGCAGCGCGTTCTTGATCTGGTCGTAGGTCTCCTCGGCGGCGCGCCGCCCGATCTCCGGGTCGGAGCCGGAGCCAAGCCCCTGCGTCAGGTCGCGCCCGATGTGGATCTTCACCGGCGCGTCCGAGAGTTGCAGCTGCTGCATGTCGGTGTTGACGGCGATGAAGTCGACCTGCGAGATGCCGGCGTCGATCATCCGGTTGACGGCGTTCAGGCCGGCACCGCCGACGCCGACGACGCGGATCACGGCGAGGTACGAGGAGCTGTCCGGGCGCGTCGAGTACTCGAGCCGCGGTGCCGGCTCGGGCAGAGGCTCCAGGAAGCTGCGCGGCGGCTCGTAGGGGCGCTCGCGCGGCCGCTCCGGCTCGGGCGCGACCGCCGGCGGCGGCTCGGGGGCGGCGATCTCCGGCTCGGCCGGGACGGCCGGCGCCGCGGCGGCGGCCTGCGGCTGCGGCTGCTCGCGCTCCTCGGCGATGAAATCGGGGACGTGCTCGACCGTCCGCTCCTGGGGCAGCTCCGGCTCGGCCGCGGCGGGCGGTGGCGCCTCCTCCGCCGGCTTCTCCGTTCCCTCGGCCTGCCGCTGGGCGGCCTCGGTCGCGCGGAAGAGCTCGGCGAGCGGGCCTTCACGCATGCTCGCGCGGTTTCGCGCCATCGAGCACCTCCTTCGCCAGGTCGCGGTACGCCTCGGCGGCCGTTCCGGACGGGTCGTATTTCATGATGGACGCACCCTTCACCGGCGCCTCGGCATACCGGACAGTCTTGCGGATCCGCGTCCTGAAGACGAGGTCGCCGAAGTTCTCCTCCAGGATCTCGACCGCCTCGCGGGCGTGCAGCGTGCGGCTGTCGAACATCGTCGGCAGGATGCCCTCGATCCGCACGTC
>DASUOK010000249.1:0-2740 GCA_036276675.1 Gaiellaceae bacterium | reverse complement strand
CCCGACGTCGAGGAGTTCATCTGGTGCAAGGCCAAGGAGGAGCGGAAGGCGCGCGTCCTCGAGCAGGCGGGCTACGACATGTCGCTCGACTCGGCCGACTGGGCCTCGATCCAGTACCAGAACGCGAACAACTCGGTGCGCGTCACCGACGCCTTCATGGAGGCGGCCGTCGCGGGCGGGGACTGGAACCTGACGGCCCGGACCGACGGCGCCGTCGTCGCGACGACGGACGCGCGCGGCCTGCTCCGGCAGATCGCCGAGGCGGCCTGGCAGTGCGCCGACCCGGGGGTGCAGTACGACACGACGATCAACGCGTGGCACACCTGCCCGAACACGGGCCGCATCAACGCCTCGAACCCGTGCTCGGAGTACATGCACATCGACGACTCGGCGTGCAACCTCTCGTCGCTGAACCTGATGAAGTTCCGCCGCGAGGACGGCGAGTTCGACGTCGAGGCGTTCGAGCACGCCGTCGACGTGATGTTCCTCGCCCAGGAGATCTGCGTCGGCTACTCGTCGTACCCGACGCCCGAGATCGACGCGAACGCGAAGGCGTACCGGCAGCTCGGCCTCGGCTACGCGAACCTGGGCGCGCTGCTGATGGCGCGCGGGCTCCCCTACGACTCCGACGAGGGACGCTCGTACGCGGCGGCGATCACCGCCCTGATGACCGGCCGCGCCTACCGCAAGTCGGCAGAGGTCGCGCACCGGATGGGCTCGTTCGCGGGCTACGGGCGCAACGCCGCGGCGATGATCGGCGTGATCGCGAAGCACCGCGCGGCCGTCGGCAACATCCAGCACACCGAGTCGGTGCCCGAGGACCTGCTCTCCGCGTCGCGCCGCGCCTGGGACGACGCGCTGAACCTCGGCGAGCTGCACGGCTACCGGAACGCGCAGGCGACCGTGCTCGCGCCCACCGGCACGATCAGCTTCATGATGGATTGCGACACGACCGGCGTGGAGCCGGACTTCTCGCTCGTCAAGTCGAAGAAGCTCGTCGGCGGCGGCGAGATCACGATCGTGAACAAGACGGTGCCGATGGCCCTCGACAAGCTCGGCTACGCCCCGAGCGAGGTGGACGAGGTGGTCGCGTACATCGACGAGCGAAACACGATCGTCGGTGCGCCGTACGTCAAGTCGGAGCACTTCCCCGTCTTCGACTGCGCCATCGGCGAGCGCGCGATCCACTACATGGGTCACGTGAAGATGATGGGCGCGGTGCAGCCGTTCATCTCGGGCGCGATCTCGAAGACGGTGAACCTGCCCGAGCAGGCGACGGTCGAGGACGTCTCGGAGCTCCTCGTCGAGGCGTGGCAGCTCGGCGTCAAGGCGATCGCGATCTACCGCGACAACTGCAAGGTCGCGCAGCCGCTGAGCGGCTCGGCCGACGCGTCCAAGGCCGCCGGCCCGACGACGCTGGACGCGCTCGCGCCGGCCGCGCTCGTGGCGCAGCCGCGGCGGCGCAGGCTGCCCGAGGACCGGGTCGAGGTGGGGCGCAAGTTCCGCGTCGGCGAGTACGAGGGCTACATCCACGTCGGCCTCTACGACGACGGCACGCCCGGCGACATCTTCGTCGACATCGCGAAGGACGGCACCACCATGGCCGGCCTGATGAACTCCCTGATGATCGCCGTCTCGATGGGCCTCCAGTACGGCGTCCCGCCCGAGGTCTACGTCTCGAAGCTCTCGCACCTCCGCTTCGAGCCGTCGGGGATGACGAACGACGCCGACATCCGCGTCGCCAAGTCGATCGTCGACTACATCTTCCGCTGGTTCGGCAAGAAGTTCCTCAGTCCCGACCAGCAGGAGGAGCTCGGCATCCTCTCGCCGGAGGTGCGGGCGCGCCTGGCGCAGTCGTACACGACGCCGGCCGGCTCCGAGTCGGTGCCCGCCGAGGCCCCGGCGCCGGGGCAGACGGCGCTCTTCAACGCCTGGGAGGACGCCGTCGAATGCGCCCGCTGTGGCGGCCGCATGGTGCGGACGGGCAGCTGCTACACCTGCCGCGACTGCGGCACGAACACCGGCTGCAGCTAGTGTGGCGCGCCGCTAGAACGCCAGCACAAGCGCCGTGAACCGCCAGCAGCATCGGCCGGTTCGCAGAAAGGCCCTGGAGACAGGGTCTTGCTGCGCTTTTCGGCGTCTCTGTCCGACGCCACGCCTGTGGTCCGGACCCCTTTGGTGGTCCGGACCCCTTTGGGCCCCATCAAACTCGTCTCACGACTCGGCTGGCCAGTTTGCGGGAATGTCCCCTGAGCGGAGCCCAAGGGCAGGGGCATCGATACTGCCGGAAGTGGAGCCTTACGACATCCGCCTCCGCGCTCGGTCATCGAAGGGCAGAGCGGCCATCCATGATCACGGATCGGTCTGGACGGTGATCGGAACCAACGGCCCTACGTCCTGATCATTTCGCCCCCGACCATGCCGACCTACGTGCGTGTGATCAGGGCTGTCGGAGACGCGAACTTCGAGGTCGAGGGAGCCGACCCAGATGCAGGAGGCGCCGCGGGACGTTCTGCCGGTTGAGGCGTACTGTTTTGCGAGCACGAACCGCGGCAGCGCGAAGGGCTCGACCCGTACGGACGCCGGCGGCCCGTCTGACTCACCACAGCCGGAATGTCCCACGCTAGGGCATCCGGCAGACGATCTTGCCCTGATACGGCCCGGTGCCAGGCGACGCATCCGTCTGCGTCACAAAGCACGTTCCGTACTTCGTTTGGATCGTCTCGCCTACCTCCGGAAG
>DASUOK010000248.1:0-4429 GCA_036276675.1 Gaiellaceae bacterium | reverse complement strand
CGCGCCTTCGGCCGTGAAGTCGCTCGAGAAGAGGCCGTCCGAGCCGAAGACGACGGCGTCGCTCCCCTGCTCCTGCAGCTGCTGCGCGAACACCTGGCCCTTGTTCGCGAGCTGCCACGGCAGGAAGACGACGTCCGCGTCGGCCGCCCGGCTCACCAGAGCCGAGAAGTCGCTCTGGTCCTGGTTGACCGAGTCCCGCTCGACCGTCACGTCGGCGCCTTCGAGCGACTCGGTCGCGCTCTCCGCGAGCCCGGTCGAGTACGAGGTCTGGTCGTCGACGATGAACACGGTCTGAGCGTCGAGCTCCTCGGCGATGAACTCGCCGATCGTCGGCCCCTGCGCGGCGTCGTTCGGCACCACGCGGTGGAACGTGGGCAGGTCGCCGCTCTCCGTCAGCGCCGTCGCCGTCGCGGACGCACCGACGAACCCGAGGTTCTCGCGGGTGAAGATCGGCCCGACCGCCTCGACTTCCTGGCTGCCGGCCGGCCCGATGACGGCGAGGATGTCGTCGTCGGAGACGAACCGCTGCGCGACCGTCGAGGCCTGCGCTGGGTCGAGCTGCGTGTCGCCCTCGACGAGCTCGAACGACGTGCCGTTCTCCTCGTTGAACTGCGACACCGCGAACTTCGTGAAGTTCAGCTGCTCCTCGCCGATGGAGGCGGCGTCGCCCGTGATCGGGGCCATCACGCCGATCGAGCCGGTGCAGTCGGCGGCTGCGCCGCCGCCGTCCTCGGTGGTGGCGGCGGTCGTGGTGTCGCCGCCCGCCTCGTCGTCGTCGTCGCCGCCGCACCCTGCGGCCACGAGCGAGAGTCCCAGCACGAGCGCGAGGCTCAGCAGGGTTGCTGCTCTTCTCATCTACTTCCTCCTTCGGCCGTCAGTGCGGCTTCGTCGTAGGTTCGGCTGGCGGGATCGCCGGACGGGTGGAACACGCCGAGAATGCGCATCACACCAGGCCCGGCGTTCTCGATGCAGTGCACCTGCTCGGGCGGCAGGTGGAAGCTCGACCCGGGGCCGAGCGGGAACGACTCGCCCTCGATGTGCGCGAAGCCGCGCCCCTCGAGGATGTAGCCGAGCTCGTCGTAGCTGTGCGCGTGGTCCGGGGCACGGTACGGCTGCACGAGACCCACGAACTGCGTCGCGTCCCGACAACCGGCGTCCTGGTTCACGACGTAGCGAAACGAGCGCTTCGCGTCGGCGCGCAGCTCGGGCTGGTCGGTGAAGCGGACGGTCACCCGCCGCTCGCCCTCGGAGGAGTCGGCGGGCACGCTGACCGACACGGCGAGCAGCTCGTCCGGGCCCGGGTTCTCGACCGCCCACGTCTCGCCGGCCCGCACGTACGCGCCGAGCTCCGGCTCGAGCACGTGCTCGGCACCGTCGACCTCGAGCGTCCCGGAGCCCGAGACCACGTAGAGCAGCTCGTCCCGCTCCTCCTCGGAGCGCGGCAGCGAGCGACCCGGCGCGAAGCGGAGCACCCGTTGCTCGAGCACGCCGGAGCCACTCGACCGGTCCCAGGTCGTCTTCACGAGCACGGTGTCGCCGTCGGTCCGAACGCCTGCGACGTCGGCCTCGGCGACCACGAAGCGAGGCCGCATGGAATCAATCACACCTATCCCGCGGTGTCATGTCAACTAACACACGGTTACGGAAACAGCGATCGGGCGTTTCCGCCGAGCACCGCGGCGAGCTCCGCCGGCGGCAGGCCGAGCGCCTCGACGTGCCCCAGCGATCGACGCAACGGGAACGGCACCGGCGGGTTGTCGCTGCCGAAGACGAGCCGCCCCGGCCCCACGCGCTCGAGTGCCAGCCGCAGGAGCGCCGTCCCGTACGTGACGGTGTCGAGGTGCAGCCGCGACACGAAGGTGGAGGGGGGTTCGGAGAGCCGCACCTCGCCCCACGGCCCGAGGGGGCCGTAGTCCCGGAGCTCGTGCCCGAAGTCGAGCCGGTCGGCGATCGCACAGATCGCACCACCGGCGTGGGAGCAGAGCAGACGCAGCGTCGGATGGCGCTCGAGGACTCCGAAGAGGATCAGCCGTGCGAGTGTCAGCGTCGTGTCGAGCGGCCGGCCGCACACCTCGCCGAGGCGGTACATGTCCATCAGCTCCTGGCCGATCGTCGCGCCACCGGGGTGGAGGAAGACCGTCGCGTCCCGATCGACGACGAGCTCCCAGAAGGCATCCGGCACGGAGTCGAGGTAGCGGCCCCCGTCGCTCGTCGCCAGCGCGACTCCCCCCAAGCGGAGCTCGTCGAGGGCACGTCTCGCCTCCTCGACGTGCTCCGGTCCGCGCCAGGGCGTCGCGGTGGCGAGCGCGAGCAGCCTGCCGCCGTGCGTCGCCTGCAGCTCGGCTGCGAAGTCGTTGTACTCGCGCGTGCAGTCGAGCGCGCCCGGGTCGAGGTCGCCGTACCAGATGTGCGGATCGGAGACCACCGTGGTCGCGATGCCGGCCTCCTCCTGGCGCGCGAGCAGCGCCTCGACGTCGAACAGGTCCGGCGGCATCCGCCCCCGAGCCGCCCAGGCGCGCGGGAAGAGATGGCTGTGTGCGTCGACGACGTCGGCCACGGTGCGATCCTGCCAGCGTGCGGGAGGGCGCGCCGTATGATCGGTGACATGACAGCGCCGGGTGAGGCAGGTGGCTCGTTCGCGGCCGCGGACGCGGAGATCACCGTCGAGCTGACGCTGAACGGCGCCCCGGCGTCGTTCTCGGCCCCGGCTCGCTGGACGCTGGCGGACGCGCTGCGCGAGAAGCTCGGCGCGACCGGGACGCACCTGGGCTGCGAGCACGGCGTCTGCGGGGCGTGCACCGTGCTCCTCGACGGCGAGGCCGTGCGGGCCTGCCTCGTGCTCGCCGTCCAGGCGGAGGCCCGAGCGGTGGAGACCGTCGAGGGTCTCGCCGCGGACGACGAGCTCGCCCCGCTCCAGCAGGCGTTCCACGAGCACCACGCCCTCCAGTGCGGGTTCTGCACGCCCGGCTTCCTGATGGCCGCGACGGCCCTCGTGCGGAACGAGCCGGACGCGACCTCCGAACGGATCCGCGAGGCGCTGTCCGGGAATCTCTGTCGCTGCACCGGCTACGCGCCGATCGTCGCGGCCGTGCGGGCCGTGCTCGACGAGCGCGCCGCGTGAAGCCGCCCCCGTTCGCGTACGCCCGGGCGGAGTCGCTGGAGCAGGCGCTCGCGCTCCTCGCCGAGGGGGGTGAGGACGCGAAGGCGCTCGCAGGCGGTCAGAGCCTCGTTCCCGCGCTCAGCTTCCGACTCCTGCGACCGACGCACCTCGTCGACATCGACCGCGTCGGCGGCCTCGACGCTGTCCGTGGAGCCGACGGGCGGCTCTCGCTCGGCGCGCTCGTGCGGCACGCGACGCTCGCGCGCCTCCAGCCGAGCCAGTCGCACCGGGCGCTCCGGGCCGCCGCCCGCGCGATCGGGCACGACGCGATCCGCGTGCGCGGCACGCTCGGCGGCAGCCTCGCCCACGCGGATCCCGCCGCCGAGCTGCCCGTCGTCGCGCTCGCGCTCGACGCCGAGCTCGTGGTCGCGAGCCTGGAAGGGCGGCGCTCGGTCGCGGCGGCGGACTTCTTTCTCGGGCCGTTCACGACCGCGCTCGCGCCCGGCGAGCTGCTCGTCGAGGCCGTCTTCCCGGCGCTCCCACCCGGGGCTCGCACGGCGTTCGCCGAGTTCGCCGCCCGCGCCGGCGACTTCGCGCTCGCGTGCGTCTGCGTGGGCGTCGCCCCAGGCTGGGCGCGGATCGCGGTCGGCGGCGTCGGCGCGACCCCGGTCCGGGCGCAGGCCGCGGAGGCGGTGCTCGCAGGGGGCGGAGCCGGCGCTCTCCAGGAGGCGGCCGCGACTGCGTCGCGCGAGCTCGAGGTCTACGGCGATCGCGCCGCCGACCAGGGTTACCGACGCGGGCTCGTGCAGACGCTGACGCGGCGGGCGCTCGCCGACGCGCTGGAGACCGCATGACCCTCGTGGGCACGGACGTGCGCCGCAGCGAGGACCGCCCGCTCCTGACGGGCCGCGCGACGTTCGTCGGCGACCTGCACCGCGAAGGGCAGCTCTGGGCGCGGGTCGTGCGGAGCTACAGCCCGCACGCGCTCCTCAGGGGCGTCGACACCACGGCGGCCCGGGCGGCGCCCGGCGTGGTCGACGTGATCACGGCGGCCGACGTCCCCGACGCCCGCATCCCGATCCGGCTCCCGTTCGCGGACACGCCGCAGGCGGCGCTCGCGCTGCAACCGCTGCTCGCGCGCGAGCGCGTGCGCTTCGTGGGCGAGGCGGTCGCCGTCGTCGTCGCCGAGGATCCGTACGTCGCCGAGGACGCGGCCGAACTGGTCGTGCTCGACCTCGAAGAGCTCCCGCCGGTCGCCGACGCGCGGACCGCCGTCGTCGCGCCGGCGCTGCACGCCGAGCTGGGCGGGAACGTCGTGAACGTCTTCCC
>DASUOK010000247.1:0-12220 GCA_036276675.1 Gaiellaceae bacterium | reverse complement strand
CACCTGCTGCTCCAGCTCGTGCTTGATCTCGTCGTGGGCGCGGTCGATCGTCGGCTTCGAGGTGACGTACTGCGTCGCGGGGAAGATCGTGATCGTGTCGAGCTTCGCGTAGACCTCGCCGGTGAGCGGGTCGAAATGCGTGATCTGCTCGACCTCGTCGCCGAACATGGAGACGCGATAGGCGGTCTCGGAGTACGCGGGCTGGATCTCGACCACGTCCCCCTTCACCCGGAAGCGGCCCCGGCCGAGCAGCGTGTCGTTGCGGACGTACTGGATGTCGATCAGCTTCCGCAGCATCACGTCGCGGTCGGTCTCCTCGCCGACCGTGAGGAAGACGACCTTCTTCTCGTACTCCTCGGGTGAGCCGAGGCCGTAGATGCACGAGACGGAGGCGACGATGATCGTGTCGCGGCGCGTCAGCAGGTTCGACGTGGCGGCGTGGCGCAGCCGGTCGATGTCGTCGTTCCGCGAGGAGTCCTTCTCGATGTAGAGGTCGGCCTGCGGGACGTACGCCTCCGGCTGGTAGTAGTCGTAGTAGGAGACGAAGTACTCGACGGCGTTCGCCGGGAAGAACTCGCGGAACTCGTTGCAGAGCTGCGCTGCGAGCGTCTTGTTGTGCGCGATGATCAACGCCGGCCGCTGCACCTGCTCGATGATCCAGGCCATCGTCGCCGTCTTGCCGGTGCCGGTCGCGCCGAGCAGCGTCTGGTAACGGTCACCCGCCTGGAGCGAGCGCGAGAGCTGCTCGATCGCCTGCGGCTGGTCGCCCGTCGGCTCGTAGGCCGCCGATGTCTTGAGCTCCACCATTGCGGGTACAGCCTAGCCTCCGTGCCTCCTCAGACCTCCCACGCCCCGCACTCCACCTACGCCCTCCTCTTCGGCGGCTTCGGCGCCGGCCTCGCCGCCGTCGCGGGGCTGACGACGCTGCTCGGGCGACGGCCCGACCGGCTCACGACCCTCGACCTGGCGGTGCTCTCGGCGGCGACGTTCAAGGCGGCCCGGACCGTCGCCAGCGACGAGATCCTCAGCTTCGTACGCGAGCCGTTCGTCCAGGGAGAAGCGCACGAGGGCCAGGAGGAGCCTGTCGAGACCGGCGGGCCGCGGCAGGCGATCGGCGAGCTGCTGACCTGCTCCCGCTGCATCGGCACGTGGGCGGCGGCGGGGCTCCTCTCGGCGCAGACGCTCGCCCCGCGCACCGGCCGGCTGCTGACGGGGACGCTCGCGGTCGCCGCTGCGAACGACTTCCTCCAGGCCGGGTTCGCCGCGTTGACGTCGAAGGCGAACGAGCTCGAGCGGCGCAGCAGCAGCTCCGCCTAGCCGCCGACTCCCGGGGAGGAGCGGGGCTGCCGGAGAGCGAAGGATGCCGGCGATTCCTTACGCACCCCACACAAAGCGAAATTACAGTTAGCGACCGATGAACGACTCGCGCCCGCCCGAGTCCGTGACCAGGCGGGCGCTGCTTCGCCTCGCCGCGGCAGGCGCGTTCACGCTCGGGCTGCTCCCGGGCGGCGCCGCGGCGGCGACCGATCGCCGCGTGGCGCTGCGCCGGATCCGGATCCGCAGCACGAAGCCGTTCCGCGGCGACAGGCCGCTGCTCGCGACGGTCAGCCCGGGGTCGCCGAGCCGCGACCGCGTCAAGGTCTTCTTCCGGCTCGACCGGCCGGCCCGGGTGAAGGTGGAGGCGATCAACACGAACACGCGCCGCCAGCGACCGGTGTGGCGCGCGAGCGCGCGGCTGCCGAAGGGGGCGCACCGCTTCATGTGGAAGCCCGACCGCGACACGACCCCGGGCTCCTATGTGATGCGCCTCACGGTCGAGGACAACGGCGACCGGGTCGTCTACGGCGGGCGCCGCCCGCGGACGATGGACTTCGTGCGCGCTCCGGTCGTCCGCATCCTGGGCGTCGAGGCCGCGTTCGCGGCGCGCAGCTACGCACCGGGCCAGCTCGCACGGCTGCGCGTGTCCGCGGACACCCACCGGCTCTCGATCCAGATCTTCCGGGCCGGCGGCGAGTCCGTGAACACCGACCGGCCGGACGAGATGAAGGGCGAGGCGATGGCGCCGCCGCGCCGGATCAAGTGGAACCGGCTGCGGAACCGCCGCGCGAACGTCGCGGTCCGCATCGGCGACTGGCCGAGCGGGCTCTACTTCGCCCGCCTCCTCGCCGCCGACGGCCGGCGCGGCTACGCGCCGTTCGTCGTCCGCCCCGGCGTCTTCGGCGCACGGAGCCGCGAGCTCGTCGTCCTCCCCACGTACACGTGGCAGGCGTACAACTTCCGCGACGCGGACGGCGACGGCTGGGGCGACACGTGGTACGCGGGCGGCTCGCCGCCCGTCCGGCTCGACCGGCCGTTCCTGAACCGGGGCGTGCCGCCGTACTACCGCCGCTACGACCTGCCCTTCGTGCGCTGGCTGCACCAGACCGGGCGGCAACCGGACGTGATCTCCGAGGAGGATCTCGGCCGCTTCAGCGGAGAGGCGCTGCGGCGCACCTACGACCTGATCTGCTTCCCGGGCCACACGGAGTACGTGACCGAGCACGAGTACGCCGTGATCGAGAAGTTCCGCGACCTGGGCGGCAACCTCATCTTCCTCTCGGCGAACAACTTCTTCTGGAAGGTCGTCCGCCGCGGCGACTCGATCCGCCGCGCGGCGCTCTGGCGCAACCTCGCGCGCCCCGAGGTGCGGGTGCTCGGCACGCAGTACCGCGCCAACGACGACGGCCGGCGCCAGGGCCATTTCGTCATCACCGGCTACGACGTGGCGTCATGGGCTTTCGAGGGCATCGGCTCGAACGGCGGCACGATCGGGCACGAGGTCGGCGGCTACGGCATCGAGATCGACTCGACGACGCCCGACTCGCCGCCGGCGACGCACATCCTCGCCACGATCCCCGACCTCTTCGGGCCTGGCGTCAGCGCGCACATGACCTACTACGAGCACGCCTCGGGGGCCAAGGTCTTCTCCGCCGGCGCCCTCGACTTCGGCGGCTCGATCGCGTTCTCGCCGACAGCGAGACGGTTGCTCGAGAACGTCTGGCGCCGTCTGGACCCCTCCTAGGACGAGCTCGGCACCGGCACCGCCTCGGAGGCGCCGCGCCGCGGCGACCGCACGGCGGCGACCGCGAAGATCGACGAGGCGAGCGTCTGCCCGGCCGCGATCACGAGGAAGACCTGGTAGACGCCGATGGAGGCGAGCAGCGGGCCGACCACGAGCAGCCCGAGCGGGCCGGCGAGCATCGCGAAGGTGAGCACGGCCGTCATCACCTTCGGTCGCAGCGCCGCGGGGGTGCGCATCGTGATCACGCCGATCAGGGGCGCGTTCACGAGCGGGCCGAACAGCGACGAGAGGAAGAGCGCGGCCATCACCCCCGGCGCCGGCAGCCCGAGCGGCAGCAGCCAGATCGGCACCGTCAGCGCGACGAGCGAGAAGGCGCCCAGCCGAATCGGATCGAAGCGGTGGACGATCCGCACGGCGACCACGCTGCCGAGCACCGCCCCGGCGCCGAACGCGGCGAAGAACGCGCCCGCGACGCGCGCGCTCTCCCCGAACTCCTCGAACGCGAGCACCGGCAGCGAGGCGGCGAGCATCTGCCCGAAGGCGTTCAGGAAGAGCGCCGTGACGAGCAGGGCGGCGAGCAGCCGGTCGCGCCACAGGAACCGCACGCCCGCGAGCAGGCCGCGGCTCTCGTCGCTGGCAGGCGTCGGCCGCCCGCGCGGCACGAGGAAGCGCAGCACGAGGAACGAGAACGCGAAGGTCGCAGCGTCGAGATAGAGCACGTTCGTCGCGCCGACGAGCGAGATCAGCAGCCCGGCCGCGGCCGGGCCGAGGAGGGCCGTCGAGCGCTGGACGCCCTCGACGATGGCGTTGGCCTGGGTGACGCCGCGCTCGTCCTCGCCGAGCAGGTCGGGCAGGATCAGCCGCTGCGCCGAGAAGTGCGGCGCGATGAAGACGCCGAGCAGCGCGACGCAGGCGAGCAGGAGCGGGAAGCTGAGGACGCCGGCGGAGTGCAGCAGCGGGATCGCGAGCAGCACGGGGCCTCGCGCGGCGTCGCAGACGAGCATCGTCCGGCGCGCGCCGAGCTTCGCGACGACCGTGCCGCTGGGGATGCCGAGGAGCGCGACCGGCAGCAGCTGGACCGCGAGGACGACGCCCATCTTCGTTGCGGAGCCGGTGGTGACGAGCACGAACCACGGCAGCGCGAGGTAGGTCATCTGCGACCCGAGCGCCGACACCGCCTCGGCGGCGAGGAGCGGCCGCACGCCGCGGGTGCGGAAGACGCTCACTGCGCCTCCGCGAGCCGCGGAGTCGGGGCGTCGCCACGTGCCGCGAGTGCGGACAGCGCGATCGCGGCCATCGCCAGCGTCTGCGCCATCGCGAAGGCGACGAGCACCGGCTGCGTCCCGAACGCGTCGAGCAACGGCCCGACGCCGAACAGCGCGAGCGGCTGCGCCAGCGCGAAGACGATCATCATCGTCGTCATCACCGTCGGGCGCAGCGCGGGCGGGATCCGTAGCGTCATCAAGGCGTGGATGCTGGGGTTGCAGAGACCGTTCCCGATCCCGGACGCGACCAGCGCCGAGGCGTACGCAGCGGCGGGCAGCTCGAGCGTGAGCAACCAGAGCGGCAGTGCCTGCGCGAGCACCCCGAGCGCGATCAGGCTCAGCCCCCGCACGCGCGCCAGCAGCCACCGGTACGCGACCGCGTTCCCGAGCACGGCGCCGATGCCGAACGAGGCGATCAGCCACCCGGCGATGCGCGGGTCGGCGTCGAAGCGCTCGACCACCAGCACCGGGACGCTGACGAAGAACGCGACCCACGCCGCGTCGCCGAACGCGAAGACGGGCGTCCAGAGGCGCAGCAGCGGCTCGCGGACGAGGAAGCGGATGCCGCGACGGATGCCGCGATCCTCGCCCTCGTCGGGAAGCGGCTGCGGGCGCGGCACGAGCAGCTTCAGGAGCAGCGCCGAGACGACGTAGGTGGCGGCGTCGATGACGAGCACCACCGGCGCGGAGAACGACGCGATCAGCAGGCCACCGGCGACCGGCCCGAGCAGCATCGTCAGCCGCGTGGCGGCCTGGAAGAGCGCGTTCGCGCGACTGACGAGCGCCTCGTCCTCGCCGAGCAGCTCGGGCACGATCACCTTCTGCGCCGCGAAGTAGGGCGCGCTCAGCGCGCCGAGCCCGCCTGCGAGCGCGAGCAGCAGCCCGAAGGAGAGCACGCCGCCCCAGTGCAGGAGCGGGATCAGGAGCAGCAGCGGCGCCCGCGCCGTGTCGCAGAGCACCATCGTGCGCCAGGCCCCGAGCCGGCCCAGGAGCTTGCCGCCCGGGAGCCCGAGCACCGCCAGTCCGAGCAGCTCGGCGGCGACGACGAGGCTCATCCGCGTCGCCGAGCCGGACGTGACGAGCACGAACCACGGCAGCGCGAGCCACGTCATCTGCGATCCGGTCACCGAGACGATCTCGGCGGCGAGGAGCGGCCTGACGCCCCGCGTGCGGAGCACGCTCATCGTCAGTCTGGCCGGAAGAGGCTCACGTCAGAGCGTCCACGCGCCGTGCTCCTGCACCACCTCGCCGTCGAGCTCGATCCGGCCGCCCTCGCGCAGGTCCTTGACGATGTCCCAGTGGATCGTCGACTCGTTGGTGCTGCCCAGGTTGGGCATCCCGTTCCCGAGCGCGACGTGGACCGTGCAGTCCATCTTCTCGTCGAAGAGCACGTTCTTCATGTACCGGGTGATCCCGGGGTTGCAGCCGATGCCGAGCTCGCCGAGGCGTCGCGCTCCCTCGTCGGTGTCGAGGACCTCGAGCAGGTACGCCTCGTTCGTGTCGGCACCGGCGTCCACGACGCGGCCGGCCTCGAAGCGCAGGCGAATCCCTTGCAGCTCGCGCCCGCCGTAGACGGCCGGGAACTCGGCGAAGTGGATCGTGCCCTCGGCCGAGTCCTCGACCGGACAGCAGAAGAACTCCCCGCCGGGGATGTTCTTGCCGCCCGCGTCGACCTCGACCGGCCGGCCCGCGATCCCGAGCCGGAGATCGGTGCCGGGACCGACGATCCGCACCTCGGCGGCCGCCTCGAAGCGGTCGGCATACCGCTGCATGCGCGCGCGCTCCGCGTCCCAGTCGAGGAGGCAGGCGCCGTAGAGGAAGTCGGCGAACTCCTCGGTGGAGAGGCCCGCTTCCTGCGCGAGGGCCGGCGTCGGGTACTGGCAGCCGACCCACTCCACGTCGCCCGTGAAGACGCGCTCCAGCGCCGGCCGCAGGCCCGCCTGCACCGCCGCGATGCGCTCCTGCGGCACGGAGGAGGCGTCCCTGGTGTTCTCGGGCGCGTCGATCACGATCAGCGCGTCGGCCTCCTCGAGCACGCGCGCGTCGAGCGGCGCGATCGTCGCGAGCAGCTCGAAGGGCGCCGCCCGCACCCAGATGCGATCCGGCCCCAGGCTGGAGCGCTGCAAGGCGTGCGCGCCGCGCCGGGCCACCTGACGCGTCACCTCCTCGGCGAGCGGACGACCGAGCGCGGACGAAGGCGACGCGACGACGACCTGCCAGCCGGGCTGCACGTCGACGCACGTCTCGACGAGGAGCCGGGCGTACTGCTCGAGGCGGGGATCGGCCATCGCGGCAATATAAAACGTCTGTACTGTTTTGTAAAGTGGGAACGTGCCGAAGCTGACCGAAGCCGCCAAGGAGGCCCGTCGGGAGCAGATCCTGGCCGGCGCCCGCCGCGCCTTCGCGGCGCACGGCTACGAGGGGGCGACGGTCGTGCGGCTCGAGCGGGAGATCGGCCTGTCGCGGGGCGCCATCTTCAACTGGTTCCCCTCCAAGGACGACCTCTTCCTCGCACTCGCCGAGCGCGACGCCGACCGCTTCGGGCGGCTCTGGGCCGACGAGGGTCTGGAGGCGGTGATCCGCGCGTTCGTCGACGAGGACCCGGAGTGGCTCGGCGCCTACCTCGAGGTCGGGCGGCGGCTGCGCACCGACGCCGCCTTCCACGCGCGCTGGGAGCAGCGGGCCCCAGAGGCGGAGGAGCGCATCAAGCAGCGGCTGGAGGCGGCGCTCGCGGCGGGCGAGGTGCGCGACGACGTCCCGCTGCAGTCCGTGGGCCGTTTCGTCGGGATCGTGCTCGACGGCCTGGCACTGCGGCTCGCAGCCGGCTTCCCGGCACCCGAGGCGGCGGAGATCCTGACGCTGCTCGAGTCGGCTATCGCAACCCCAGCTCGGCCGCGTACGCCTCGGCGTAGATCCCCTTGAGCTCCTGCACGCGCTCGACGTAGTGGCGCGTCTCGTCGAACTGGATGTCGACGCCGCGGTCGAGCCAGCCGTCCACGTTCGTCTGGCCGGCGTTGTAGGCCGCGAGGGCGAGCCGCTCGTCGTCGTACTTGTCGAGCAGGTGGCGCAGGTACCACGAGCCGTAGCGGATGTTGAGCTCGGGGTTCAGCAGGTCGGCCGGGCTCCAGGTCGAGCCGCCCGTGCGGTCGGCGATCCCCTGGCCGGTCTCGGGCAGCAGCTGCATCAGCCCGACGGCGCCCGAGCTCGAGCGCGCCTCGGGGTCGAACTTGCTCTCCTGGTAGATCACGGCCGCGAGCAGCTGCGGCTGCAGCCGGTAGTTGCGCGCATGGCCGGTGACGATCTCCTCGTACCGGAGGGGGTAGCGCGCGCGCTGGAACCAGCGCGGCTGATCGTCGACGACGTACACGGCGACGCCTGCGACGGCGAGCGCCACCACTGCCAGCACCGCCACCCGGCTCATGCCGTGAGCTCCGCCATCACCCCGCGCACCCACGCGTCGAGCTCCTCGAGCGAGCCCGTGTTGACGTAGGCGTAGTCGGCGCGCTTCACCTTCTCCGCGTCGGGGAGCAGCCGTTGCTCGCGGTCGTCCCGGCGGACGCGCCGGCGCTGCTCGCGCAGCTTCGCGGGCGCGGTGATGACGACGACCTTGTCGAAGCGCTCCTCGGCGCCGGACTCGTAGAGGAGCGGCACCTCGGTCACGGCGACGCGGGGTGGCTCCGGCAGCTCGGCGAGCTGCTCACGCCAGCGCAGGTACTCGGCCGCCACGCGCGGGTGCAGAACGGACTCGAGGAAGTCGAGCTTGGCGCGGTCGGCGAAGACGACCTCCGCCACGCGCGCGCGGTCGATGCCGCCGGCGTCGTCGAGGATCCCCTCCCCCAGCTCCGCGACGAGCGCCTCCCGCACCTCGGGGTCGGTGCGCAGCAGGTGGTGGACGATCTCGTCGCTCGACACGGTGGCCGCGCCGGCCTTCTGGAAGGCGTAGAGCGCCTCGCTCTTGCCCGCACCGATGCCGCCGGTGATGGCGACCGCGATCGGCCGCGTCACGGCCTTCGAGGCCTAGGCGGTCGGCTCGGAGCGCGGCTCGTCGCCCGGAGCCGCGTCGGCCTCCGCAGTCGACTCGCCCGCGACCTCGGCCTCTGCGGCCGCGTCCGATGTGGGCGCCGGCTCGTCGCCGCCGAGCTCGGGCTCGGGCTGCGCGGCCTCGGCCTGGAGCTCGGGCTCCACGACGGCGGCCTCCGTCTCGACCGCTGCCTGCGCCTCGCCGGCCTCCCCTGCGACCTCCTCGACGCCCTCGGCCGCGGTGTCGAGCTCTGCGGGCTCGGCGGCGGCGGCCGGGCCGGCCGGGAAGACGTCCTCGGAAAGGTCGAGCTTCGGGGTCACGTGCACGGACTCGCCGCCGTCGGCGCGCGGGAGCGGCTCCGCGCCCTCCTCGACCCGCTTCAGCGAGAGCGAGAGGCGGCGGCGGTCGGCGTCGACCTCCAGGATCAAGACGTTGACGGCGTCGCCCTGCGAGACGACCTCACGGGGGTTCTCGACGTGGTGCTGGGCGAGCTCGGAGATGTGGACGAGGCCCTCGACGCCGGGGAGGATCTCCACGAAGGCGCCGAACGTGACGACCTTCGTGACCCGGCCCTCGACGACGTCGCCCTCGTTGTAGCTCTCGATCACCTGCTGCCACGGGTCCGACTGCGTCTGCTTGAGGCCGAGCGAGATCCGCTGGCGGTCGCGGTCGATGTCGAGCACCTTGACCTTGACCTCCTGGCCGATGTCGAGCACCTCGGACGGGTGGTTGACGTGGCTCCACGAGAGCTCGGAGATGTGGATCAGGCCGTCCATGCCGTCGAGGTCGACGAAGGCGCCGAAGTCGACGATGTTGGAGATGGTGCCGTCGACGACGTCGCCGGGGTTCAGCCGGTCGAGGATCGCCTGGCGCATCTCCTTGCGCTCGTCCTCGAGGACGGCGCGACGCGAGAGGACGACGTTGTTGCGCGAGCGGTTCAGCTCGATCACCTTCGAGCGGAGCTCCTTGCCCATGAACTCGTCGAGGTCCTGCACGCGGCGGATGTCGACGAGTGAGGCGGGCAGGAAGCCACGGACGCCGAGGTCGAGGATGAGGCCGCCCTTGACGACCTCGATCACCCTGCCGACCACCGGCTCGCCGGACTCGTTCGCCGCCTCGATCTTCTTCCAGGCGAGCTCGAAGCGCGCCCGCTTCTTCGAGAGGATGAGGCGCCCTTCGGCGTCCTCCTTCGTCATCACGAGCGCGTCGATCTCCTCGCCGACGGCCACCTCGTCGGCCGGGTTCACCGAGCGGCGGATCGAGAGCTCGGCGACCGGGATCACGCCCTCGGACTTGTAGCCGATGTCGACGAGCACCTCGTCCTTGTCGACGCGGACGACGGTGCCGTGCACGACCTCGCCCTCGTTGATGGTGGGGAAGGTGGACTCGTAGTCCGGGATGAGCTCCCCTTCGGGGCCCATCGTCCAGACGCCTTCCTCCAGCCGTTCGTCCGTCATCTCGATTGTGTCGTTCGCCATGGCGAACGCGCAGTATAGCCAGGTCCAGCCGGCCCGAAAGGGCCGCGTCCCGGCCTCCTCGCAGGTCGGCCGGCGGCGTTCCCTAGCCCTTGGCGGCGTTCCAGTCGTCGCCGGCGCCGACGTCGACGGCGAGCGGCGGATCGAGCGGGTACGCCGTGCACATCTCCTCGCGCACGAGCTCCTTCACCGCGCTCACCTCCGTCTCGGGCGCCTCGAGCAGGAGCTCGTCGTGCACCTGGAGCACGAGGCGCGCGCTCCTCCCCTCCTCGCGCAGCCGGTCGTGGATGCTGATCATCGCCACCTTGATCACGTCCGCGGCCGTCCCCTGCATGACCGAGTTGACGGCGAGCCGCTCGCCGAGCGAGCGCGTCTGCCGGTTCGAGGCGCGGATCTCGGGGACGGGCCGCCGGCGGCCGAGCAGCGTCGTCACGTAGCCGTCACGACCCGCCTGCTCGATCGTCCGCTCGATGAAGTCCTGCACGTGCGGGAAGCGCGCCAGGTAGGTGTCGATGTACTCCTGCGCCTGCTCGCGCGGGATCTCGAGGTTCTCCGAGAGCCCGAAGGACGAGATGCCGTAGATGATCCCGAAGTTGACCATCTTGGCGATGTTGCGCTCGTCCTTCGTCAGCGTCGCCTGCTCCTTGCCGAGCACCTCGGCGGCCGTGCGCGCATGGATGTCCTCGTTCCGCGCGAACGACTCCTTCAGCACCGGCTCGCCGGACACGTGCGCGAGGATGCGCAGCTCGACCTGGCTGTAGTCGGCCGAGACGAGCCGCTGGCCCTCCTCCGCCACGAAGGCGGAGCGGATCTCGCGCCCGAGCTCGGTGCGGATGGGGATCGCCTGCAGGTTGGGCGCCGTGGTCGAGAGGCGCCCGGTCGAGGCCACCGTCTGGTTGAAGGTCGTGTGCAGGCGCGCGTCCGGCCCCAGCAGCGAGGGCAGCGGCCCGAGGTACGTGTTGATCAGCTTCGTCAGCTCGCGCCACTCCTCCAGCACGGGCACGATCTCGTGATCGCCGCGGATCGAGCGCAGGACGCGCGTGTCGGTCGAGTAGCCGGTCTTCCCCTTGCGGCCCGGCGTCAGCTCGAGCTTCTCGAACAGGATCCGTGCGACCTGCTGCGTCGAGCCCAGCACGAACTCCTCGCCGGCGAGCTCGTAGGCCTTCGCCTCCAGCTCCTCGACCCGGTCGGCGAGCCGCGCCGTGATCTCGCCCATCCGGTAGGTGTCGATCTTCACGCCCGCGTCCTCCATCGCCGCGAGCACGGCGGTGAGCGGGAGCTCGATCTCGCGGTAGAGCCGCTCGGAGCCGCGCTCCCGGACGCGCTCGAGCATCGGCCCGATCAGGCGGCGCGGCGCCTCGGCGCGCCGCACGAGCGCCGAGGTCTCCTCGTCCGTGGCCGGCTCGGGGATCACCTCCAGCCCGTACTCGGCACTGAGATCGTCGAGCGCGTACTCGGCGCGGCCCGGATCGATCAGGTACGCGGCGACGAGCGTGTCGTCGCGGGCGACCGCGCGCACGGCCTTCGCGTCGTGGACGACCGGGCGCGCCTGGCCAAGTAACAGTCTGTTACTTGGCGTCGGGGCGATCACCACTCCCGCCGCGGTGGCGACGGCGACGCGGCCCTCGTCGACGGCGTAGCCCTCCCAGTCGGCCGGCGGCGGCAGCTCGGCCGGATCGTCGACGGCGCGCCACGCGACGGCGACCCCCTGCACCTCTGCCGGCGCCGCGGCGGGCACGGCCTCGTCGAGCGTGTCGACACGCGAGAGCAGGCCGCGGAACTCGAAGCGGCGGAACATCTCCCGCAGCTGCGAGCGGTCGGGCGGCGCGAGCGCGAGCGCCGACGGCTCCCAGTCGATCTCGAGATCGCGGCGCATGGTCGCCAGCTCCTTCGACGCCAGCGCCTGCTCGGCGTGCTCGGTGATGTTCTTGCGCCGCCCCGGCGAGAGCTCGTCCACGTGCTCGAGCACGCCCTCGAGCGAGCCGTACTGCGCCACGAGCTGGCCCGCCGTCTTGTCGCCGATGCCGGGGACGCCGGGGATGTTGTCGGAGGTATCGCCCTTCAGGCCGATGAAGTCGGGCACCTGGTCGGGGCGGACGCCGTAGCGGAGCTCGACGCGCTCGGGCGTGTAGACGTGGACGTCGGAGACGCCGCGCGGCGTCATCATCAGGCAGACGTTCTCCGAGCAGAGCTGGAACGCATCGCGGTCGGTCGAGACCACGCACGTCCTGACGCCGGCTTCGTCGGCGCGGGTCGCGAGCGTCGCGATCACGTCGTCCGCCTCCCAGCCCTCGAGCTCGAGGTTCCCGTACCCGAACGCCTCGACGATCGGGCGGAGGTGCGGGAACTGCTCGCGCAGAAGGTCCGGCATCGGCCGCCGTCCCTCCTTGTAGGTCTC
>DASUOK010000246.1:0-14128 GCA_036276675.1 Gaiellaceae bacterium | reverse complement strand
GAACGCGCTCCTGAACACGGCGGCGGGGGCGACCTGGGTCAGCGTCCATCACGGCGGCGGGGTCGGCATCGGCAACTCGATCCACGCCGGCCTGGTCGTGCTCGCCGACGGCAGCAGCGACGCGGACGAGCGGCTGGAGCGCGTGCTCACCGCGGATCCCGGCACCGGCGTGATGCGCCACGCCGACGCGGGCTACCCCGAGGCGCTGGCGGCGGCCGCGGAGCACGGGCTCGACCTCCCGAGCGTCGACCCACCCGGCGGCGGTCCGCGCGACGCCTGACGCATGCCGCGGCTGCTGATCCGCGATCTCGCGCAGGTCGTCTCGCCCGCGGCCGCCGACGCGCCGCTCCGCGGTCGCGCGCTCGGCGACGTCGTGCGGCTCGCCGACGGCTACATCCTCTGTGACGGCGGCAGGATCGAGGCGGTCGGGAGGATGCGCGACCTCGGCCCGCTCGACGGCGACGTCGAGGAGCTGGACGGCCGCGGCCGCTGCGCCGTCCCCGGCCTCGTCGACTGCCACACGCACGCGGCCTTCGGCGGCGACCGCGTCGAGGAGTTCTCCCTCCGTGCGGCCGGCGCCTCCTACGAGGAGCTGCACGCCGCGGGCGGCGGCATCCTCGCGACCGTCACGGCCACGCGCGCCGCCGGCGCCGAGGGTCTCGCGCGGGCCGTCGAGCGGCACCGCGACTGGATGGTGCGCGCAGGCACGACGACATTCGAGGCGAAGTCGGGATACGGGCTCGACCGCGAGACCGAGCTCTCCTCGCTGCGCGCGATCGCCGCCGCGGGCGGCATCCCGACGTGGCTCGGCGCGCATGCGGTGCCGCCCGAGCACGACGACGCCGACGCCTACCTCGACTTCCTGCTCGCCGACGTGCTGCCCGCGGTGCCGCCGCTCGCGGAGGCGGCCGACGTCTTCCTCGAGCGCGGCGCCTTCGATGCGTCGCAGGCGCGGCGGTACCTCGAGGCGTGCCGCGAAGCAGGTCTCGCGCTCAGGCTGCACGGCGACCAGTTCACGGAGTCGGGAGCGATCCCGCTGGCGGTCGAGCTCGGCGCCCGCTCCGTCGACCACCTCGAGGCGACGGGAGCCGAGGGGATCGCGGCACTCGCGGCCAGCGACGTCGTCGGCGTGCTCCTGCCCGCGAGCGCGCTCTTCCTCGGCCGGCCGATGCCGCCGGGACGCCGGCTGGTCGACGCGGGAGCCGCAGTCGCGCTGGCGACGGACTTCAATCCCGGCAGCGCGTTCTGCGAGAGCCTGCCGCTCGTCTGCTCGCTCGCGTGCACGCAGCTCCGGCTCTCGCCGGCGGAAGCGCTCGGCGCGTGCACCGTGAACGCCGCGCACGTCCTCGGGCGGTCGGATCGGCTCGGGCGGATCTCACCCGGCTTCGCGGCCGACGTGACGCTGCTGGAGGCGCCCGACTGGCGCTACCTCGCCTACCACCTCGGCGGCCCCGTCGTCGCGGGGGTCGTCAAGGACGGCGTCCCGGCGGCCTGAGCCGGCGGGCATACTGACTCGATGCCGTCGAAGAAGCAGCGCCGCCGCCGCGAGAAGCTGAAGCGGCACCAGTGGGAAGAGGTGTACGTCGACGAGGAAGGGCGCGAGCTCGACCCGGAGGAGGCCGAGGCGCTCGTCGGCCCGACCGAGCGTCGCGCCGAGCGGACGAAGGCAGAGCCCGAGCGGGGCGGCCGCCGCCCGGTCGAGCCGCCGTCGTGGCGGAAGACGCTGCGCCGGGGTGCCCTGTTCTTCCCGCTGATGCTGATCACGGTGTTCCTGCTCGCCGGCGACGAGGTGACGACGGCCGGCAAGGTCTCGCAGGCGCTCGTGCTGATGGCGTTCTTCCTGCCCTTCAGCTACTTCATGGACTCGATGGTCTGGCGCTCGTACCAGCGCCGGCTCGGGCGCACCGACAGCAGCAAGAAGCGCTAGGGACCGCCGCGGTAGTGCCCGTCGCCGGGCCAGGGTGCAAGCAGCAGCAGGATGCGCGCGCCCTCGTCGCTCGCGAGCGAGTGCCGCTCGTCCGGATCGAAGCGGAAGAGGGAGCCCACGCCCGCCTCGTGCGTCTCGCCGCCGGCCGAGACCCGGACGCGCCCCGCGAGCACGGTCACCCAGGCGTTCTCCTTGACCTGGTGGTCGCCCATCTCCTGACCCGGGTTGAGCGAGATGAGGACGGCGCGAGCCTCGTTGCCGGAGTGCACGACGACGGGATCCCGAGTTCCGTCCGGCGCGTCGATGCCCATCAGGTCCCAGCTCTGCACGAGGGGAAATCTACCCTCCCTCGTTAGACTCAAGCGCCGATGCCGCTCGCCGTCCAACAGCTCCCGCTCGGCTCGATCGGCACGAACTGCTACCTCGTCCGCGCCGCCCGCGACGCCCCTGAGGCCGTCGTCATCGATCCAGGCGCGGGCGCTCCCGAGATCCGGCTGGCGCTCGCCGGCGCTGGGGCGAGGTGCGCCGCGATCCTGCTCACGCACAGCCACTACGACCACATCGGCGCCCTCGCCGACCTCGCCGAGGGAACCGGCGCACCGGTCTGGCTGCCGGAGGGGGAGCTCGACGTGTTCCGCCGGCCGAACGACTTCTTCGGCGGCCTCGGCGTCACGTTGCGGGGCTACGACGGCGACGCGACGCTCGTGGCCGGCGGCGAGACGGTCGAGGCAGCCGGGATCTCGTTCGCCGTCACCGCTGTTCCGGGTCACTCGCCGGGCCACGTCGCCTACTACGCCGACGGCTGCCTCTTCTCCGGCGACGTCCTCTTCGCAGGCTCCGTCGGCCGCA
This sequence comes from Gaiellaceae bacterium, assembly GCA_036276675.1. Lineage (GTDB taxonomy): Bacteria > Actinomycetota > Thermoleophilia > Gaiellales > Gaiellaceae > Gaiellasilicea. The sequence goes on along the minus strand of DASUOK010000246.1, from coordinate 11,352 downwards.
CCGACCTGCCCTTCGGCGACTGGCACACGCTGCTCGACTCGATCCGCCGCCTCACCGAGGCCTATCCGCCCGAGACCGCGGTCTACCCGGGGCACGGACCGGCGACCACCCTGGGAGCGGAGCTCACGCGCAACCCGTTCCTGGCCGAGCTGCGCACCACGTGACGCGCGCGAAGATCGAGGCGCCGCGCGGCACGCACGACATCGTCCCGGCCGAGCAGCCGCTCTGGCGGCGGGTCACGGGTGAGGCGGAGCGGTTGTGCGCCCTCTACGGCTACCACCCCATCCAGACTCCGGGCTTCGAGGACACGGATCTCTTCCAGCGGACGTCGGGTGCGGGGTCGGACGTCGTCCAGAAGGAGATGTACACCTTCACCGATCGCAGCGACCGCTCCCTGACGCTGCGCCCGGAGGGCACCGCTCCGATCTGCCGCGCCTACCTGACGCACGGCCTGCAACAGGAGCCGCAGCCGCAGAAGCTCTACACGATCGCACCGATGTATCGCTACGGCCGTCCCGGCCGCGGTCGCTACCGCGAGCACTGGCAGCTCTCCGTCGAGGCACTGGGGTCGGACGATCCTGCGCTCGACGCCGAGGTGATCCACCTCTACGACACCCTCCTGCACAACCTCGGTGTCAGCGAGTACCACCTCGAGCTGAACTCGATCGGCGACCGCAACTGTCGCCCTGTCTACGTCGAGGCGCTCGCGACCTGGCTTGCCGGCCGAGCGGACGAGCTCGACGCCGACACGCGCGAGAAGCTGCGGACGAGCCCGCTCCGCGCCCTCGACAACCTCGATGCGAAACCGCCGCAGGTGCAGGAGGTGCTGCGGCAGGCGCCGGCGATCGGCGACTCGCTGTGCGACGAGTGCGTCGCGCACTTCGGGGCCGTGTGCGCGCTCCTCGACGACCTCGGGGTCGCCTACACGCTCGTGCCGACGCTCGTGCGCGGGCTCGACTACTACACGCGCACGACCTGGGAGTTCATCGGGCCGCTCGAGGGCGCGAACTCGACCATCTCGGGCGGCGGCCGCTACGACGGCTTGATCGAGGAGATCGGCGGCCCACCGACGCCGGGCGTCGGCTTCGGCGCCGGCATCGAGAGGCTGCTGCTCGCGCTCGAGGACGCCGGCGTCACGGCGGAGGCGCCGCAGCTCGACGTCTTCCTCGCCGTGGAGCGCGAGGGACCGCGGTCGCTCGCGCTGCGCTGGCTCGAGGAGCTGCGGGCCGCGGGAGTCGCGGCCGACGCCGACTACGGGGGCCGCTCGCTGAAGGGCCAGCTGACGCAGGCCGGGCGCGCCGGCGCACGGACGATCGTGATCGTCGGTCCCGAAGGGGCGACGCTGCGCCGCCGGGGGCAGCAGGACGAACCGCTCGCCCACGCCGACGTCGTAGGCACACTCCTGCGATGACTCCGCCGACCAGCTGGCGCACCCACATGTGCGGCGAGCCGCGCACGGAGCTCGTCGGCGAGAGGGTCGCGCTCGCCGGCTGGGTCGCCCGCCGGCGCGACCACGGCGGCCTCGTGTTCGTCGACCTCCGCGACCGCACCGGCGTGACCCAGCTCGTGATCAACCCCGAGCACGCGCCCGAGGCGGCGCAGCTGGCGCACGGGATCCGCAACGAGTTCGTCCTGCGTGCGGAGGGGCCGGTCGTCGCGCGCTCGCCGGAGACGGTCAACCCGGCCATGCCCACCGGCGAGGTGGAGTTGCAGGTCGAGCGGCTGGATCTCGTCAGCCGCTCGACACCGCTGCCGTTCCAGCTCGACGAGGAGAACGTGGACGAGACGCTGCGCCTGCGCTACCGCTGGCTCGACCTGCGCCGGGACAAGCTCCAGCGCAACATTCGCCTGCGGGCGCAAATGGTCGGGATCATCCGGCGCGAGATGGAGGATGCCGGCTTCCTCGACATCCAGACGCCGATCCTGTTCAAGCCCACACCCGAGGGCGCTCGCGACTTCGTCGTCCCGAGCCGGCTGCAGCCCGGCCGCTTCTACGCGCTGCCGCAGAGCCCGCAGATCCTGAAGCAGCTGACGATGGTGGCCGGCTTCGACCGCTACTACCAGATCGCGATCTGCTTCCGTGACGAGGACCTCCGCGCCGACCGCGTGCAGGAGCTGACCCAGCTCGACCTGGAGCTGAGCTTCCCCGACCAGGAGCTGATCTACGGGCTGATGGAGCGGACGTTCGCGCGGATCTGGCGCGAGTGCCTCGGGATCGAGATCGAGACGCCGTTCGCACGCATGACCTTCGCCGAGTCCGACCGGCGCTTCGGCTCCGACAAGCCGGACACCCGTTTCGGCCTCGAGCTCGAGGACGCGACGGAGGCGACGCGCGGCTCCGAGTTCGGCGTCTTCGCCGGCGCCGAGGCCGTGCGCTTCCTGCGCGTGCCGCAGGAGCTGTCGCGCGGCGACCTCGCCAAGCTGGAGGAGGTCGCGAAGGAATGGGGGGCGAAGGGCCTCGCGTACCTCGTCTACGACGAGGAGGGCGAGGTGCGCTCGCCGATCGCCAAGTTCCTCTCCGAGGACGAGCTGGCGCGCTTCCGCAGCGACCCCGGCACGACGGTGCTGTTCGCGGCGGATGCCTGGGAGACGACCTCGCGCGTACTCGGCGCGCTCCGGCTGCACCTGGGCCACGAGCTCGGCCTGATCGACGACGACGCGTTCACGTTTCTCTGGGTCTACGACTTCCCGATGTTCGAGCGGGACGAGGACGAGGGTCGCTGGACGGCGGTGCACCACCCCTTCACGCGGCCGGCGCGGGAGTGGGAGGAGCGGTTCGTGGAGGAGCCCGGCGCCGCGCTCGCGCACGCCTACGATCTCGTCGTGAACGGCAACGAGCTCGGCGGCGGCTCGTTCCGGATCCACGAGCCGGAGCTCCAGGCGCAGGTGTTCGGCCTGCTGGCTCTCTCACCCGAGGAGCAGCGCGCGAAGTTCGGCTTCCTGCTCGACGCGCTCGCGATGGGGGCGCCGCCGCACGGCGGCATCGCGCTCGGGATCGACCGGATGGCGATGGTGCTCGCCGGCGAGCCGAACCTGCGCGACGTGATCGCCTTCCCGAAGAACCAGGCGGGCGTCGACCCGATGAGCGGCGCGCCGTCGGAGGTGACGCCCGACCAGCTCGCCGAGCTCGGCATCCGACTGACGGTGCCGCCCGTGAGCCGCGACGCATGACGCCGTCCGTGATCCAGCGCACGGTCGTGCTCGCGGCCGTCGCGCTCCTCGCCGGCGTGGGCGCGGTCGCGCTCGCGTCGCGCGACGACCGCGCCGCCACGGCGACGCAGCTCCGCGCCGTGCCGACGCCGGACGGCGGCTGGTACACCGCGCTCGCGGCGTCACGCGGCCCGGCCGGCGACGCGGAGCGGACCACGTGCCGCCTCGTCCTCAGCGGGCGCTCGCTCGGCGTCACACACCCGACCCTCCCCTGCGGCGCCAAGATCTTCGTCGCCTACGACGGCACGCAGCTCCTGACGGAGGTGATCGACACGCGCCTGAAGGAGCCCGGCCGGCAGTTCGAGCTCACCGAGGCACTGGCACGGCGGCTCGACCTCGAGGGCACGCAGGAGATCGAGTGGCGCTTCGCCTCTCGGTGACGGGGCTTCTCCGTGACGGAGCCTCGCGGGAGCGGGTTACAATGCCCGTGCTCGACCCTGTGCGTGGGCCTTGCGCGTAAACGTGAACCAACACTCACGTGAAGGGAGCCTGGGTCCGGTCTAGACCTCATCCGTCGACGTCCGGCACGGCACCCACCTGGTTAGTCCAGGTTCGCATCGGCGCAAGGCACCATCGGCAGGGTGGGGCACCTAGCGTCACGAATCCAGTCTCGGGCGAGCTTCGCGCCGCCCGAGTCGTGCCGCCGCCACCGCTACGCTGGCCGGGATGATCGAGCTCGTCGGGGATTCCGCGCGCGGCTCCGAGTTCGCGCTCGTGCGGCTGACGGTCGACGGCGCCCGGATCGTCGCGGCCGACGCACCGGGACTCGAGCGGCCGCTCGAGGGTCTGACGCTGCTCGAGGCGGCGGCGGTGCCCGGCGAGACGCTCGCCGCCGACGCCCTCGCGAACGCGCTCGCGCCCGTCTTCAACGCTCCCTCTGCCGCCGGGCGTGTGGCCGTGGCGATGAGCGGCGGCGTCGACAGCGCCGTCGCCCTGCTCCGCGCCGGCCCGGACGCGATCGGCGTCACGCTCCGCCTGTGGCTCGATCCGGCCGGCCCCGACGCGGAGCGCGCCTGCTGCTCGCCCGCTGCCGTGATCGCCGCGCGCGAGACGTGCCATGCGCGCGGCCTGCCGCACGTCACGCTCGATCTCCGCGAAGGGTTCCGCCGCGCGGTGGTGAGGCCGTTCGTCGACGCCTACGCGCGCGGCGAGACGCCGAATCCATGTGGCCGCTGCAACGGCAGCTTCCGCTTCGACGAGCTGCTCGCCTTCGCGGCGCGGGCGGGCGCGGAGAAGCTCTGGACGGGCCACTACGCCCGCATCGTCGAGCACGGCGGTCAGCGCCTGCTCGCCCGCGCAGCCGACGGGGACAAGGACCAGTCGTACATGCTCGCTCCGCTCGATCCGCGGCTGCTCGAGCGGATCGAGTTCCCGCTCGGCGGTCGAACCAAGGCCGAGACGCGTGCCGAGGCGGCCGCCGCGGGACTGGCGGCTGCCGAGCGTCGCGAGAGCCAGGAGGCGTGCTTCCTCGCCGGCGACGACTACCGTGCGTTCCTCGGGCGGCACGGGCTCGCCGCGAGCGACGGCGCGATCGTCGACGAGGACGGCAACGAGCTCGGCCGGCACGGCGGCTCGTGGCGCTTCACGCCGGGCCAGCGGCGCGGCATCGGGGTCGCGGCGGCGGAGCCCCTCTATGCGCTGCGGACGGACGCCGCCACGAACACGGTCGTCGTCGGCCCGCACCGCGCCCTCGCGTGCACCCGCGTCGACGTCGAGGGGACGCTGCACACGCCGGTCCGGCGCGCGGAGGCGAAGCTGCGCCACCGCTCGCCGGCGCTGCCCGCGCGCGTGGAGGAGACGGAGGTCGGCTTCGCGCTCCGGCTGGAGCGGCCCGCGTTCGGCGTCGCGCCGGGGCAGGTCGTCGCCCTGTACGACGGTGATGCGGTCGTCGGGTCGGGTGTGGTGTCCACGGCCGGTCGTAACTAGGATCACCCGCATGCCGCTTCTTGCCGCCAGCGCCGGCGACATCGCCTACTACGCGCTCGCCGTCTTCCTCGTCGCCGTCGGCATCGGCCTCGGTTATGCGTTCTTCCGCCTCGGCGGAACCTTTGGGCGCCTTTCCTCGTTTATCCGGGGAACGGAAACCGAGCTGCTGCCCGTGATCCACAAGGTCGGCGAGAGCATCGACCGGGCGAACGGGCAGCTGGACAAGGTGGACCGCGTGACCGACAGCGCAGTGGACATGGCCGACAGCATCGACACCGCAGTGCGCGCGGTCAGCTTCGCGATCACGCGACCGGTGCAGAAGGTCTCCGGCCTCGCGGCCGGTCTCACCCACGGTGCGTCCGCGCTGAAGGCGCGCCGCGACTGGAGCGAGGCCGTGCGGGTCGGCAAGGACGCCGCGGCGCGCCGCGAGCACGACCTCGAAGAGGAGCTGCGCGCGGCAGACGGCGAGCGACGCTGATGGACGAGATCAGCGTCACCATTCCCGGCGAGCGCTCGTTCGGCGCCGTTGCCGGGCTCGTCCTCGGCGGCGTCGCAGCCCGGCACGACCTGACGCTCGACGTGCTCGACGACCTGCACCTCGCGCTCGAGGGCCTGCTCGACCGCGACGCCGAGGACGGTGAGCTGACGATCGTCTTCCGCGTCGGCCCCGAGACGATCGAGGCCTCCGTCGGGCCCTTCGAGCCACGGTCGATCTCGGAGCTGGACGACGATGCCGGCGAGCAGCTCGACCTGCGGCGCCTCCTCGACACCGTCGTCGACGGGTTCACCGTGAGCGAGCGTGACGGCGGCTCCTGGGTGGAGCTGCGCAAGCGCTACGACCTCGCCGGGAGGCGCTGATGCCGCGCGAGTCCGACAAGATCCTGCTCCGCCGCTACCACGAGGAGGGCGACCTCGCAGCGCGCGAGCAGCTGATCGAGCAGTACCTCTCGCTCGTCCGCTCGCTGGCCCGCCGGTACAGCTATCGCGGCGAGCAGCTCGAGGATCTCGTCCAGATCGGCTGCATCGGCCTGATCAAGGCGATCGACCGCTTCGACCTCGACCGCGGCGTCGAGCTGACGACGTACGCGACGCCGAACATCATCGGCGAGATCAAGCGGCACTTCCGCGACAAGGGCTGGGCCGTGCGTGTCCCGCGCGGGCTGCAGGAGCTCAACGTCCAGCTCTCGAAGCTCGTCGAGGAGCTCACCGTCCAGTACGGCCGTTCGCCCACCGTCCCCGAGCTCGCGAAGGCGGCGGGGGTCGAGGAGGAGGAGGTGCTCGAGGCGCTCGAGTCCGGGCGCGCGTACACGTCTCTCTCGCTCTCGTCCGGCGGCTCCGACGAGGACGGCGAGCTCGACCCGCTCGAGTCGCTCGGGACGATCGAGCACCAGTACGAGGTCTCGGAGGACCGCGCGGTGCTCGCGCCGGGCTTCCGCGCGCTCGACGAGCGCGAGCGGCGAATCCTCCACCTCCGCTTCTTCGACGGGCTGACCCAGAGCCAGATCGCCCAGCAGGTCGGCATCTCGCAGATGCACGTCTCGCGCCTGATCCGGCGTGCGCTCGAGAAGATCCGCGACGAGATCGCCGGCGACGAGGACTTCGAGACTCCCGCCAAGCGCGCCACCGGCTAGCGCCGCCGCCGGCGTCCGCTGTGGAGAACCGCGCCGCGTGACGGGGTGGCAGCACGCGACCGCCCGGGGTCTGACCCCCGTTCGGGCGGTCGAGCCGGCTCGTTGAGCGAAATCCCGCCGTGAGGAGGGGTCAGACCCCCACGCGAGAGCGTCACGGCTTCGAGAAAAGTCGGCGCCGGGGGATCCACAGGGGCGCAGCGCGTGGCCCGCCCTACAATCGAAGCGTGCGCACCACCGCCGAGCTGCGCGAGGGGTTCCTGTCCTTCTTCGAGGAGCGGGAGCACCGCCGGTTTCCCTCGTTCCCGCTGATCCCGCCGCCCGAGGACCAGTCGACGCTCTTCATCTCGGCGGGCATGCAGCCGCTGAAGCCGTACTTCTCGGGAGCGAAGGAGCCGCCGGCGCCGCGCTTCACGACCGTGCAGAAGGTGCTGCGCGCCGGCGGCAAGGACACCGACCTCGACGAGGTCGGGCTGACCGCGCGCCATGCGTCGATGTTCGAGATGCTCGGCAACTTCTCGTTCGGCGACTACTTCAAGGACGGCGCCGTCGATCTCGCGTGGGAGTTCTCGACCGAGCGGATGGGCCTCGACGGCGACCGCATCTGGGCGAGCGTCTTCGCCGGCGACCCCGAGCTCGGCCTCGACGAGGACGAGGTCGCCGTGGGGGCGTGGCTCCGCAAGGGGCTGCCCCGCGGGCGGATCGTCGCCTTCCCGCGCAAGGACAACTTCTGGGGGCCGGCCGGCGAGACCGGCCCGTGCGGCCCCTGCTCGGAGCTGCACTACGACCGCGGCGAGGCGTACGGCTGCGGCAAGGACACCTGCGGTCCCAACTGCGACTCCTGCGACCGCTTCATCGAGTTCTGGAACCTCGTCTTCATGGAGTTCGACCTGCACGCCGACGGGACGCTGACGCCGCTGCCGAAGCAGAACATCGACACCGGGATGGGCCTCGAGCGCGGCGCGATGCTGATCCAGGAGGTCGAGACGATCTTCGACACCGACGGCTTCCGTCTGATCATGGACTGGATCGAGCGCGAGTCGGGCATCGGCTACGGCAGCTCCCCCGAGGCGAACAAGGCGCACCGCGTCCTGGCCGACCACGGGCGCGGCACGACGTTCCTGATCGCCGAGGGCGTGGTCCCGTCGAACGAAGGGCGCGGCTACATCCTGCGCCGCTTGATCCGCCGCGCGGTCGTGCAGGCTCGGCGGATCGGTCTCGACGCCGTCTACCGGCTGCCGGCGCTCGTCGTCGAGCAGGTGGGGCAGTGGTACCCGGAGGTGGTGGAGCACGCGGAGGAGATCGAGCGGGTCTTCCGCGCCGAGGAGGAGCGCTTCCGTGAGACGCTCGAGCGCGGCCTGCGCGAGTTCGAGGCGCTCTCGGGCGCACGGTCGATCACCGCGGAGGACGCCTTCCGGCTCGCGGCCACCTTCGGCTTCCCGATCGAGCTGACCGTCGAGCTCGCGGAGGAGCGGGGCCAGAGCGTCGACGTCGACGGCTACCGCGCCGAGATGACGAAGCACCGCGAGATCTCCCGGGCCGGCGGCGCCTCCGGCGCGCAGCGTGCCGGCGACTTCGGCGCGGCCACCGACTTCACGACCGAGTTCGTCGGCTACGCGAAGACCGACGTGCTGACGCAGATCGGCGCGCTCGAGGACCTCGGTGACGGCACGTTCCTCGCGAAGCTGCGCGAGTCGCCCTTCTACGCCGCCGGCGGCGGCCAGGTGACCGACGCGGGCGAGCTCGTGCACGAGGTGACCGGCGCGACCGCGGTCCTGCGCGAGGCGCACCGGGTGGGCGACGACCAGGTGCTCGTGTTCGAGGGCCGCGTCGGCGAGGAGGGCTTCGCCGCCGGCGACCGCGTGCGTGCGCTCGTGCCCTGGTCGGTGCGCTTCCCGACGATGGCCAACCACACGGCGACCCACCTCCTGCACGAGGCGCTGCGGCGTGTCCTCGGCGAGCACGTCAGGCAGGCCGGCTCGGCGGTGCGCCCGGACAAGCTCCGCTTCGACTTCACGCACGACCGGGCGCTGACGGCGGAGGAGCGGGCCGAGGTGGAGCGGCGGGTGAACGAGCAGGTCTTCCAGAACCACCCGGTCCGGATCTACGAGACGCCGATCGAGGAGGCACGCAAGCTCGGAGCGCAGATGCTCTTCGGCGAGAAGTACGGCGACGTCGTGCGGGTCGTCGAGATCGACGGCTTCTCACGGGAGCTCTGCGGCGGCACGCACGTGCGGTCGACCGCCGAGATCGGGCCGTTCGCGATCGTCTCCGAGGGCTCCGTCGGCTCGGGCTCGCGCCGGATCGAGGCGGTCACGTCGGGTGAGGCGTACGCCCTGCTCCACGCGCGCGCCCACGAGGCCGACGAGCTGCGTGCCGCGCTCGAGCGCGCGCGCAAGGAGTCGAAGCGCGCGGCCGCAGCGGCGCCGGCCGAGGACTACGTCGTCACGCGCGAGACGCAGGCTGGTGATGTCAACGTGCTCGTCGTGGAGGTGCGCGAGGGCGATCCGCTCGACGTCTCCGACCGGCTCAAGCAGCGGCACGCGCCCGCGGCCGTGATCGTCGGGGCGCGCGCCGACGGGACCGCCCAGCTCGTGATCAACCTCGACACCTCGCTCGAGCAACGTGGCCTGCACGCGGGCACGATGATCCGGGAGCCTGCGGCGCTCATCGGCGGCGGCGGCGGCGGCCGGCCGACGATGGCGCGCGCCGGCGGCAAGGAGCCGGAGCGCCTGGACGACGCCGTCGCGCTCGCGGAGCGGACGATCCTCGACGCCCTCGGCTAGCCTCCGCCCGGTGAAGGTCCTCGCTCTCGACTACGGCCTCGCACGGACCGGCGTGGCCGTCTCCGACGCCACGGGGACGCTCGCGCGGCCGCTCACCGTCGTCGAGCGGGCAGCCTCGGCTGCGGGGCTGCGCCGGCTGGCCGAGCTCGTGTCGACCGAGGAGCCGGAGCGGATCGTCGTCGGCCTGCCGCTCACCCTCCGCGGCGAGCCGGGGCAGCAGGCAGAGGAGACCGCTCGCTTCGTCGCGGCGCTGCGCGCGGCAGTCGCGGTGCCCGTGGAGAGCTTCGACGAGCGCTTCACGACGTCCCTGGCGACCCGCGACCCGGCGGCCGCGGCACCCGAGGACGCCCGCGCCGCCGCCCACCTCCTCGAGAGCTACCTGGCATGGTCGAGCGACCGGGTGTGAGCAGCGGCGCAGGACCGTCGCGCTCGCGGGTCGCAGTGCGGCGGCTGGCGGCGGCCGGCCTGCTGCTCGCCTTCTTCGGCTTCGCGCTCTGGCTCGGCGTCGGCGCGCTCGGCAGCGGCGGCGACGACGGCGAAGAGGCGGCGCCGCCGCCCACCACGACGGCTCCGCCGCCGGAGCCCGTGCTGCGCGTCATCTTCCCCGAGGGCTTCACGCGCGACCAGATGGTGGCGAGGGTCGGCGAGGTGCGCACGATCGCGAGGGAGCGGCGGAAGATCACGCCCAAGCTGACGCCGAAGGGCTATCGCGCCGCCACGGAGGCGGCGAAGGTGCCGCAGGCGTTCCGGAAGGACGCCCAGGGGATCGAGGGCTTCCTCTTCCCCGCGACGTACGAGTTCACCGCCAAGACGACCGCGAAGAAGCTCGTCGCCGACCAGCTCGAGTTCTTCGAGGAGAACTGGCAGCAGGTGGACCTGACGACCGCGCGCGAGAAGAACCTGACGCCCTACGACGTCCTGATCATCGCCTCGATGGTCGAGAAGGAGACGATCGCGCCCGAGGAGCGGCCGCTCGTCGCCGCGGTCATCTACAACCGGCTGAAGGCGGGCATGCCGCTCGGCATCGACGCGACCATCCGCTACGGCCTCGATGTCCCGGGCACCGAGGCGCTGCGCGTCTCGCAGCTCGAGAGCGACAACCCGTACAACACGCGCAACCGCACGGGGCTGCCGCCGACCCCGATCGCGAACCCGGGGCTCCCGTCGCTGCAGGCGGCGGCGAAGCCGGCCGACGTGGACTACCTCTTCTTCGTGCGCAAGCCCGACAAGGTGCACCACTTCTTCACCGCGAGCGAGTCGGAGTTCTACGCCAAGGCGTGCGAGTACGGCTTCGGCTGCGGCTGAGCACGTGCTTGTGTTGTTCCAACACAAACTCACGTCCGGTCCGGCGCCACTCGCACCGTCGAACGGGAGCGCTGCGGCGACCGCAGAGCTTGTGTTGTTCCAACACAAGCGCTCGTGACGGCCCGCCCCTCGACACGCTTCGTGGCGCTGCTCGGCCACCCCGTCGCGCACTCGCTCTCGCCGACCATGCAGAACGCCGCGTTCGCGGCGTGCGGGGTCGACCTCCGCTACGTCGCCCTCGACGTCCCGCCAGAGCGCCTCGAGGAGGCGGTGCGCGGCCTCGTGGCGCTCGGCTTCGCCGGCGCGAACGTCACGGCACCGCACAAGCTCGCCGTGGCCGCGCTCGAGCTCGTCGAGACCGACCTCCTGTCGGTGAACACGCTCGTGCTCCGCGACGGCCGGGTCGAGGGGCATTCCACCGACGCCGCCATCCTCGCCGGACTGCCGGCGCAGCGCGCTGCGATCCTCGGCGACGGCGGCTCGGCCCGTGCCTTTCG
>DASUOK010000245.1:0-10749 GCA_036276675.1 Gaiellaceae bacterium | reverse complement strand
GCGTGTTCACTGCGGCTGCGTCACCCTGCGGTGCGAGTGGTTCGCTTCATCGCCGAGCTCGACGCGACGCCGGTGCAGTTCGAGGGACCTACCGCCGCACGCTTCGTCGACAGCGAAGACGTCGCGACATTCGCATCGCCGGCCCAGGCGGCGCTGCCGAAGGTGGCCTATCTTCGAAGCGTGCCTACGAGGTCGGATCGAAGCGCGGGTGGCCGCTACGTCCTCGAGACCGAACGCCTGGGACTGCGCCTTCCCTCGCCCGCGGATGAGGAGCCGGCAGCGGAGCTGCTCACCGATCCCGCGGTGATGCGATTCCTCGGTGGTGAGGTCGTGCCGCGTGAGCATGTTCCCGAGGTCATAGCCAAGTGGCTGCGGCGTTGGGACGAGGACGACATCGGGCCGTTCGTCATCGAGCGACGCCGTGACCGATGCGTCCTCGGCCGTGCCGGGCTGCTCGTCTGGGACACGCGCGGGTGGACGCACTCGACGCTGGCAGACGCGGGCCGCCACGCCCAGCCGGAGCTGGGGTGGGCGCTCGCGCGTGCGCACTGGGGAGCCGGCTACGCCACTGAGGCAGCGCGCGCAGTCCGGGGCTGGGCGCGCGAGGAGCGGCAGCTACGTCAGCTGATCTCGTTGATCGCGCCCGACAACGTCGCCTCGCAACGAGTCGCCGAGCGGCTTCGGGCCATCCCCACGGACACGGTCACGCTGTTCGACTCGGGGGAAGCGGTTGTGTGGGCGCACCCACCGGCAGTGGGACGTGTCGAGTAGGGGTCACGGGACGTCTTGTAGGGTCGGTGGGAGGTCGGTGCACACGCGACTGAGGCTCACGCGGCGGCAGATCCTGGCTTTCCGACGGCGCGTCGGCGCGCTCGACGAGCGACTGCCAGTGGGCTCGGAGTCGCTGCGGCGGGCCGCGTGGGCGGGCTTGCAGGACAGCATGCCGAGAGCCGCGCTGCTCTCGCTGCACGCGCGGGTCGAGGGAGTCGAGCCGTCGACGTGGGAGGATCCGTCGCTCGCCCAGCTCTGGGGGCCTCGCTACAGCACCTACGTCGTTCCCAAGCGCGACTTCGCGCTGTTCTCGTTGGGGCGGCAGCCCGACGACGCCAGGGGCCGCCTGCGGGCGGAGCGCATCGCCGAGCAGCTGCACGCCCACCTCGACGGCGCGCGGCTGGCGGACCGGGACGTCGGCGGAGCGCTCGGCGTCCACCCGAACAGGTTCCGGTACGCCGCCACGACGGGCACGGTCGCGATCCGCTGGGACGGCGCACGAGCGCCGACGGTCTGGACCATCCCCGCTGCGGAGGTCGACCCCGCCGACGCGCGCCTCGAGCTCGCTCGACGCTACCTCCACGTCTTCGGGCCGACCACCGCTGACGGGTTCGCCCGGTGGGCCGGGATCTCGCGACGCGCGGCGGCCACCGCGTTCGCCGCGCTCGCAGGATCGCTGCTGGCGGTCCGGACGCCACTCGGCGACGAGTGGCTGCTCGCGGACGACGAGCCGGCCGTTCTGGCCGCCGAGACGGCGCCCGCGCCTGCGCGCCTGCTGCCGAGCGGTGATTCCTACTTCCTGCTCGACGGACGAGAGCGGGAGCTCCTCGTCCCGCGGGCGGATCAGCGCGAGCGGCTCTGGACGCCCCGCGTGTGGCCGGGCGCGCTCCTCGTCGAAGGCGAGATTCGCGGAACCTGGCGACGGACGCAGCACACGGTGCGAATCGACGCGTGGACACGCCTCTCACGTCGGGCGCGCGCCGCGATCGAGGCCGAGGCCGCCGGCCTACCGCTTCCGGGCGTCGACCGGCGTATCGACGTGGTCTGGAACGCATGAGCCTTGCCTCGCGCCGAACCCCGTCCATCGGGAAGGCAGCGTTTCAGTAGCATCGCCCCGTGCGCGAGTTGCGTCCGGGTCTGTGGCACTGGCAGGCGCCGCACCCGCAGTGGGAACCGACCGAGCCGTGGGGCGAGAACGTGTCGTCCTACGCGATCGACGACGGGGAGCGGCTGTTGCTCTTCGACCCGCTGGCCGTGCCGAGCGAGCTCGAGGAGCTTGCGGGCGGCCGCGAGACGGCGATCGTGCTCACCGCGCCGTGGCACGAGCGCGACGCCGAGAGCCTCGTCGCGCGGCTCGGCGTGCCGGTCTACACCCCGCTGCCCGACACCGCGCAGTACCTCATGGACACCTACGGCATCACCGCCGAGCAGGCCGGCGACGGCAGTCCCGACGTCGTCTGGCTGCTCCGCGAGTTGAAGGGCGAGGCACGCCCGTACGCGCCGGGCGACCGGCTGAAGTTCGGTGCCGACGTGTTCCCCGGGCACAAGGCGAACGACACCGTGCTCTGGGTCGAGGGCCGGCGTGCGGTGATCTCCGGCGACACCCTCGTCGACTTCGGCGGGGGCCTCGAGATCAACGAGAGCTGGCTCCGCCCCGGCGTGACGCGCGAGGAGATCGCCGAGGGGCTGCGCCCGCTGCTCGATTTGCCGGTCGAGCACGTGCTCGCGACGCACGGCGGCCCGACCGACCGGGCCGCGCTCGAGCGCGCGTTGTCCTCCGCCTAGCTGCTGCGCTGGGCGACCCTCACGGCGACCGCCAACGCGCCGACGATCAGGAGGATGCCCAGGAGCGCCAGGCCGGGCGCGTCGTCCGCCTCCCCGTGCATGGCGGCGGTCACGCCGACGGCCACGACGGCGAGCGCGGGGGTGAAGATGGCGACGAAGGATTTCATCGAGGTCTCCTTTCGAAGGTGCGATCCGGGACTGGATCATGCTACCTTGTACTTCTATGCATAGCACCTCGATCCCTAAGGGACGCAGCTGCACATCGACAAGGACCTGGTAGCGGCCTCGGCGACGCCGCTCGTGCTCGCGATCCTGGCTGAGGGGGAGAGCTACGGGTACGCCATCCTGAAGCGGGTTCGTGCGCTCTCGGGAGGCGAGCTGGAGTGGACCGACGGGATGCTCTACCCGCTGCTCCACCGCCTGCTCCGGCTCGGATTCGCGACGACGGAGTGGCGAACGCCACCGGAGGGGCGTCGTCGCAAGTACTACAAGATCACCGACGAGGGACGAGCGGCGCTCGCCGACCAGCAACGGCAGTGGGTGGCCGTCACGCGGGCGCTGAACGACGTCTGGCCGGGCTCGGGCGCGCTGCTGACGGCGCTCGGGGAGACGTGAGCATGGAGAGCCTCGAGTCGCAGATCGCGGAATGGCGGGCCTACGTTGCGAACGCCCCGGGTGTCAACGGCCACGACCTCGACGAGCTGGAGGATCATCTTCGCCACGAGATCGCCGAGCTGAGCGCGGCCGGCCTCACGGCCGACGAGGGCTTCCTGATCGCCGTGAAGCGGCTGGGCGACGTCGACGGCCTCTCGCGCGAGTTCGCACGCGAGCACAGCGGCCGGCTCTGGAAGCAGCTCTTCCTGAGCAGTGACGACGCCCGAGCGTTGCCGTCCAGCGGCTGGCTCCCGACGCTCGTCTTCGCCGTGGCTGCGGCTGTCGTGGTCCAGGTCGCACGCCTCGCCGCCGAGGCCCCGGACGAGGAGCCGACCTGGCTCGTGCGCAACGTCGGCCTGTTCGTGTTGCCGTTTCTCGCCGGCTACTTCGCCCACCGACGGCAGCTCGACACACGGGGCTGGGCGCTGACGGCGCTGCCGTTCGCGGTCGCCGCGCTCCTCGTCAACCTCTACCCGTACGACCCCGACTCGGCCACCGAGATCCTGGTCGCGCTCCATCTGCCCGTCGTGCTGTGGTTCGCGGTCGCCTTCCCGTACATGGGCGGCACGCTCCGCTCGCACGAGCGGCGCATGGACTTCGTCCGCTTCACGGGCGAATGGTTCATCTACTACGTGCTGATCGCGCTCGGGGGCGGCGTGCTCATGGGCTTGACCGCCGCGATCCTCGAGCCCGCCGGGGTCGACTTCGAGCGGATCGCCGAGTGGGTGGTGCCCTCGGGCGCGGCGGGGGCCGTGATCGTGGCCGCGTGGCTCGTCGAGTCGAAGCAGCGCGTCGTGGAGAACATGGCGCCGGTGCTCACGATGCTCTTCACGCCGCTGTTCGCGGTGATGTTGGCCGGCGCCGCGGTCGTCTACGCCGTCACCGGGCTCGGCGGCGCGTTCGACCGCGAGCTCCTGAGCGTGTTCGACGCCCTGCTGCTGGTCGTCCTCGGGCTCGTGCTGTACGGGATGTCCGCGCGGGATCCGTTGACGTCGCCGGACTGGATGGACCGCATCCAGCTCGTCGCCGTCGTCAGCGCTCTCGCGCTCGACGTGATGGTGCTCGGCGCGATGGTCGCTCGGATCGGCGACCTCGGGTTCAGCCCGAACCGGACGGCGGCGCTGGGCCTCAACCTCGTCCTGCTCGTGAACCTGGCGGGGGCCGCCTGGCTCTCCGTCCGCTTCCTCACGCGACGCACGGGGCTGCACCGGCTCGAACGGTGGCAGACCACGTACCTCCCCGTGTTCGCCCTCTGGGCCGGGGCGGTCGTGGTCCTCCTGCCGCCGCTGTTCGGCTTCAGCTGATCGCCTCGCCCCGTTGAGCCGACACCGGAGCGAGCGATAGCCTCGTCCGATGGTGCACCGCCGGTTCGACGTGCTGTTGCTCCCGGGCGTCGTCCTGCCGGCTGAGCTGGCGTACCGCGCGTTGCTCACCGTGCTCGGGGACGACGTCCACGCGGTCGCGAAGGAGCTCGAGTTGTACGCCGAAGACGAGCCACCGCGTGGGTACGACCTCGACGTCGAGATCGACGGCATCCTGCGCGAGGCCGACGCTGCGGGCTTCGACCGCTTCCACCTCGCCGGCTACTCCGGCGGTGGCGCTGCCGCGCTGATGTTCGCGGCCAGGCACGGCGACCGGCTGCTGAGCCTTGCGCTGCTCGAGGCGGCCTGGGCCGGCAACGAGCGCTCACGACCGGAGGAGGCACTGCAGGAGCGGTTCCGCGCGCTCGACGGCCTGCCGGCGGACGAGCAGATGGCGGAGTTCACGCGCCTCCAGCTCGCGCCCGGCGTCGAGCCGCCGCCGCGCCGGGCTGGTCCGCCACCGCCGTGGCTCGCGAAGCGCCCCGCCGGCATCCGCGCCATTCTCCGCGCGTTCGACGCGGGCACGCTCGACCTCGACGCGCTTCGACGTTTCAGCCGGCCGGTCTACTACGCCCTCGGGGGCCTGAGCAACCCGAACTACTTCGCCGAGATGGCGAAACGACTCGGCGACGTCTTCGCGGACTTCACGGTCGAGACGTTCCCGCAGCGCCATCACTTCGACCCGCCGCACCGCAGCGAGCCGGAGCACCTGGCCGCCTCGCTCCTGGCGCTCTGGCAGCGCGCCGAGCGCTAGCCTCAGCGCCAGGTCGAGTCCAGCTCAGAGGCAGGGCTCGGGCGAGAAGGCCTGGTGACCGCGTCCGCTCTGGCACCGCTGAGCCCAGGACGCGTCGTCGACCCGCCAGGTCCCGTCGGGACGGCGGCTGAGGCCGAGGTCGTAGCGGCGGGCCTGCACCGAGTCGTCGAGGAGGCCGGAAAGGAGCAGCGAGGCGGTCGCCGGCCCGCCGCCCTCGGGACCGCTCGTCGCCTGGAACGAGACGCTCTGCGCGGTGCTCGCGTCCCGCCCGACGAACTCGTCCACCGTGGCGGCCAGGTCGTGCTCCCAGGGCTCCTCGACACTCTCCGCGTGCGCGTTGAACTCCTCGACGGGCAGGCTGCCGCCGGCGGGGAGCGGTTCCTCGAGCCCGTCCCAGCCGCCCGGCGGGGCGTTCGTGGTGGTTGCCGCGTCCGTCGTCACCGTGACGGTGACCGGGACCGACGTCGTGACGGTGACCGTCTCCACAGCGGCGTCGTCGCCGCCGGCGCAGGCGCTGGTCAGGACGACGGCGAGGAGCGCCGGTGCCGCGCGCACGGTCACGCGCCGAGGGCGGCGTCGCCCAGCAGCGGGATCTCGGCGCGGACACGCGTGCCCTCGGCGGGCGGGCTCTCGACACCGAGGCGGCCGTCGAGCGCCTCGACGCGGTCGGCCAGGCCGCGCAGGCCGGAGCCGCGCGCCGCATCGGCGCCGCCGATCCCGTCGTCCACCACCTCGACCACCGCGACGCCGTTGTCTCGGCTCACGCGCACCTGAACCGACGACGCCTCCGCGTACTTCGCGATGTTCGTCAGCGACTCGGCGACGACGTAGTACGCCGCAGCCTCGACCGGCGCCGGCAGGGGATCCCGCAGCTCGTTCGAGACGGTCACCGGCAGCGGGGCTCGCTTGCCCAGCACCTCGAGCGCGGGCCCGAGGCCCTGCTCGGTGAGGATCGCCGGGTGGATGCCGCGGGCGAGCTCACGGAGGTCGTTCATCGCGTGGGTCAGCTCCTCCGACGCGGCGGTGAGGAGCGATCGCGCCTCCTCCGCGCCCTCCGGGAGCTTGGCGAGCGCCAGCCGGAGCGAGAACGAGACGGCGACGAGCCGCTGCTGGGCGCCGTCGTGCAGGTTTCGCTCCAGCCGCTCCCGCGCCTCGTCGCCGGCGCGGACGATCCGCGCGCGCGAGGCGCGCATCTCCTCCTGGGCGAGTGCATTCGCCACGGACTGTGCCGCCAGGTCGGCGAAGCTCCGCAGCCGCACCTCGCACCCGGCCACGAACGGCTCGACGAGGCGATGGGCGGTCAGCGTCCCCCAGAGGTGACCGTCGACGATCACCGGTGCCGAGATGGCGAAGCGGAAGCCCAGCTCGGCCGACGTCTCGTCGGTCCGCGCGGGGAAGCCCGTCTCCAGCACCCGCAGTGTCGGGCTCGACGGCGTCGGGTGGTAGAGCGAGCCGCCCTCGATCGCCCCGCCGTCCGCAGCCCAGCCGCCGACGACGACGACCTCGTTCAGGACGCCGCTCCAGCGGAACAGGCGCACCGCCTCGGCGTCGAAGATCTCCGTTGCCTCCCTCGTCACCGCTTCGACGACCTCGCGCTGCGGCTTCCCGCCTGCGACGAGGGTGGCGACGCGCCTGAGCGCGGCTTGCTCCTCGGCGAGCGCCGCGACCTGCCGGCGCGACTCGGCATTCGCGATCGCCTGGGCGATCAGCGCGGCGAAGTCCCCGAGGCGCGTCTCAGCGCCGGCTGGGAAGGGCTCGTGCCCGGCCGTCCGCGAGGCGGTGACGACCCCCCAGACCTCGCCCTCGGCGATGATCGGCGCGCCGATCGACGCCTCGATCCCGAGCTCGCGCCAGCGCTCGTGTGCGAACTCCGTCTGCAGATCCGTGGCGCCGTCGATCCGCTGCGGTCCGCCGGAGCCGACGATGCGGGCGACGATGGTGTCGCCGCCGAAGGCGAACACGCTCCCCCGCAGGGCGGCCTTCCCGTCCGAGCTCCACTCGCCGATCACCTCGATCGTGTCGCCGGCCCAGCGCATCACGTTCGCGCGCTGCGCCTCGAAGAGCCTGCCGATCTCGGACGTCATCGCGTCGACGAGCTGGACCTGCTCGCTGCCGGCGGCCACGAGCGTCGCGACGCGGCGCAGCGCGCTCTGCTCGTCGACGAGTCGCTTCAACTCCTCCTGGTACGGCACACGGCCATGGTAGGAGAGGGTCGGGCTGCTTTCTAGGTGGGCCGCCGCGCGCGTAGGCTCGCGGTGATGGCCGCAGGTCGAGCACACGTGATCGAGTCCGCCTCCGGGCGCGTGTTCGCGACCTCCCCCGCCGCCGTCGTCGTGCCGATCGTGAACTCGCGGGAGCAGTTGTTGCTGCTCGAGCACCCGCGTCGGAGCGGGTGGTGGGAGCCGGTCAACGGCGCCGTGGAAGCGGGCGAGACGCTGCTCGGAGCGGCTCTGCGCGAGGTGCGCGAGGAGGTGGGTGCGGACGTTCGCGTGCGTCCGCTCGGTGTCGTCCATGCAGCGACGTTCGCCTACGACGCACTGGTCGAGCGCGTGATCAGCGTCACCTACCTGATGGCCCACGAGGGCGGCGAGCCGATCCCGGGCGACGACATGCGCGGCAGCACCGTCACCTGGGCGACCTGCGACGAGATCGAGTCGCAGGCGCTCCGCCTCGTCCCGCCGCTCGACCAGGAGTGGCTCCGGCGGCGCACGATCGAGCTCTTCCGGCTCTGGGCACCGGCGCCGGACGTCCCGCTCCAGGGCCCGCTCGCGGAGTCCGGCTGGAACAAGGCCGACCAGGTCGGCTGAGGGCAGCCGGTGTGCGGGGGCCCGGGCCGACGGAGTAGCGTTGTGCGCGTGGGAGGCGCGATCGCACGTGAAGGTGCCGCGGAGGCCGGCCGGCGTGCGGCGGGCCGCCGCCGGGGCCGCGCATGGTGACCGCAGAGGACATCGGCGGCATCACCGTCTTCGAGGCTCTCGTTCCCGCCGCCCGCGAGCGGCTGGCCCGGGCCGCCGCCGACGTCAGCCTCGAGCCGGGCGAGTGGGCCGCGCCGGAGGCCGGGGAGCGGGCGCTCTTCGCCGTCCTCGAGGGTCGGATCGAGGCGGTCAAGCTCGTCGACGGGATCGAGCGCGTCGTCGGCCGGCGCGACCCCGGCGACATCTTCGGCGAGGTGCCCATCACGCT
This sequence comes from Gaiellaceae bacterium, assembly GCA_036276675.1. Lineage (GTDB taxonomy): Bacteria > Actinomycetota > Thermoleophilia > Gaiellales > Gaiellaceae > Gaiellasilicea. The sequence goes on along the minus strand of DASUOK010000245.1, from coordinate 2,241 downwards.
CGGGACCGTGTTCCCCGTGGGCTTCCGCGCCGCGGAGAAGTCGCGTGTCTTGCGCATCGAGCCGCACGACTACTACGCCGTCGTGGCGACCGCCCCGGACGTCGGCAAGGAGGTCGGCCGGCTGGCGGGCAACCGGATCTCGGGCCCGGGCGGCCTCCAGGGCATCGCGGCCGAGCCGCCGCCGCCGCGCGCGTTCGTGGTCGGTCACCGCTGGGACGCCGCGTGCGCCGAGCTGCGGCACTTCCTCGACCGCAACCAGGTCACGTTCAGGTGGCTCCAGCCGGATCTGCCGGAGGCGGCGGAGCAGTGGTGGGGACCGCTGCCGGACGACGGTGACCTGCCGGTGTTCCGGGTTGTCGACGGCAAGACCGTGGTGCGGCCACAGCTCCGGCGGGTCGCCGAGCTGCTGGGGCTCGGCACCGAGCCGGCCGCCGCGGAGTACGAGACGGTGATCGTCGGCGCCGGGCCTGCCGGGCTGGCGGCCGCCGTGTACGGAGCCTCGGAGGGTCTGCGCACGATCGTCGTCGAGCGCGAGGCGCCGGGCGGGCAGGCCGGCACGTCGTCTCGGATCGAGAACTACCTCGGCTTCCCGGCCGGCGTGTCCGGCGACGAGCTGGGGAGCCGGGCGCTGCTGCAGGCGCGCCGGCTCGGCGCGGAGATCCTCGTCACCCGCACCATCACGCGGATCGACGCAGCGTCACGCCAGCTGCACCTGGACGGCGGCGACGTCCTGCGGGCGCGCACGATCATCCTGGCGTGCGGCGTCGCCTGGCGGCAGCTGTCGATCGACGGCTTCGACCGGCTGGCCGGCAAGGGCATCTGGTACGGCGCCTCCCGCAGCGAGGCGGCGGGCACGCACGGGCTCGACATCCATGTCGTCGGGGCCGGCAACTCGGCCGGACAGGCGGCGCTGTTCTTCTCCAGCCACGCCCGGACCGTGACGATCCTCTGCCGCGGCGACGGCCTCGAGAAGAGCATGTCGCGCTACCTGATCGACCAGCTCGCGGCGCGACCGAATGTCCGCCTGCTGCAGCGGACTGAGGTCGTGGCGGCGCACGGCGAGACGTCGCTCGAGGCGATCGACGTCCGGAGCGCGGCCACGGGCGAGACGACTCGGCTCGAGACCGGCGGCCTCTTCATCCTGATCGGAGCCGACGCGGAGACCTCTTGGCTGCCCCCGGAGATCGCGCTCGATCGCAACGGCTACGTGCTCACGGGCACCGACGTGCGCGACGCGGGCCGGTGGGAGCTCGATCGCGACCCCTACCTCCTCGAGACCAGCGTTCCGGGCATCTTCGCCTGCGGCGACGTGCGCTTCGGACCTGTGAAGCGGGTCGCCGCCGCGGTCGGCGAGGGCAGCATGGCGATCGCCTTCGTGCACCAGTACCTGAAGGACGTCGAGACGCAGGTCGGGGAGGGCGTCCCCGCGGCGCCGAGGCGCTAGCGGGCCTTCCAGGCGGGGGCGCCGAGGAGGTCGCTCCGCAGCAGCTGCGGTCGTCGGCGGAGGAGCTCGTCGGCGTCGGCCGCGTCGGTGGCTGCGGCCGCATCGGCCACCGCCTCGCCCCAGCGTCGGGTCAGCGCCGCGTCGTAGCGCTCGGGGACACCGAGCGCCAGGCAGTTCCTGCGCGTCCCGTCCGCGATCAGCCGCAGCGCCTCCGGCCGGCCGTGTCGCCGGAGCAGGACGAACGCGATCCGCAGGTGCTCCTCGTGGCCGATTCCACGCCCCAGCGCGCAGGCGAGCCAGGCGTCCGTCAGCCGCTCGTCGAGCTCACGTGACATCCCGCCGGACCCTAGGCGTCACGACGTGCGCGCGTCCCGGCCGGCGGCTCGGCAGGCCTAGACTCGCTCGATGCTGTTCACACCGGAGGTGCACGAGCCGCTCATCGACGACGCGTGGAGCGCCGAGCGGGCGCGGTCGGCGATCGCCGCCATCGCCGCGGACGCGGAAGCCGCCTTCGACGACGGCTGGGTCATGCATCCGGAGGACGTGGCCGAGAGTGACGATCCGGCCACGCGCTTTCGAACGGTGTACCTCGGCGGCGCCGGGGTCGTCGCTGCGCTCCACCGCCTCGCGCAGCGGGGGCTCGTCGAGCTCCGACGGGACTACGTCCCCTATCTGGAGCGCTCACTCGAAGCCCCGCCGGACTTTCCCGACGAGGACGCCGAGCGCAGCCTCTGGATGGGCGAGACGGGAATCCGGCTCGTGCTCCAGCGGCTCGCACCGTCGCAGGCGAATCTGGG
>DASUOK010000244.1:0-3136 GCA_036276675.1 Gaiellaceae bacterium | reverse complement strand
GACGTCGACCACGAGGCGCTGGCCGTGTGGCTCGACCTGGACGAGGAGGCGTTCGGCCGCGCGCCCGAGCTGGATCCGGACGACGCGCGGGCGACGGGCGAGGGCGCCGAGGCGCGCCGGCTCACCGAGCTCCCGCCGGAGCTTTCGGCGCGACCGCAGGCAGCACCCGGCGGCCCCGTCGACCGCGCGCAGAAGCCGTAGCTGCCGGTAGCGTCCCCGCGGTGCCGCCGGTCCATCCTCAGGTGAGGCAGCGCACGCTCGGCGCGGTGCCTTTCGACCGCGGAGTCGACCTCTGCGTCTGGGCCCCACGCGCAGGCTCCCTCGCCGTGCGGCTCGGCGGCGGCACGCACGAGCTCGAGCTCGACGGCGACGGCTTCTGGGCCGGCCGCGTCCCCGGCGCGGCGGGCGACGACTACGTGTTCGTCGTCGACGGCGTCGACCGGCCGGATCCCTGCTCGCGCAGCCAGCCGCACGGTATCCGTGGGCCTTCACGCCTCGTCGACACCGCCGCCTTCGAGATCGCGCCCGGGCCGGACCTCCACCTCGACGAGCTGGTCCTCTACGAGCTCCACGTCGGCACCTTCTCGGCCGAGGGCACCTTCGCGGGCGTCGTGCCGCGCCTGGCGGCGCTGCGCGAGCTCGGCGTGACCGCGATCGAGCTGATGCCGGTCGCGACCTTCCCGGGCAGCCGCGGCTGGGGCTACGACGGCCTCTACACGTGGGCGCCGCAGGCCGCCTACGGCGGTCCCGACGGCCTGGCCCGGCTCGTGGACGCCGCCCACCGCGAGGGGCTCGGCGTCGTCCTCGACGTCGTCTACAACCACCTCGGGCCCGGGAACGAGGCGCTGACGGCCTTCGGCCCGTACTGCACCGACCGCTTCGGCGAGACGCCCTGGGGGCGGGCGCTCGACTACGCGCGGGAGGGAGTGCGCGAGTGGGCGCTCGGGAACGCCGAGCTCTGGGTGCGCGACTACCGCGTCGACGGCCTGCGCCTCGACGCCGTGCACGCGGTCGCCGACGACTCGCCGCGCCACGTCCTCGCCGAGCTCGCGGAGCGGGTCCGGGGCGTGCGCCCCGACGCGCTCGTGATCAGCGAGATGGGGCCGGCGGACTTCAGGCCGCTCGACGACTGGGGCCACGACGCGATGTGGCTGGACAACCTGCACCACGCGCTCCACGTCGCGCTCACGGGCGAGCGGGACGGCTACTACGCCGGCTTCGACGGGTCGCTGGCGGGGATCGCCCGGGAGCTCGCGCGCCCGGAGGGAGCGCGCCTCGTCGTCTGCGCGCAGAACCACGACCAGGTCGGCAACCGCGCCCTCGGCGACCGGCTGCCGCCGGAGCTGCTGCGGGTCGCGCAGGCCGTCGTCCTCTTCTCGCCGTTCACGCCGCTGCTCTTCCAGGGAGAGGAGTACGGCGAGCAGGCGCCGTTCCAGTTCTTCACCGACCACATCGACCCGTTCGTCGCCGACGCGACGCGCGCGGGCCGCAGGCGCGAGTTCGAGCGCTTCGCCGCGTTCGGCGAAGAGGTCCCCGATCCGCAGGACCCCGCCACGTTCGCGCGCTCCAGGCTGACGCCGCGCCCGGCCGACCCGTTCGTCGCGCGCCTGCTGCGCCTGCGCCGGGAGCTGCCGCGGGAGCTCGAGATCGCCTACGACGAAGGCGCGCGCACGCTCGACCTGCGCCGCGGCCGCGCCGCGCTGCACGTGGACTTCCGCACGTACGAGGTGGCGCTCGACGCATGAGGTTGTGGCCCGGCAAGGCCTTCCCGCTCGGGCCCAGGTGGGACGGCGAGGGGACGAACTTCTCGCTCTTCAGCGAGCACGCCGACAAGGTCGAGCTCTGCCTCTTCGACGAGCAGGAGCGTGAGACGCGCTACGAGCTGAGGGAGCGCACCGCCTTCAACTGGCACGGCTACTTGCCCGGGGTCGGCCCGGGGCAGCGCTACGGCTACCGTGTCCACGGGCCGTGGGCGCCCGAGCAGGGCCACCGCTTCAACCCGCACAAGCTGCTGATCGACCCGTACGCGAAGGCGATCGAGGGGCCGGTCCTCTGGGAGCGCGGCAACACGCTCCCGTACGTGCCGGGCGGGGAGGACGCCGACCTCGAGCTCGACGACGAGGACGACGCCGCCGCGATCCCGAAGTCGATCGTGATCGACGACTCCTTCGACTGGGAGGGCGACCGGCACCTGGAGACGCCGTGGCACGACACCGTCATCTACGAGGTGCACGTGAAGGGGTTCACGAAGCAGCTGGCCGGCGTCCGCGAGGACCTGCGTGGCACCTACGCCGGTCTCGCGTCCGAGGCGGCGCTGGCGCACCTGACCGGGCTCGGCGTGACGGCGGTCGAGCTGCTGCCGATCCACCACATCGCCGAGGAGCGCCACCTGGCCGAGAAGGGCCTCACCAACTACTGGGGCTACAGCTCGATCGGCTACCTCGCCCCGCACGCGGGCTACGCGGCGACGGGCTCCGCCGGCGACCAGGTGCGCGAGTTCAAGGGGATGGTGAAGGCGCTCCACCGCGCGGGCATCGAGGTGATCCTCGACGTCGTCTACAACCACACGGCCGAGGGCAACCACCTCGGGCCGATGCTGGCGTTCAAGGGCATCGACAACCTCTCCTACGACCGCACCGTCGCCGACGACCCGCGCCACTACATGGACTACACCGGGACGGGGAACTCGCTCAACCCGGCGCACCCGTCGGTGCTGCGGCTGATCATGGACTCGCTGCGCTACTTCGTCGTCGAGTGCCACGTCGACGGCTTCCGCTTCGACCTCGCCTCGGCCCTCGCGCGCGAGTTCCACGAGGTCGACCGGCTGTCGGCCTTCTTCGACATCATCCACCAGGATCCGATCCTGTCCCAGGTGAAGCTGATCGCCGAGCCGTGGGACGTCGGCCCCGGCGGCTACCAGGTGGGGAACTTCCCGATCCTCTGGTCGGAGTGGAACGGGATGTACCGCGACACGATGCGCGACTTCTGGCGCGGCTCGACGGCGGTCGCCGAGTTCGCGCGCCGGTTCACGGGATCGAGCGACCTGTACCAGTCGGACGGTCGCCACCCCTCCGCGTCGATCAACTTCGTCACCTGCCACGACGGCTTCACGCTCCGCGACCTCGTCTCGTACGAC
>DASUOK010000243.1:0-3988 GCA_036276675.1 Gaiellaceae bacterium | reverse complement strand
GAGATCAGCGGGCCCATCTCGGTGGCGTCGTCCTCGGGATCTCCGACCTTGACGCCGCTCGTCGCCTCGACGAGCAGGTCGAGGAACCGGTCGTACACGGCGCGCTCGACGAGGATGCGCGAGCGCGCGCAGCAGTCCTGGCCGGCGTTGTCGAAGACCGCGTACGGCGCCGCGGCCGCCGCGCGCTCCAGGTCCGCGTCGGCGAAGACGAGGTTCGCCGACTTGCCCCCGAGCTCGAGCGTCACGCGCTTGATCGTCCCGGCCGCACCGGCCATCACCTCCCGCCCGACCTCCGTCGAGCCGGTGAAGCCGATCTTCGCCACGTCGGGGTGCTCCACGAGCCGCCGACCGGCGACCGAGCCCTTGCCGACGAGCACGTTGACGACGCCGTCGGGGATCCCCGCCTCCAGCACGAGCTCCGCGAGGCGCAGCGCCGAGAGCGGCGTCAGCTCGGCCGGCTTCAGCACGACCGTGTTCCCGCACGCGAGCGCCGGCCCGAGCTTCCACGAGGCGATGTTGAGCGGGAAGTTCCAGGGCACGATGAGGCCGACGACGCCCAGCGGCTCGTGGAACGTCAATGCCTCGCCGCCCGCGACCGGGATCGTCGCGCCGTGGTGCTTGTCGACGGCGCCCGCGTAGTAGTGGAGCACCTGCGCGACCATCGCCACCTCGGCGCGCGCACCCGAGATCGGCTTCCCGACGTTGCGGCACTCGAGCCGCGCCAGCTCCTCGCCGTTCTCCTCGACGAGCGTCGCGAGCCGGCGCAGCAGGCGGGCGCGGTCGCCCGGTGCGACGGCGCGCCAGCCGGGAAGCGCACGCGTGGCTGCGGCGACTGCTGCGTCGGTCTCCTCCACACCCGCCCGCTCCAGCTCCGCGATCGGCTCCTCCGTGGCGGGGTTCAGGACCGTCAGCACGGCGCTATTCCAACAGAGCGCGTCGTCGCTCGGCGCGGTAGGCCCGAGCCTGCTCCACGAGCGCGGCGAAGAGCGCCGCGTCGGCGCCTGCCTCCGGGTGCCAGAGCACGCCGAGCGCGAAGCGGCGGGAGGGATCCTCGACCGCCTCGAGCGTCCCGTCCTCGGCGTGCGCCGTCGGCACCAGGCCCGCTCCGAGCCGGCCGAAGCCCTGGTGGTGGTGCGACTTCACGGGTGCGCGCTCGCCGAGGATCGCCCCGAGCCGGCTCTCAGGCTCGACCGAGACCGCATGGTCGGCGAAGACGCCGGGCGTGTGCTTGTGCTTCTCGTCCCCGACCACCTCGGGCAGGTGCTGGACGAGGTCGCCGCCGCGCGCGACGTTCAGGAGCTGCGAGCCGCGGCAGACGGCGAGCACGGGCAGGTCGCGCTCGAGCGCCGCCGTCAGCAGTGCGAGCTCGGCGCGGTCGCGCTCGGGCCGCACGCCGCTCGTCTCCGGGTGCGGCTCGTGGCCGTACGTCGCGGGATCGAGATCCGCGCCGCCGGAGAAGAGCAGGCCGTCGAGCGCGTCGAGCGTCTCCGCCACCGCGTCGGCGATCGGCGGCACGAGCAGCGGGCGCCCGCCGGCGGCGTCGATCCCCTCCACGTACGCGAGTGGGATCAGCGCCGCCGGCAGCCGCCAGGCGCCCCAGCGCACGTCGGGCTCCGCGTACGTCGTGATCCCGACGAGCGGCCTCATACGCCCGTCGCCGTCCTAGCCTCGCTCGAAGAAGCGCTCGCGCTCGTAGCAGGTGACGACCTCGTCGAAGAGGCGCTGCTCCGTGCGCGCATAGTTGAGGTAGTGGTCGACGACGGCGTCGCCGAAGGCGGCGCGCGCCATCGTGCCCGACTCGAGCGCGGCGATCGCCTCGCGCAGCGTGTGCGGGAACCGCTCGGCATCGGACTCGTAGGCGTTGCCCTCGAGCGCCGCCGGCGGCTCCAGCTCGTGCTCGAGGCCGTGCAGGCCCGCCGCGATCAGCGCCGCCAGCACCAGATAGGGGTTGACGTCGGCGCCCGGGATCCGCGTCTCGACGCGCTTCGAGCCGCCGTGGCCGACCACGCGGAAGCCGCAGGTGCGGTTGTCGTTCCCCCACGCCAGCGTGGTCGGCGCCCACGAGCCCGCCGCGTAACGCTTGTAGGAGTTGACGTTCGGTGCGAGGAAGACCGCCAGCTCCCGCGCGCACGCGACCCAGCCCGCGAGAAAGCGCCCGAAGAGCGTCTCGTCGCTGAACGCCGGCTCGCCGTCCCGCCACAAGGACCCGTGCACGTGACACGAGCTGCCGATCCAGCCGTGGTCGGGTTTCGCCATGAAGGTGATGGCGCAGCCATGCTGGTGCGCGATCTCCTTCGTCCCGTTCTTGTAGATCGCGTGGTTGTCGGCGGTCGTGAGCGCGTCGGCGAAGCGGAAGTTGATCTCGTGCTGGCCCGGCCACGCCTCGCCCTTCGAGCTCTCGACCCGCAGCCCCGCGGCCTGCATGTTGTTCCGGATCGCCCGCAGCAGCGGCTCGTCGTAGCTCGACGCGAGGATGTGGTAGTCGAGGATGTACGGCACCGACGGCGTCAGATCGCGGTAGTGACGGGCGTGCGCCTCCGCGTAGGTCTCCTTCAGGAGATAGAACTCGAGCTCGGAGCCGAAGCGCGCCTCGAGCCCGAGCTCGGCCGCCCGCTCGATCTGGCGCCGGAGCACCTGCCTGGGCGAGGGCGGCACCGGCGAGCCGTCGTGCCAGACCACGTCGCAGAGCACGAGTGCCGTCGCCTCCAGCCACGGGATCCGGCGCAGCGTGCCGAGGTCCGGCTGCAGGCCGAAGTCGCCGTAGCCGCGCTCCCAGCTGGCGATCTCGTACCCGGGCACCGGATCCATCTCCATCTCGAGCGCCAGCAGGTAGTTGCAGCCCTCGACGCCGTGACCGGCCTCCTGCTCCTCCAGGAAGAAGTCGCGGTGCAGCCGCTTGCCGAGCAGCCGTCCCTGCATGTCGGTGAACGCGACGACGATCGTGTCGATCGAGTCGTCGGAGCGCAGGTCGTCGAGGGTCAGCATCGGGCTCCTTGGAGGCCGGGGAGGGCCGGCCCGCGCCGGCCCTCCCGCGTCGTCGGTGCTAGGGCCTGTTCTCCCCCGGCGGCGCCGGCGGCACGTCGTCCATCTGCGCCTCGAGCCCGCCACCGAGGTGCGCGTGCTCGCCGTGGCTCATCGCGAACTCCTCCTCGGGCGAGAGCACCAGGCGGTGCCGGCCCGCGATCGCGAAGTAGATCAGCGCCACGAGGTAGAACAGCGCGACGCCGTAGACGCCCGGCCGGTAGTCCGCGTTCCAGAAGATCGCGATCAGCGTCACGAGCGCGATCGCCGCGGCGATCAGGGCCCCCCACTCGCCCACCGGGCTGCGGTAGGGCCGCTCGATGTGCGGCAGCCTGCGGCGCAGCAGCACGAACGACAGGCACTGCATGAAGTAGGAGATCACGGCGCCGAAGACGGCCATGTTGAGCAGCGCGCCGCCGACCGTCGAGCCCGCGCCCGACTCGTAGATGATGTACGCCGCGACCCACCCGATCACCGCGCCGAGGACGAGCGCCACGTGCGGCGTCTGCCGCGTGCCGTGGGTGACCGAGAGCGGGTGCGGGTAGTAGCCGGCCCGCGACAGCGAGAAGATGTTCCGGCCGTAGGCGAAGATGATCGTGTGGAAGCTGGCCACGAGGCCGGCGACCGCGACGAGACCCAGCAGCGAGGCCGAGGTGCCCGACCCGAAGATCGTCTCGAGCCCGAGCAGCAGCGGCTCGCCCGACTCCGCGAGCTCCGCCGCGCCCGGTGCGATGCCGGTGTTGAGGAAGAGGACGAGGAACGCGGTCACGACGAGCGTGACGAGACCCCAGATCGTCCCGCGCGGGATGTCCCGCTTCGGGTCGGCCGACTCCTCCGCCGCGAGCGGCAGCTCCTCGATCGCGAGGTAGAACCAGATCGCGAACGGCAGCGCGTAGAAGATGCCGGGGATGCCCTCCGGGAACCAGCCGCCCTGGGTGTCGATCGCCATCGCCGTGAAGTCGAGCTC
>DASUOK010000242.1:0-5815 GCA_036276675.1 Gaiellaceae bacterium | reverse complement strand
GGAGTACTTCGCGGCGAAGCGGCGGCTGTTCACCGGTGCCGCCCCGCCGCCGGCGGCGGTGAACGTCGGCGACGACTGGGGCCGCCGGCTCGCGGACGAGCTCGCGGAGACGCGCCGAGCGCCGCTGGTCACGTTCGGCTTCGCCGAGGACGCGGACATCCGGCCGGACGAGCTCGTGCTCGATGCGCGGGGGGCGCACTTCAGCGCTGGCGGGGTCGAGCTCCGCACGAGCCTCCGGGGCCGCTTCAACGTCGAGAACGTGCTCGGCGCCGTCGCGGCCGCTCAGCTCCTGGACATCGAGGACGAGGAGGTCGCCGCCGGCGTCGCGGCTCTTGCCGGCGTGCCGGGTCGGTTCGAAGCGGTCGACGAGGGGCAGCCGTTCACCGTGCTCGTCGACTACGCCCACACGCCCGACTCGCTCGACAATGTCCTGCGTGCAGCCCGCGAGGTCGCGGCGGGCCGCCTGCTCGTCGTTTTCGGCGCGGGCGGCGACCGCGACCGCGGCAAGCGGCCGCTGATGGGGAAGGTCGCCGCCGACCTGGCCGACCTCGTCGTCGTCACCTCGGACAACCCCCGCAGCGAGGAGCCGCTCGCGATCATCCAGGACGTGCTGCAGGGCACCGGCACCGACGTCGAGATCGATCCGGACCGGCGCAGCGCGATTCGCCGCACGCTCGCACTGGCCGACGAGGGCGACGTGGTCGTGATCGCCGGCAAGGGGCACGAGCAGGGCCAGGAGATCGGCTCCGAGAAGCTGCCGTTCGACGACCGCGTCGTGGCGCGCGAAGCCCTGCGCCTGGAGCGCCAGGGCGCGTGATCCCACTCCCGCTCGACGAGCTGCGCGACCTCGGCGACCTCGACGGCGAGGGCGAGGCCACCGGCCTCGTGATCGACTCTCGCCTCGCCACTCCGGGCGACCTCTTCGTCGCCGTGCGCGGCGGACGCGAGTTCGTCGCGGCCGCCCGCGATCGCGGCGCGGCCACGCTCGTGCCACGCGACGAGCACGCGGCGCTCGCGGCCATCGGGCGACTGGTGCGCAGCCGTACGAGCGCGAGGGTGGTCGGCGTGACCGGCTCGACGGGAAAGACGTCGACGAAGGACATCCTGGCGGCGCTCTGCAGCCCCGTCGCGCGTACCGTCGCCAACGAGGCGAGCTACAACGCAGAGCTCGGCGTGCCACTGACACTCGGACGCCTGGAGCCCGACACGGAGCTCTGCATCGTCGAGATGGGCATGCGCGGCTTCGGTCAGATTGCCGAGCTCTGTGAGATCGCCCGACCGGACGTCGGGGTGATCACCGCGCTCGGCCCGGTTCACCTCGAGCTCGTCGGCTCCGTGGAAGGCGTCGCCCGCGCCAAGGCGGAGCTGCTCGCGTCGCTGCCTGCCGGAGGCATCGCGGTCGTGCCGGACGGGCGAGACCTCGAGCCGCACCTGCGCGGCGATCTCGACGTGCGCCGCGTCGGCGCGGTCGACGTCGAGCTGCGCGAGGACGGTGCCCACGTCTCGTTCGCCGGCCACCGCATCCGCTTCCCGCTCACGTCGCGGCACCAGGCCCAGAACGCGCTGACGGCGCTCGTCGTCTACGAGGCGCTCGGGTTGCCGCTCGACCGCGTGCAGGAGGGCGCGGACGCCGTCGAGCTCTCACGCTGGCGCGGGGAGGAGCTCGACCTGGCCGGCGGCGGCGTCGTCGTCAACGATGCCTGGAACGCCAACCCCACCTCGATGCGCGCCGCCCTCGAGCACCTCGTCCAGGTCGCGGGCGACCGCCGTCCGGTCGCGATCCTCGGCGGCATGGCCGAGCTCGGCGACCACGCGGAGCGCTACCACCGTGAGATCGGCGAGCTGGCGCGAGAGCTGGGCGTCGACCTGCTCGCGGTCGGCGAGCTGGCGCGCGCGTACGGTGCGAGTGCCTGGGTGCCGGATGCGGCGAGCGCCGTGGCCGCCGCGCGCGAGCTCGTGCGGCCGGGCGATGCCGTCCTCGTGAAGGCGTCCCGCGCCGTCGGCCTCGAAGGCATCGCCGCTGCCCTGGCGAACGGGCAAATCTAATGGTCCGAGTCCTGATAGCGGGCCTGATCGCGATGGTGATCTCGATCGTGATCGGGCCGAAGTTCATCGAGTTCATGCGCCGCAACGAGCTCGGGCAGCCGATCCGCGAGGAAGGCCCCGCCGGTCACGTCGTCAAGCAGGGAACGCCGGTGATGGGCGGGCTGCTGATCATGCTCTGCGCGCTGCTCCCGTTCCTCGCGCTCTCGCAGTACACCCTGCCCGCGCTGACCGTCCTCTTCACGGCCGTCGGCTGCGGGGCGATCGGCTTCCTCGACGACTTCGTCAAGCTTCGCCACCGACGCTCGCTCGGGCTGAACGGCCGCTGGAAGCTGCTGCTCCTGCTCGGGATCACCGTCGTCGTCAGTATCGCCGTCCACGAGCAGCCGCGCATCGGCACGTCGATCTACGTCCCGATCGTCGACGTCGACCTGCCGCTGTCGTACGCCTTCTATCCCTTCCTCTTCTTCGTGATCGCGGGCGCGGCGAACGGGGTCAACCTCACGGACGGGGTCGACGGGCTCGCGGCCGGCACGGGGATCATCGCGCTGCTGACGTTCCTCGCGATCACCGTGATCGGCTACATCCGCTCCGGCGACCCGGGGAACCGCTCCGAGTTCCAGCTCGACCTCGCCATCCTCGCGGCGGCGCTGATGGGGGGCGTCATCGGCTTCCTCTGGTACAACGCCTTTCCCGCCGAGGTGTTCATGGGCGACACGGGCTCGATGGCGCTCGGCGGCGCGCTCGCCGGCTTCGCGATCGTCACCGGCACGGAGGCGCTGCTCGTCCTGATCGGCGGCATCTACGTCGTCGTCGCGCTCTCGGTGATCATCCAGGTGCTCTCGTTCAAGTACACCGGCAAGCGCGTCTTCCTGATGGCTCCCCTGCAGCACCACTTCGAGATGAAGGCCTGGTCGGAGACGAAGATCATGGTGCGCTTCTGGATCGTCGGCGCCATCTTCGCCGCGTGCGGCTTCGTCCTCTACTACCGCTACTACCTCCAGTTCTCCCTGCAGTGACCCTGCGGCGCGTCCTCGTCCTCGGGGTCGCGCGCTCGGGCGAGGCTGCGCGCGCCGCGCTCGAGGAGCGTGGCGTGGACGTCGTGGTCGCGGACCGGAAGCTCGGCAACGACGAGAACGTCGCGCTGCTCGAGGGCGTGGACGTGCTCGTGAAGAGCCCGGGGGTGCCGGGCGAGGCGCCGCTGCCGCGCGCCGCGCGCGAGCGCGGCATCCCGATCTGGAGCGAGATCGAGCTCGGCTACCAACTGCTCCCGGACAACCCGATCTTCGCGGTGACGGGCACGAAGGGGAAGACGACGACGAGCGAGCTGCTCGGGCACATCCTCGGGGCGCCCGTGGCCGGGAACGTCGGGCGGCCGCTGACGACGCTCGTCGGTGCGATCGAGCCGGGGCGGCCGATCGTCTGCGAGGTCTCGAGCTTCCAGCTCGAGGACGTGCACGAGTTCGCCCCCGCCATCGCCGTCCTGCTCAACGTCGAGCGCGACCACCTCGACCGGCACGGTTCGGTCGAGGCGTACCGGGCCGCGAAGCTGCGGGTCTTCGAGAACCAGGGCCCCGAGGCGGTGGCGGTGCTCCCACGCGGCTTCGGGCCGGTCGGCGGCGCGGCGCGGCGGGTCGAGTTCGCCGGCGACGACCCGCTGCCCGCCGAGCCGCTCATCCCCGGCCCGCACAACCGCGAGAACGCCGCCGCCGCCGTCGCCGCGGCGCGCGTGGCCGGCGCAGACCAGGTAGAGATCGCCCGCGGGCTCGCGACCTTCCCGGGCGTGCCGCACCGGCTCGAGCTCGTGCGCGAGCACGGCGGCGTGCGCTGGGTGAACGACTCGATCGCGACGAACACGCTGGCCGTGCGGCGCGCGCTCGCGACCTACGACGCCCCGATCCAGCTGATCCTCGGCGGCCGCGCGAAGGGGGAGCCGTTCGACGAGCTCGCGGCGGCGGTCGCCTCGGCGAACGTCGTCACGGCCCATCTCATCGGCGAGGCCGCCCAGCCGCTCGCGGCGGCGCTGGGCGACGCGCGCGTGCCCTTCGTGCTCGCGACCACGCTCGAGCGCGCGGTCGGGCAGGCGGCGAGCGCCGCCCGCCCGGGAGACGTCGTCCTGCTCTCGCCGGCGTGCGCGAGCTACGACCAGTTCCGCGACTTCGAGCACCGTGGAGAGGAGTTCCGGAGGCTCGTAGAGAACCTCTGAGGATGCACCATCGGGGTCAACTCGAGCAGCGCGTGCTCGTGCTCGTCACGCTCGCGCTCGTCGCCTTCGGCCTCGTCATGGTCTACAGCGCGACGTCCGCCGCGGCGGCCATCGGGCAGGGCGATCCGATGACGTACCTCAAGCGGCACGCGATCTACGCCGTGCTCGGGATCGGCCTCATGATCGCGGCGTCGCGCGTGGACAACCGCAAGCTGCGCCTGCTCGCCCCGCCGCTCGTCGCCGGCTCGATCGTCCTCTGCCTCGTCGTCATCGCGGTCGCGCCGGAGGTGAACGGCGCCAAGCGCTGGCTCTACTTCGGGCCGGTCTCCTTCCAGCCCTCCGAGCTCGCGAAGCTGGCGCTGCTGCTGTTCGCCGCGGCGTGGCTGGCGCGAAACGGCGCGCCGCGCACGCTCGGGGAGCTGTGGCGTCCTCTGGGCTTCCTGGCGACCGTCTTCGCCGGGCTCTTCCTGCTCCAGCCCGACCTCGGTACCACGATCGCGCTGCTGCTGATGCTGGCGGGGATGCTCGTCGTCGCGGGCGTTCCCGCTCGCACGCTGGCCGCGGCCGGAGGGCTCGCCGGCACGCTCGGGCTCGCGGCGATCTGGATCTCGCCCTACCGGCGCGAGCGCATCTTCAGCTTCCTCGACCCCTGGCGCGACCCGACCGACACCGGCTTCCAGACCGTGCAGGCGACGATCGGGCTCGGCTCGGGCGGGCTGACCGGACAGGGCCTGGGGGAGAGCGTCCAGAAGATCAACTACCTCCCGGAGGCGCACACGGACATGATCCTCGCGATCATCGGCGAGGAGCTCGGGCTGATCGGCACGACGGCCGTGATCGCCGGCTTCGCGGCCTTCGCCTTCGCCGGGTTCACGATCGCGCTGCGTTGCCGCGATCCCTTCGGCAAGCTCGTCGCCGCCGGGATCACCTCACTCGTCTGCGGGCAGGCGGCCGTGAACCTCGCGGCCGTGCTCGGGATCGCGCCGCTCACCGGCATCCCGCTCCCGTTCGTCTCGTTCGGCGGCACGAGCCTGCTGGTGCTGCTCGCAGCCGTCGGCATCCTCCTTAACATCGCGGTCGATGAGCGCGCGCCCTCCAGAGCTGCGGTGCCTGATCGCCGCCGGCGGGACGGCAGGGCACGTGCTCCCGTCGCTCGCCGTGGCGGAGGCGCTGCGCGAGCACGGCGTGCTGGTGACCTTCGCCGGGTCGCCGGATCGCGTCGAGGCTGAGCTCGTCCCGCAGGCCGGCTACGCGTTCGACTCCTTCCGCATCTCTGGCCTGCCACGCCGGCCGTCGCTCGAGCTCGCTCGCGCGCTCGGGCGCGCGGTGCGTGCTCCCGTGGCGTGTGCGGCGATCCTGCGGCGGCGGCGGCCGCACGTCGTCCTGGGCGGCGGCGGCTACGTCGCGGGGCCGATGGTGGCGGCGGCACGACTGCTCGGCATCCCCGCGGCGCTGACGGAGGCCGACGCGCACCTCGGGCTCGCGAACCGGCTCGCGGCGCCGTTCGCCCGCCGGGTGTTCCTCGCGTATGCGATCGCGGGCCTCGGGCCGCCCAAGTACCGCGTC
>DASUOK010000241.1:0-5628 GCA_036276675.1 Gaiellaceae bacterium | reverse complement strand
CGTCGCAGCCGGCCGTGCCGGTCTTCGACGACCGGAACGACTACTGGTTCAACGCCGACGAGCACGCCGCGACGGGTGCGCACGTCGGTCGTTACCAGCCCGGCTGGAACAGCGTCGAGGTGCCGAAGACCGGGACGCAGATCCGGGTCAAGAGCGTCAGCGGCCAGGGCAAGCTGATGCAGGTCGAGGTCCGACCCGCGAAGTAGCTCTCTGCACGCGACGACGCACGGTGACCGGGCGGGGGAGACCCCGCCCGGTTCCGTTTCGCGAGCGGCGGGAACGCTACCGTGGTGACCGTGAAGCAGCTGATCGCGGACCGGTACGAGCTCGGCCAGGTCGTCGGCACGGGCGGCATGTCCAGCGTCTACCGCGCGCACGACACCCTGCTCGAGCGGGACGTCGCGCTGAAGATCCTGCACGATCACTACTCCGAGGACGACGACTACGTCGAGCGCTTCCGGCGCGAGGCGCGGGCGGCGGCGCAGCTCACGCATCCGGGCATCGTCACGGTGATCGACCGCGGCGAGCAGGACGGCCGCCAGTTCATCGTCTTCGAGTTCGTCGACGGCGAGACGCTGAAGGATCTCGTCGACCGCGGCGGGCCGATGCCGGTCCGCCGGGCGCTCGAGCTCGCGCTCGAGGTCGGCCGCGCGCTGGCGTTCGCGCACCAGCAGGGGCTCGTCCACCGCGACGTGAAGCCGCAGAACGTGCTGCTGAACGGCGACGGGCGTGCCCAGGTGACCGACTTCGGGATCGCGCGCACGCTCGACGCCGTCGGCCAGACCGAGACGGGCACGGTGCTCGGCACGAGCCACTACATCGCGCCCGAGCAGGCTCGCGGCGAGCGCGTGGACGCCCAGACGGACGTCTACTCCTTCGGCGTCGTCCTCTACGAGCTCCTCGCCGGCGAGGTGCCGTACGGCGGCGAGAACTTCCTCTCGGTGGCGATGAAGCATGTCAACGAGCCGGTGCCGAGCCTGCTCGAGCGCCGGCCCGACTGCCCGCTGCGCCTGGCGGCGCTCGTCGAGCGCTGCCTGGCGAAGGAGCCGTCCGACCGGCCCGCCTCCATGGACGAGGTCGTCGGCGAGCTGCAGGCGTGCCTCCAGGAGCTCGACTCCCGCCCGGACGGGGAGGCGACCATGATCCAGCGCGCGCCGGTCGCGCCGGCCCCACGCCGGCGAGAGCCCGGGACGGCGCGACCACGGCGGGCGGCGCCTGCGCTGCTGATCCTGCTCGGGCTCCTGCTCGTCGGTGCGACCGCGGCCGCGCTGCTGCTCACGCGCGGCGACGAGGACGGCGGCAACGGCGCGCAGGCGGCGGGGAACGCGTCCGTGCGCCTGCAGGGCGTCGCGTCGTACGACCCGTTGGGGGACGAGGCCGAGCATCCCGAGGCCGTGGCAGAAGCCACCGATGGCGACACGGCCACGTACTGGACGACGGAGCGCTACGACGACTTCGCGCAGACGAAGCAGGGCGTCGGGCTCGTGCTCGACGCCGGCGAGGGCGAGCCGTCCTCGTTCACGATCCGGAGCGACACCCCCGGCTTCGCGGCGGAGATCCGCGCGGGCGAGTCCGCCGAGGGCCCGTTCGAGCGCGTCGTCTCGGCGTCGCAGACGGCGGCCGCGGAGACGACGTGGGAGCTCGAGGACGGTGGCGCGCGCTACTACGCGGTCTGGATCACGGACATGGCGCCGGGGAGCGCCGTCCGCATCAACGAAGTCACCGCGGCCTAGTACTCGAGCGAGCTGCGGCGCTCGTGGCGCTCGAGCGCCAGCTCGATCAGGCGGTCGAGCAGCTCGGCGTAGGCGATCCCGGACGCGTCGAAGAGGCGCGCGTAGACGCTCGTCGGCGTGAAGCCGGGAATCGTGTTCAGCTCGTTGACGACCACCTCGCCGTCCTCGCGGACGAAGAAGTCGACGCGGGCCATCCCCTCGCACTCGGTCGCGACGAACGCGTCGACCGCGAGCTCCTGCACGCGGGCGGCCGTCGCGTCCGGGATCCGCGCGGGGACGACGATGTCCGAGCCGCCGTCGTCGTACTTCGCCGCGTAGTCGTACCACTCGGCATGGGGGACGATCTCCCCGACCACAGAGGCGAGCGGCGGCGGGCGCAGGTTGCCGAGCACGCCGCACTCGACCTCGGTGCCGGCGACGAACTCCTCGACGAGGACCTTCTCGTCGTGCCGGCGCGCGAGCGCCACGGCCGCCTCGAGCTCCGCCTCGTCGTGCGCCTTCGAGATGCCGACCGACGAGCCGAGCCTCGCCGGCTTGACGAAGACGGGGTACCCGAACGGGTTCTCGATCCCGTCGCCCAGCCGGATCGTCACGTTACGCGCGACGGGGATGCCGCGGTCGCGCAACACCGCCTTGAACAGGTCCTTGTCCATGCAGAGCGCCGACGCCGCCACGCCCGCACCCACGTACGGCACGCCGGCGAGCTCCAGCAGCCCCTGCACGGTGCCGTCCTCGCCGAACGGGCCGTGCAGGATCGGCAACGCGACGTCGACCGCGCCCAGCGCCCGCGCCGGTGCGCTCTCGGCGAGGACCGGGAGGCTCTCGACGGGACTTTGTGTTGGAACAACACTTTCTCCACCGAGTGCGCGCCGCCCCTCGGCCTCGACCGACCAGCGGCCGCTGCGCTCGATCGCCACCGTCGTCACCTCGTACCGCTCCGGGTCGAGCGCCTCGAGCACGGAGCGAGCGGAGGCAAGCGAGATCTCGTGCTCGCTGGAGCGGCCGCCGGCGATCACGGCGACGCGCAGCCTGCGGCTCACGGAGGCGTGATCGTGGTCGTCGTCTCGGTCGTCGTCGGCGGCGGCGGTGGCTCCTCGAAGGGCACGAAGCGGCCGACGATCAGCGTGACGACGGTGTTCGGCTCGAGCTCCGTGCCCCCCGGCGGATCCTGCGAAATGACGAGCCCGTCGAGGCTCTCGTCCTCGGTGTCCTCCTCCTGGACGCGCACCCGGAAGCCGAGATCGCGGAGCGTCTGGCGCGCCTGTGCCACGTCCTGGCTCGTCACGTCCGGGATCGCCTGGGTGGACGGCCCCTGCGAGACCTGCAGCGTGACGGTGGAGCCGCGGCTCTGCTCCGAGCCGGCCGGCGGGTCCTGGCCGACGACGATGCCGGGGTCGGCGCTGTCCTCGACGTCCGCGCGGTCGACCGCGAAGCCGGCCCCGAGCAGCGTCGACTCGGCCGACTCGAACGCCTGCCCGATCACGTTCGGCACCTCGATCGGCCGCGGGCCCTTCGACACGTTCACGCGGACGCTCGTCCCCTCGACGACCACGTCGCCGGCCTTGGGCGCGGTCGCGAGCACGGTGCCCGGATCCTCCGGTGAGTTGACCTCGACGACGTTCGGCGTCAGCCCGGCGTCCCGCAGCTCGACCACCGCGTCGTCGCGGTCGTCGCCGACGACGTCCGGCACCGTCACCTTCGGCTTGCCGGACGAGACGATGATCGTGACGAAGGTGCCGCGGTCGGCGCGCTGTGGCGGCTCCGGATCCTGCGAGGCGACGATCCCGCGCGGCACGTCGGCGTTGGGCTGGCGGCGCACGTTCGCCTCGAGCCCGGCATCCCGGATCTCCTGCACGGCGAGCGCTTCGCGGATGCCCTCCACGTCGGGCACGGTCACCGCCTCCGTGGCGCTGAGCTGATCCTGGATCGACTGGTAGACGTACCAGCCGCCGACGAGCGCTCCCGCGAGGAGGAGCAGCGCGAGCAGCCACGGCCAGACCGAGCGGCGCCGCGGCGGCGCGTCGTACTCGTAGTAGCGGCCGGGCGTGTACGTCGGCGCCGCCGTCGCCGGGCCGACGGTCGTGAGCGAATCGGTCACCTCCGTGCGCGAGAGCACGGAAGTCGCCGCCTCCGCCGTCTCGGCCGACACGCCGATCCCGCGGGCGATGCGCTCGAGATCCGAGTCCATGTCCTCGGCCGTGCGGTACCGCTCGGCGGGATCCTTGGCGAGCGCGCGCAGGACGACGTAGTCGAGGTCGCGCGGCACCTCCGGCCGCAGCGCCGAGGGCGGCTGCGGCGTCTGCGAGAGGTGCTTCATCGCGATCTCGACCGGCGTCTCGCCGGTGAAGGGCACGGTGCCCGTGAGCAGCTCGTAGAGGACGATGCCCGTCGAGTAGAGGTCCGACGTCTGGTCGACGGGCGCCCCACGGGCCTGCTCCGGCGAGAGGTACTGCGCCGTGCCGATGATCGAGCCCGCCTCCGTCATCTGGCTCGTGCCCGCGCGGGCGATCCCGAAGTCCATGACCTTCACGCGGCCGTCGCCGTCGACGATGACGTTGTGCGGCTTGATGTCGCGGTGGACGATCCCGTTGCGGTGCGCGAAGCGCAGCGCGGCGAGGATCTGGCGCGTGTAGTCGATCGC
Source organism: Gaiellaceae bacterium (assembly GCA_036276675.1). Taxonomy (GTDB): domain Bacteria; phylum Actinomycetota; class Thermoleophilia; order Gaiellales; family Gaiellaceae; genus Gaiellasilicea. Next base: position 1,254 of record DASUOK010000241.1, on the reverse strand, counting down.
GATCCCGAGGGGCGAGGGCCCGCGGGCGACGAGGAGCTCCTTCAGCGTCCGGCCCTCCACGTACTCCATCGCGATGTAGTAGGAGCCCTCCGCCTCGCCGCGGTCGTAGATCGAGACGATGTTCGGGTGCGAGAGGCCGGCCGCGTTCTTCGCCTCGCGCCGGAACCGCTCCACGAACTGCTCGTCGCTCGAGTGGCGGTCGTCGAGCATCTTGATCGCGACCCGCCGGCCCAGCTCCTGGTCCTCGGCGAGGTAGACGTTCGCCATCCCGCCGGCGCCGAGCTTGCGCGCGATCAGGTAGCGGCCGTCGAAGAGTGAGTCGATGAAGGTGTCGGTCGCCATGCGCTCTCGTCCAGGTTAGGAGTTCGCCGTGCCCGGCAGGAGTGCCTGCATGACCTCACGCGCGATCGGCGCCGCCAGCACGCCGCCCGTGCCGTTCTGCTGCTCCAGCACGACCGCGATCGCCACCTGCGGGCGCTCGCGCCCGGCGAAGGCGATGAACCAGGCGTTGTTCGTCCCCGCGACGCCCGTCTCCGCCGTGCCCGTCTTGCCGCCGACGACCACGCCCGGGATGCGCGCCGCCGTGCCGGTGCCCCGCTCGACCGTGTCGCGCATCATCGACGCGATCGTCGCCGCCGTGCGCGCCGACACGGCGCGGCCGAGCTCGTCCGGCTTCGACCGCACGACGATGGAGCCCTTCGGCGAGACGATCCGGTCGATCACGTGCGGCTCCATCACGAGGCCGTTGTTCGCGATCCCGCCCGCCACCATCGCCATTTGGAGCGGCGTCACGAGCAGGCGCTCCTGACCGAAGGCGAAGCGGCCCGCGTCCACGTCGGAGTCGAGCCTGGGGTCGAACAGCTCGCTGCCGTCGTAGAGCCCGCTCGCGACACGCTCGTTGTCGGGCGTCTCGAGCGGCGGCGTGTCGTAGAAGCCGAAGCGCTTCGACTGCTCCACGATCGCCCGCGAGCCGAGGTCCTTGCCGATGTTGCAGAAGACGGAGTTGACCGAGTTGACGAGGGCGGTGCGGAGATCGAGCCGACCGAAGGGCCGCGTCGTGTCGTAGTTGTTCACGCGCCGCCCGTAGACCTCGCAGTAGCCGGGGTCGACGAATTGCGACCGCTGGCCGTAGCGGCCCGACTCGAGCGCGGCCGCGAGCGTGACGACCTTGAAGGTCGAGCCGGGCGCGTAGAGGCCGTACGTGGCGCGGTTGTACAGCGGCGCAACGGGCTTGCACGGCGCCGTGATCTGCCC
>DASUOK010000240.1:0-27509 GCA_036276675.1 Gaiellaceae bacterium | reverse complement strand
GCGGCCGTGCTCCACGCCGCCGAGCAGGCCGGCGCAGGAGACGCCCGGATCGCAATGTGGCGGGCACAGCCAGGCGATCGAGCCCGGGTCGCTCACGAGGGCGACCCCCTGTGCGTCGGTGAGTAGCGCGTCGCCCTCCAGCCGCCGTGACATCCGATTCAGCTCCTGCACTACGCGGCCCGGACCGGGTCGCTGAGCGGGCGGAGCTCCGGCTCGGTCGCATCGGCACCGATCGCGATTGCCTCGCGGGCGGGCAGGTAACGGGCGACGAGCACGGCGGCGACCGCCGCGATCGCGGCCGCGACGAGGAGCCCGGTGCCCATCGCGTCGGTGAAGGCCTCGCCGGTGGTCGCGAGCAGGCCGGAGCCGGCCTCCGGCGGGAGCTGCTCGGCGATCGCGCTGGCCGCGCCGACCGAGCCTTCGGCGCCGGCCTGCGCCGGCGCGGGGAGGCCGTCGAACGAGCCCTCGACGTCACTTGCGTAGAGCGACGTGACGAGCGAGCCGATCACCGCCACGCCGAGGGCACCGGACACCATCCGTGCCACCGTGTTCGTCGCGGAGGCGACGCCGGTCTTGGCCGCCGGCACCGCTCCCACGACGGCGTCGGTCGCAGGCGCCATGACCCAGCCCATGGCGAGGGTGAGCCCGAAGAACCAGGCGACGAGCGCGAGCGTTCCGGTGCCCGGCCCCCAGAGCGTCGGCAGGGCGAGCACGAGCGCCAGGCCGCTCAGGCCCGCGGCCACCACCTTCGCGCTGCCGAGCCGCTCGACGGCCTTGCTCGACGAGCCGGCGCCCAGCATCAGCCCGAGCGCCATCGGGCTCATGACCGCACCCGCCTCGATCGCGCTGTACCCGTGTGCGAACTGCAGGTACTGGGTCAGCGCGAAGATGGCGCCGAGCAGGGCGAAGAAGGCCACGCTGACCGCCGCCGTGCTGACGCTGAAGCGGGCGTTGCGGAAGAAGCCGAGATCGAGCATCGGCTCGGCGCTGCGTCGCTCCCACCAGAAGAACAGCGTCAGCAGCAGCACGCTCGCCCCGATCGAGCCGAGCGCGACACCGCTCAGCCAGCCCTGCTCGGGCGCCTCGATGATCGCGTAGACGAGCACGCTGAAACCGGCCGTCGAGAGCGCCGCGCCGACCAGGTCGAACGCGCCGGGGCGCGGATCGCGGCTCTCGGGGATGTAGCGGATGCCGAGCAGCAGGGCGACGGCGGCGAACGGCACGTTGACGAGGAAGATCGACGACCAGTCGAACCACTCGAGCAGCAGCCCGCCGGCCAGCGGGCCGAGCCCGATGCCGACCGCGGCCAGCGCGGCCCAGATGCCGATCGCCTTCCCCCGCTCCTCGCCGGTGAAGACGTTGGCGATGATCGACAGAGTCGCGGGCATGATCAGCGCCGCGCCGATGCCCATGGCCGCCCGGACGGCGATCACCTGATCGGCCGAGTCGGCGACGAGGGCGCCGAGGCTGGCGAGCCCGAAGATCGACACGCCCGCCTGCAAGGCGAGCTTGCGCCCGCGCCGGTCGCCGAGCGTGCCGAAGACGAGCAGGAGGCCCGCGAACACGAGCAGGTACGAGTCGACCATCCACTGCAGCTTCGAGGGGGAGGCGTCGAACTCGTCCTGGAGCGTCGGGAGGGCGACGTTGAGGATGGTGGTGTCGAGCCCGATGATCACCAGGCTCAGCGAGAGCACGCCGAGGGTCTTCCACCGGCGGGCGTAGTGAACGGGGTCGATGGTCATCGGGCTGCACTCCTTCTTGGGCTCGAGGTTCGGGCCGTCACCATCGCCCCGCCTGGCGCGCGTCGCACCGGCGATTGCGCCGGAGTCGCGGCAGGCGCCGCCGTCGAAGGTGTGTCGGGCGGGCCGCCCGCGCAGGCGATCTCGCCGGGTGCGCGCGGGGAGGGCAGCGATACGATCAGCGCAGATGCTCTACGGGAGAGACCTGGAGCGCGCGCGGATCGGCGAGCTCCTCGCCGGCGCCCGTTCCTCCCGCAGCGGTGTCCTGGTGCTCTCGGGCGAGCCTGGCGTCGGCAAGTCGGCTCTCCTGGCGGCCGCGCGTGAGGGGGCCGGCGGCATGCGCGTCCTCAGCGGGGGCGGCGTCGAGTCGGAGGCGCAGCTGCCGTTCGCCGCCGTCCACCAGCTCGTCCGCCCCGTCCTGGAGCACCTCGAGGAGCTGCCGCGCCCCCAGGCGGACGCGCTTCGGGGAGCGCTCGGGCTGGCCGCCGGCGGCGGCGACCGCTTCCTCGTCTCGCTCGCCGTGTTGAGCCTGCTCGCGGAGGCCGCCGAGCACGGGCCGCTCCTCTGCCTCGTCGACGACGCGCAGTGGCTCGACGACGCGTCCGCCGACGCTCTCGTCTTCGTCGCCAGGCGCCTCGACGCCGAGGGGATCGCCCTGCTCTTCGCCGCTCGCGAGGGCGAGACGCGACAGTTCGACGCGCGGGGGCTGCCGGAGCTCCGTTTGGGCGGGCTCGACCACGCCGCGGCGGCGCAGCTGATCGACCGGCACGCGGGTGTCCCGCTCTCGCCGGAGGTCCGCGACCGGCTCGTCACCGAGACCGGCGGCAACCCGCTGGCACTGCTCGAGCTCTCGCCCGCCCTGAGCGAGGCGCAGCTGTCGGGCGCCGAGGCGCTGCTCGGGCCCATCCCCGTCAGCGCCCGGGTCGAGCACGCCTTTCTCGCGCGCGTGCAGCGGCTGCCGGAGGACTCGCAGACGCTGCTGCTCGTCGCCGCCACCGACGAGGGCGGCGAGCTGGCAACCGTCCTGCGCGCCGCGGCGCAGCTCGGGGCCGCGGCGGAGGCGCTCGACGCCGTCGAGCAGGCCGGGCTGGCGACGGTGCACGGCGCGCGGCTCGAGCTCCGTCACCCGCTCGTCCGCTCCGCGGTCTACCAGGCCGCGCCGCTCTCGAAGCGACAGGCTGCGCATCGGGCGCTGGCGAACGTGCTGGTCGGCGAGGACGAGGCCGATCGGCGCGCCTGGCATCGCGCCGCGGCGAGCGTCGAGCCCGATCCGACCGTCGTCGAGGAGCTCGAGGGTGCGGCGCGGCGGGCGCGTGGGCGAAGTGGCTTCGCTGCCGCCTCGCTCGCCTTCGAACGCGCCGCCGCACTGACCCCCGACCCCGAGCACCGCGCCCGGCGACTGGCCGCGGCCGCCGAGGACGCGTGGCTCGGAGGACGGGTCGAGCGGGCGCTGACGCTCCTCGAGGCGGCGCGACCGCTGGCGGCCGAGCCGGTCCAGCGGGCCGACATCGACCGCTATCTCGGCCTGATCGAGATGACGCGTGGCGTGCCGGCCGATGCCTGCGCGCTACTCCTCCGCGCGGCGACGGAGGTGGCTCCGAGCGACGGCGAGCGCGCCCTCCACCTGCTCAACATCGCCGGGCTGGCGGCGGCCTACGCGGGCGATCTCGAGGCGGCTGTCGCGATCGCGGAGGTGACTCGCGGGCTCACCCTGGCGGAGACCCCATTCCTGCGCATGCTGGCGGAGCTGCTGATCGGCCTCGGCGACCACGCAGCGGGCGACTTCGCCGCCGCCGCATCGCGGCTCCGCGTCGCGCTCGACCTGGCGGAGGAGCTCGACGGCGTGGCCGGCGAGCAGCCGGTCGCACTGCTGTTCGCGGGACGCGCCGCGATCTACCTCGGTGACGACAGGGCGACCTACCGGACGCACCACGAGGCGGCCGTCCGGGCGCGTGCCACCGGCGCGCTCAGCATCGTGACGCAGATCCTCCCCCGCCTCGCCCTCTCGGAGGTCTGGGCGGGCCGCTGGCCGACCGCCGAGGCGAATGCGAGGGAGGGGCTCCAGCTCGCCCGCGAGATCGGCCAGCACGACCTGGTCGCGCAGCAGCTCGTCCTGCTGGCGCTGATCGCAGCGCTGCGCGGCGCGGAGGACGAGTGCCGGTCGCTGGCGGCCGAGAGCCGCGAGCTCGCCTCCGCCCGGGGCCTCGGGATCGTCACCGAGCTCGCGAGCTGGGCGCTCGCGCTGCTGGAGCTGGGGCTCGGCCGGCCGGAGGACGCGTACAGGCGCTGCCGAGAGATCTCCGCGACCCTCGTCGTCTTCTGGGGTGCGCTGGATCGGGTCGAAGCCGCCGTGCGCGCCGGCGATCGAGAGACCGGCCGCGACTGGCTGGACGTCGTCGAACGCTGGGCGGACAGCACGCGGGCTGCGTGGGCGCGGGCGGTGGCCCTGCACTGCCGCGCGCTCCTCGCAGAGGACGAGGGCGAAGCAAGGCGCCTCCTCGAGGCCGCGCTGGAGGCGCACGCCGACGCCTCACGCCCCTTCGAGCGCGCCCGCAGCGAGCTGGCCCTCGGCGAGCTCCTGCGTCGCGCGCGCCGACGGGTGGAGGCGCGCGAGCATCTGCGGGTGGCGCTCGACGTGTTCGAGCAGCTCGGGGCGGCACTCTGGGCGGAGCGCACTCGGGTCGAGCTGCGGGCGAGCGGCCAGAGCGCGCGCAAGCGCGACCCGAGCACGCGCGCCGAGCTCACCGCGCAGGAGCTCCAGATCGTCCGCTTCGTGTCGGAGGGGCTCACGAACCGTGAGGTCGCTGCGCAGCTCTTCCTCAGCCCGCGCACGATCGACTTCCACCTCCGCAACGTCTACCGCAAGCTCGGCATCAGCTCGCGCACCGCGCTCGCCCGCCTCGAGCTCGGCTCCGAGAGCCCGGGCGCACCGGAGCCAAGCCCGGCGATTCCGCCGGCGCGAGCGTAGGCGCGTCCGCCGTACCGTCGTCGGCAGCCTCCCGACGACCATCGGTACCGCGGCGGGAGCACGAAGGAAGGAGCAAGCCATGCGAGTGGAAGAGACCTTCTCCGTCGGCCGGCCGCCCGAGGTCGTCTTCGACTACCTCACGAACCCGGCGCGCCTCGCCGACTGGCAGACGTCGAAGACGTCGGTGGAGCAGCTCACGCCCGGCGCTCCGGGCCTGGGCACGCGCGTCCGCGAGCGGACGAAGCCGCCCCGCGGCAAGGAGTTCGAGCAGATCGTGGAGTTCACGGAGTTCGAGCGGCCCGCGCGGGTCCACATGCACATCGTCGAGGGGCCGTATCCGATCGACGGGACCTGGTCGTTCGCGCCCGAGGGCGACGGCACCGGCGTGCACTTCGTCGCCGAAGGCGAGCTGCGCGGCGTGCTGCGCCTGCTGCAGCCGGTGGCGAGGCGGGTGATCGCGCGCCAGCTGGCCGGCTACCACCGGAACCTCCGCCGCAATCTCGAGTCTGGCTAGGGGTCGGCCTCGAAGAGCCCCGTCTGGTAGGCGAGCACGACCGCCTGGACGCGGTCACGGAGGTTGAGCTTCTGGAGGATGTGCGTGACATGGGTCTTGACCGTGGTGTCGCTGATGTAGAGCTCCTGCCCGATCTCCGCGTTCGAGCGGCCCGCGGCGATCAGGCGCAGGACGTCCCGCTCACGAGCGGTCAGCTCGTCGAACTCCTTCGGGCGCGCGGGGCGGGAGATGCGCGCGAACTGCTTGATCACGCGCTTCGTGATCGTGGGCGAGAGCAGCGCCTCTCCGGCGGCGACGGTGTGGATCGCGGCGATCAGCTGCTCGGGAGGATCGTCTTTCAGCACGAAACCGCTCGCGCCGAGCGCGAGCGCTTCGTAGACGTACTCGTCGAGGTCGAACGTGGTGAGGATGAGGATGCGCGCGCCGGCGTCCGCGGCGAGGATGCGCCGGGCCGCCTCGAGGCCGTCGAGCTCCGGCATGCGGATGTCCATCAGCACGACCGTCGGCTGGAACCGGGCCGCCTTGTCGACCGCCTCGAGCCCGTTGCTCGCCTCGGCCACGACCTCGATGTCCGCTTCGCCCGCGAGCAGCATCCGGAAGCCGGCCCGCACCATCGACTGGTCGTCGGCGACGAGCACGCGGATCGTCACGGCCGGTCGCCGCCGAGCGGGAGCCGCGTGCTGAGGACGAAGCCGCCGCCGTTCGCCGTCCCGGTGCTCATCTCGCCGCCGTAGATCTTCACGCGCTCGCGGACGCCGACGAGCCCGTGGCCGAGGCCGTCGCTGGACGTGAGGCCGCGGCCGTCGTCGCGGACCTCGAGCTCCAGCTCGTCGGAGCCGTAGCGCACCGTCACGTCGGCCTGCGTGGCGCGCGCGTGCTTGAGGGCGTTGGTGAGGCCCTCCTGGATGATCCGGTACGCGGAGAGGTCGATCGCGCGCGGGAGCGGGACGCGGCTGCCGTCGACGTGCAGCCGCACGGGGAGGCCGGCGCGGCCGACCTCCTCGAGCAACGACTCGAGGCTGTCCAGGCCGGGCTGGGGAGCCAGCTCGGGGTCCTGGCCGTCCCGGCGCATGGCGCCGAGCAGGCGGCGCATCTCCGTCAGGGCCGCCCGGCCGGTCCGCTCCACGCCCTCGAGCGCCTCCTTGTCCTCCTCCAGCGACGGGGGGAGTTTGTGCCGGACCGCGCCCACCTGCAGGACGATGACGCTGACGCTGTGGGCGACGATGTCGTGGAGCTCGCGCGCGATTCGGGCGCGTTCCTCGGCGACGGCGAGGCGGGCGGCCGCCTCGCGCTCGCGCTCGGCCCGGAGCGCGCGTTCCTCCGCGTCTTCCGCCTGCACGGACCGCTCGCGCAGAGCGAAGCCGGCAAGCCATCCGATCGCGAACAACACCGGGATGAAGACGAGCTCGCCCGGGGCGTGGCCAGGAGTGTTGTAGACGACGATCGCGGCGGCGGCGATCACGATCGTGAGCCCCACCCGCGCCTCCGTGTCGTTGCGCAGGTTGCCGAGCAGGAATGCCGCGACCATGCCGGCGATGGACGCGGTCGCCGTGAACCCGACCAGGCGGCCGTCGAGGAACGAAAGCCCTGCGGCCAGGAGCCAGACCGCCGCAGGGGCGGCGAAGGGGAAGCGGCGGCGCCCGAGCAGCGACAGCACGACGAGCGCCATCGCCGGCACCGTGAACCAGCGCGTCGTGGTCGGCTCACGGGTCAGGTCGTCCCGGAGCGCGACCTCGAGCGCGATCTCGAGCGCCGCAAGGCCGATCAGCAGGTCGAATCCGTACCTGCGCGCGAGCGAGCGAACCTGCTGCATGCGCCGAACGTACTCCACGCGCCCGGGGCTCGCCTCCTACCCAGGTAGGAGGCGAGATCGTCGGACGGTCGGAGCGCGAACACGGCCTGCGGACGACGCTGTCGCGCCGCCGCCGCCGTAGCGTCGATGGCGGAAGTTCCCACACGCGAAGGAGGCAGGAAGTGCCCGCCAAGACGCACAACGAGAACCTCGCCGCCCGCATGGGGCGGTGGAGTGCAGACCACTGGAAGACGGCGACGTTCGGCTGGCTCGCCTTCGTCGTCGCTGCCTTCGCGCTCGGCATGGCCGGCGCGAAGACGATCGACCCGAACACCGCCGGGCCGCGCGAGTCGGGCCGGATGGACAGGATCCTCGACGCGGGCTTCAAGCGCCCGGCCGCGGAGAGCGTCCTGATCCAGAGCGGCACGCTCTCGGCGACCGACGCCGCCTTCGCGGCTGCGGTCGGCGACGTCGTGGCGCGGCTCTCGAAGCTCGACGTCGTCCAGAACGTTCGCACCGGGCAGGTCTCCCCCGACGGGCACTCGGCGCTCGTCGAGTTCGAGATCCGCGGCGCAGCAGCTGAGGCGGCCGAGAAGATCGGGCCGGTTCTCGCCCAGGTCGACGCTGCCCAGAAGGCGCACCCGCAGCTCTACGTCGGCGAGTTCGGCATGGCCAGTGCGGTCGACGCGCTCGCGACGACCGTCGAGCAGGACCTCGGCAAGGCCGGGATGCTGTCGCTTCCGATCACGCTCGTCATCCTCGTGCTCGCGTTCGGCGCTCTCGTCGCCGCGGGGATCCCGTTGCTGCTCGCCCTGACGGCCGTTTTCGCGACCTTCGGCGTCGTCGCCGGGACCAGCCACCTCTTCCCGATGGCGAACGAAGCCGGCGCGCTCGTGCTCCTGATCGGGCTCGCCGTCGGCGTCGACTACTCGCTCTTCTACCTGAAGCGTGAACGTGAGGAGCGGGCCGCGGGACGCAGCGAACGGGCCGCGCTCGAGGCCGCAGCCGCGACCTCAGGCCGCTCCGTGCTCGTCTCCGGCCTGACCGTGATGACTGCCATGGCGGGCATGTTCCTGACGGGAGATCCCGTGTTCGAGTCGTTCGCCGTCGCCACGATCGCGGTGGTCGCGATCGCGATGATCGGATCCCTCACCGTTCTGCCGGCGCTGCTGTCGCGGCTCGGCGACCGCGTCGACCGGGGCCGCGTGCCGCTCGTCGGCCGGATCCGCCGCGACGACGGCGAGGGCCGGATCTGGGGCGCGATCGTCAACGGCGTCCTGCGCCGGCCACGGCTGTCGGCCGTCCTCGCCGGCGGGCTCCTGGTCGCCCTCGCGCTCCCGGCCCTGCAGATGCGGATGGTCAAGCCGGGCCCCGACACGTTCCCGCAGTCACTCCCGGCCGTGCAGACGTACGAGCGGATGCAGCAGGCGTTCCCCGGCTCGGCGCTCCCGGCCAGCGTGGTCGTCAAGGCTCCGGACGTGAGCTCGCAGGAGATGCAGTCCGCGATCCAGCGGCTTCGTCAGCAGGCCGTCGCGAGTGGGCGTATGCACGAGCCGATCACCGTCGAGGTCAACGACGACGGGACGGTTGCGGAGATCGCAGTCCCGATCGACGGCAAGGGCACCGACGCCGCCTCGAACGCGTCTCTCGCGCAGCTGCGCAACGAGATCGTGCCGGCCACGGTCGGCGCCGTCGCCGGCGCCGAGGCGGGCGTCACCGGTGCAACCGCCCAGTGGAAGGACAGCACGGACGAGATGAGGGCGAATCTCCCCATCGTCGTCGGCTTCGTGCTCCTGCTCGCCTTCTCGCTGATGCTCGTCGCGTTCCGCTCGCCCGTGATCGCGGTGAAGGCGATCGTCCTCAACCTGCTCTCGGTCGCCGCCGCGTACGGCGTGCTGGTGCTCGTCTTCCAGCACGGCTACGGCAGCGACTTCCTCGGCTTCACCCCGACGGGCGGGATCGATCCGGTCGTCCCGCTGCTCCTCTTCGTGATCCTGTTCGGCCTCTCGATGGACTACCACGTGTTTCTGCTCAGCCGCATCCGTGAGGCGGTGCAGCGGGGCGCGACCACCGACGAGGCCGTCGCGAGGGGCATCAAGTCGACCGCCGGTGTCATCACGAGCGCGGCCATCGTCATGGTCGGGGTCTTCGCGGTGTTCGTGACGCTCTCGATGCTGATGTTCAAGCAGTTCGGTGTCGGGCTCGCGACCGCGATCCTGATCGACGCGACGATCGTCCGCGGCGTGCTCCTGCCGGCGTCGATGAAGCTCCTGGGCGACTGGAACTGGTACCTGCCCAGGTGGCTCGAGTGGCTGCCCCGGTTCGACGTGTCCGAGACGCAGTCTCCGCTCGAGGCCGAGCCGGCCCCCGTCGCCGCCCCGGCGGCGACGGTTGCCCCGTCGGGCCGCCGGAGCAGGCGGTCGCTCGTCCGGCCGACCCTCGGTGCGCTCCTGGTGGCGGCCGGCGTGCTCGGCATCCTGGAGACGACCGGCACCCATGACGTCACCCTGACCCTGGCGCTTGCGACCGGTCTCGGCGTCGTCGCAGGGGCGATCGCACTCGGCGCGGTGAGCAGGCGACGCGTCCGCGGTCTTCTCCCCTTCGGCGCCGTGCTCCTCGCAGCCTTCGCCACGGCGGCCTCGTCGCCGGTGAACCTCTCCGCCGGCATCGGCGACAAAGAGGAGCGGCCGCTCCAGGCGAATCAGCTCGAGCGCAGCTACGAGTTCGGCATCGGCCACTTCACGGTCGACCTCACCGACCTCGTGCTGCCGCCGGGAACGACGAAGATCGACGTCGCACTCGGCATCGGCGACCTGCTCGTGCGGGTCCCGGACGACGCTGCGCTCGAGATCCGGGCGCACGCCGACGGCGGTCAGGTGACGGTCCTCGGCAGGACCGACGAGGGCACTCGCCCCGACGAGCACGCCGTCGTACGCGGCTCGACGCCGGCGGCGCCCACGCTCGAGCTGGCTGCCGAGGTCGGCTTCGGCCACCTAGCGGTGCGTCGAGGCTGAGCTCGAGCGCCGCGCCAGCACGCACGACGGCCGGGGCGTACCGCCCCGGCCGTCTGAACCTGCTGCTCATCCCCCTGCAGCGAGCCTCAGCGGCCCTTCACGCGGTAGTCGACGAACGTGGCGTAGTGCGACTGCCGCACGCCGAGGTGCTCGAGGTCCAGCGAGCGCGTGAAGCCTTCGAACAGGCGCTTCCCGCCCCCCAGCACGACCGGGGCGATGATGATCGTCAGCTCGTCGACGAGCCCGGCCGCGAGCGCCTGGCGGATCACGTCGGCTCCGCCCATGACGTTGACGTCCTTCCCGCCCGCGGCGTCCACCGCCTGCCGGACGGCCTCCTCCACGCCGGAGACGAACGTGAAGGCTCCGCCCTCCGGTTGCTCGTCCGGCCGGTGCGTGACGATGAAGAACGGCAGCCCCCACGGGTTCTCGCCGCCCCAGTGCCCGGCCGCCTCGTAGGTCGAGCGTCCGCCGACGACTGCGCCGACCCTGGTGACGGCCTCTGCGAGCCAGGCGGCGTCCTCGCCGGTCGCCTCGCCGCGCGGCTCGGAGTCGTACGTCCACGGCCCGCCGAACACCCAGTAGTGCAGCCGCTCGCCGCCTTCGCCGAGCCCCTGGCCCGGGCCGTCGTCGGGCCCGGCGATGTACCCGTCGACCGACGTCGTGATCCCTGCGAGAACCTTGGTCATCTCGAATCCACCTCTCGTCGGAGGGAAAGTCGTTCACGGTGCAGACTGCCCGCGCGGCCCACTCTCATCGCCTCGGTCCCCGACCGCCGGCGATGCTGTGGGGAGGCGGGGCGTATACTGGCGCGGCGGAACGAGAAGGCGGCTCACAGCCTCAGGATCCGTTCGAACACGTAGCTGGAGCGCTCGTCCACGACAAGGAGATCTCATGGCAGTCGGCCCCGTCGACGTCTACATCATTGGCTTTCCGGGCAACAAGTTCACGGGTCGGATCGCGCCGGCGATCTTGGATCTCGTCGAGGACGGCACGATCCGAGTGCTCGATCTGCTCTTCGTCTCGAAGGATGCAGGCGGTGTCGTGACGTCACTGCGAGCAACGGACATCGACGAGGCGGGTGCGGACTTCCTCTCGATCGACATCACGCAGCCGGGTGCGTTGGGGCCCGAGGATGCCGAGGAAATCAGCGACGACCTCCCGGCCAACAGCTCGGCGCTCCTGGTCGCATTCGAGAACCTCTGGGCAGCGAAGCTGGTCGACGCCCTGCAGGCCGCCGACGCCTTCGTGATCGACTCGATCCGGATTCCGGTCGACGTCGTGACAGCCGCGCTCGAGCCAAGCTAGACCCCGTCCACTTCGAGATCGAGAGGAACGACATGGGACTTCTCCGTATGGCAGCCCGCACCGCCGTCGTCGCGGGAACCGCCACGGCCGTGTCCGGGCGCGTGCAGCGTCGTCAGGCCGCGAGGTGGGAAGAGCAGGACGCGCAGCAGTACGCGCAGGAGCCGCAGGGGGCTCCGTCCCAGCCGGAGGACGACTCGGCCGCGCAGCTCCAGAACCTGGCGCAGCTTCACACCCAGGGCGTCCTGACGGATGAGGAGTTCGCGGCCGCCAAGGCCAAGATCCTCGGCATCTGACCGGATCACCCGCGGCGACGTGAGGCACGTCGAGGCGTACTCACGGCTGGCAGGGGTCTACGACGACATCGTCGTCGACCCCTGCCACGACCGCTGGGCCTCGTTCCTCCACGATCGGTGGCGTGCAGACCCGGAGGGCGTACGCTCGGTGCTCGACCTCTGCTGCGGCACGGGCCTCCTCGCCGGCGAGCTGACCGCCCGCGGCTACCGGGTCGTCGGCGTCGACGCGTCCGACGCGATGCTGGCCCTGGCGCGCGAGCGCCTCGGCCCCGAGGTGACGTTGAGCCGGATGACGCTCCCCGACCTGACGCTCGAAGGTGTCTTCGACGCGGCGGTCTGCACGTTCGACGGCCTCAACTACCTCAACGCGGCTGAGTTGCGGCTGACGCTCGCAGCGGTGGCCCAGCGCCTTCGGCCCGGCGGTTGGCTCGTCTTCGACCTCCACACCGACGCGATGATGGACTTCACGGTCGCCAACCCCACGGTCGCGGGGCGAGCGGCGGGGAACGACTTCGTGATCAGCAGCGTCGTGGATCCCGGGGCCCGCACCTGCGACACCAGGATCGAGCTCACGCGGCCCCGTCACGGGGACCCCTTCAGTGAGCAGCATCGGCAGTACTTCCACGCGGATGCGGTCGTCCGTACCGCGCTCGGAGATGCGGGTTTCGCCGTGGCCGCAGTCGAGGAGGAGTACACGCACGAGCCGGCCGATGCCGCGACTCTGCGCGCAACCTGGACTGCACGCCGTCGCTACGAGCGGTAACGCCGGGAGGCCGTCGCGCAGGGTGCTGCGCGACGGCCTCGTTTCCCGGAGCGCTCGCTAGCGGGTGTCCCTGAGGTCCGCCGCGCTCTCGCTCCAGCGTGCGGTCAGTGCGTAGAGCACGATCACGTTCAGGGCCATCACCGTCAGCGACCAGAGCGGATACTGGCTGTTGCCGAGGAAGCCGAGCTGGACGATGAAGTTGAGGCCCACGACCACGATCGCCAGCCAGCGCGCCCATCCCTGCCCGCTCGCGAGCCCGAGGCCCGCGGAAATGAGCAGCACGCCCCAGATCAGAAGGACCCAGCCCCAGGCCGTCAGGTCGACGACGAGGAACCCGGACGCAGTGACGATGAAGTACTCGTCCTCGAACAGAGCGATCAGGCCCTGGAAGAAGTCGATCGAGCCGACGATCACCAGCAGGATGCCGGCGAAGCCGATCCAGCCGGCCATGCTCTTGTTGTTCATCCCTACCTCTCTTCTCGAACGTCACGAGCCGCGTCGTCAAGCAGCTGACGCCGTCTTCGCGTCGGATTCGCCACCACCGTCCCACTCCCTTCCGCCTTGCGTTGTCCGCCATGAAGCAGCGAGCGCGACCGAGTGCCTCCGCCAGGGGACGATCCAGGCATGCTTGCCGCGGCGCAGCGAGCGCGCGCCCGGGTCAATGCGTGAGGACGACCTTCAGGGCTGCCAGGACGAGGCCAAGGCCGACGTTCGCCGCGACGACCAGGAGCATCGCCGGCCAGCGGAGCCGCTCGACGTGGGCGAAGACGACGCCCTGAGCTGCCAGCACGACGAGTCCGGCGCCGAAGGCGAGCCAGACCGCGGTGTTCGTCGACACGACGCCGAAGAACCCCAGCAGCAGCGCGGCGAGGGGCGGGACCGCCGCCTCCACGATCGAGCCTTCGCGGCGGGCGATCAGCCGCAACTCGGCAGGAGACACGCGCTCGTCGTGGGCGACGCTGTGCGCCAGCGCGTGCGCATAGACGTGCGCGACCCAGAGGACGACGGACGTGATGACGACGATTGCGGCGATGCGCCCGGCGTCACCGGGGAAGGCCCGCACCCCTCCGACGAGCACCGCCAGCACGACGATGGTGCCGTAGATGAAGCCCGCGAGCCGCTCACCGATCGCCGGGCGAGGGCGCCGAGTCGCTCGTGGACGCTGCGCCTCGCCGGCCATGTGCGCATCATGCTCGGCCGGCGGGACGTGCAGCAGCGGACGGTTGCTCTCGGAGCGGACCCGATCCGGCGCGCTCGTCGGCTCAGCCGATGAGCTGCGCCGCCACCTCACCCCGATCGGACGATGCGGTGCGCAGCACGTGACGTCCAACATGGGCGCAGTGACCACGATCCCAGGCAGGGCGAATTGCAGGAGCCTCTCGCCTGCGGACGTGCCCGCACCGCGTCGTCTTCCCCCAACGAGAAGGAGAGCCCCACATGCTGGTCGCCGCTGATTACCCGTTCCTCGACGTCTTCTGGACGATGCTGGTCTTCTTCGTCTGGGTGGCCTGGTTCATGCTGCTGTTCAGGATCATCGGAGACATCTTCCGCCGGCGCGACCTCGGCGGTGGCGGCAAGGTGCTCTGGCTGATCTTCGTGATCGTCCTGCCGTTTCTCGGCGTCTTCGTCTATCTGATCGCGAACAACGCGGAGATGGCGCAGAGGGACATCGAGAGAGCTCGGGCACAGCAGCAGCAGATGGACGACTACATCCGCTCGACCGCGACCTCCGGCAGCGGCGCGGCCGCCGAGATCGACAAGGCGAAGCAGCTGCTCGACAGCGGTGCGATCACGCAGGCCGAGTTCGACGCCATCAAGGCGAAGGCGCTCGCATAGGTCGACCGCAACCACGAGCCGACAGTCCGCGGCTCAACGACCACGGAAGGAGCCAAGGTGGCGATCGGACCGGTGCAGCTGTTGGTACTGGGCTTCAGCAAGCCAGAGTTCGAGGGCGAGATCCTCGAAGAGCTCGCGCGTCTGCGGGAGAGCGACACGGTGCGTGTGATCGATTCGCTGACCGTGTACAAGAACGCCGAGGGAGAGGCCGCAGCCCTGGAGCTGAGCAACCTCTCAGACGACGAGGCAGCCGAGTTCGGCAGCATCGTCGGGGCGCTGATCGGCCTCGGCGCAGCAGGTGAGGAGGGGATGGCAGCAGGTGCGGTCGCGGGCGCGGAGGCGACCGCGGAGGGCGTCGACCTGTTCTCCGACGAGGACGCCTGGGACGTCCTGGAGGAGATCCCGAACGACGCGGCCGCGGCGCTGATCTTGCTCGAGCACCACTGGGCGATCCCCCTGCGGGATGCGATCGCGCGCGCGGGCGGCTTCCCCATCAGCTCGGGCTTCATCAGCCCGCTCGACCTGGTCGCGGTCGGCCTCATCGGTGCCGCCGAGGCCGAAGCCCTCGCGGCCGGCCGCAGTGCATGAAAAGCCTCATCCAGTGAACGTCACGAGGGACCAAGGAGGACCGAGAGATGCCGTTCGCACCACGTAGAGTCGCCCGCCGCACTGCACGTCGCACCGCACAGCGTCAGAGCGCAGCTGCCCCACCGCCGCAGACAACGCCTGCGGCACCTGCTCCCGCGGCTCCGGCCGCTCCCGCTTCGCCGGCAGAGCCCGCCTACATGGCCGAGCTCGAGCAGCTCAGCCAGCTCAAGGACCAGGGGATCCTGAGCGAGGAGGAGTACGCGGCGAAGAAGCAGCAGATCCTGGGCCTCTAGGTCGATCGCGGGCGGAGCGAGCCGCCAGGTGTCGCTCCGCCCGCAGGCTGCCCATCGTCGAAGGCCGAGTGGGCGACCGAGACCCGGATCTGGGATCGGGGAGAGAGAGCCGGCGTAGATGGACGATCGTTCGCACCCTGCTCCTTCGCCAGCTTCGGCTGCATACGAGGAGACAGCACCGTTTCGAGCGGCGGAGCCGGAGCCGATGTTGGCACGCGCGATTCCGGTCTCCGCGCAGTTGCCGCGCTACCGGGGTCCGAGCGCCCGCCGCGACCTCGTCGCCGGGGTGACGGTGGCGGCACTGGCGTTGCCCTCGGCGATGGCCTATGCCGAGGTCGCCGGGGTCTCGCCCGTGAACGGCCTCTACGCGTTGCTGCTGCCGACCGTCGCCTATGTGCTGCTCGGCTCGTCGCGGCAGCTGATCGTCGGTCCCGAGGGCTCGATCTCCACGCTCGTCGCCGTGGCGGTCTTGCCGCTCGCCGCCGCGGCCAGCTCGGGTGCCGCCGAGCTGGCGGCGATGCTGGCGCTCCTGGTCGCTGTCTGCTTTGCGCTCGCGTGGGTCTTGCGCCTCGGCTGGATCGCCGACTACTTCTCGCGGCCGGTGCTGGTCGGTTACATCCACGGGGTCGCGGTGATCCTCGTGATCGGCCAGCTCGGGAAGCTCCTCGGTCTGTCGATCGAGGCGCGCGACCCGCTAGCCCAGCTCTGGGAGGTGGTGCGCGAGCTCGGCGCGGTCAGCGGTGTCACGGTCGCCGTCGCGGGCGCCGCACTCGCAGCTCTGTTCTCGCTCCGCGTGGTCATGCCGCGGCTCCCGGCGGCGCTCGTCGTCGTCGTCGCGGCGATCGGGCTCTCCTGGGCGCTCGACCTGGACGCGCACGGCGTGGCCGTCGTCGGCGCCATTCCCGCAGGGCTTCCGAGCTTCGACGTGCCGACCCCTGCCTGGCTGGACGTCATCCAGCTCGTGCCGGCCGCGCTCGGCATCTTCCTCGTCTCGTTCGCGGACGAGATCCTGACCGCACGCTCCTTCGCCGGGAAGCACAACCAGCACGTGCGCGCCTCGCAGGAGCTGCTGGCGATGGGCGCGGCGAACGCCGCCGCCGGCTTGTCCCAGGGGTTCTCGGTCGGCGCGAGCAGCTCCCGCACGGCGGTGAACGACGGCATGGGCGCGCGCAGCCAGATCGCAGCCCTCGTCGCCGCCGCCACCGTCCTCCTGATCCTGCTCTTTCTCACCGAGCCGGTGCAGTACCTGCCGAAGGCGGTGCTCGGCGCCGTGATCGTCTTCGCCGCGGTGGGGCTCGTCGCGCCGCAGGCCTGGCGTGCGCTCGCCGCGGTCGACCCGGTCGAGGTCGCGATCGCCGGGGTGACGACCGGCTGCGTCGTCGTGTTCGGCGTGCTCGAGGCGCTCGGCGTCGCCGTCGGGCTCTCGGTGATCGACACCGTGAGGCGGAGCGCCCGCCCACACGACGCCGTGCTCGGCTGGGTGGAGCAGCTCGGACGCTACGGCGACGTTGCGCTCCACCGGACTGCGCAGGTGACATCGGGCGTCGTCGTGTACCGCCTCGACGACCGCCTCTTCTTCGCCAACGCTCGCTACTTCAAGGGGCGCGTGCGGGAGGCGGTTCGCGCCGCTCCGGCAGCGGTCTCGTGGCTCGTGTTCGATGCGGAGGCGGTCACGCACGCCGACTCGACCGGCCTCGACGCGCTCAAACAGCTCACGAAGGACCTGCGAGACGACGGGATCACCCTCGTCGTCGCCCGCCTCAGGGCACGCATGGAGGAATCGTTCGAGCTGGCAGGCGTGACCGACGCGATTGGCCGCGAGCACTTCTATCCCTCTGTGCGCGCGGCCGTCGAGGCATGCATCGACGATGGGGCGGCCGCGACGTGAGCCCCGCGCCCGGCGCAGCTCGTCGATCTTGCCGTTCCCTCACGCTGGTTGCGCGTTCGTCGGCCGCGCCGTCATCGGCGGCGCCCACCCATCTCTACCTCGCTCGCTCGTAGATCAGGACCAGCACTCCGTCTGGCCCGACTGGCTTCGCCTCGGTGAGCCGCCAGTCCGTCTTCTCGGTCGTCGCACCGAACAGGCGGCGCCCCGTTCCGAGGATCACCGGGAACACCATCAGGTGGAGCTCGTCGACCAGGTCGTGCTCGAGCAGCGTCTGCACGAGCCGGAGGCTCCCCGGCGTCTGGACGATCCCGTCGATCTGCTCCTTCAGCTTCGTGGCCTCGGCGACGACGTCGCCCTTGACGACCGTGGTGTTGTTCCACTCCGGATCGTCGAGCGTCGACGAGACGACGTACTTGGGCATCGTGTTGAACTTGTCGGCGAACTCGCCTTCGCGCTTCGGCCACGCGCTGGCGAAGCTCTCGTACGTCACGCGTCCGATCAGCAGCGCTTCGGTCTCCATGGTCTCGTCGAGCTTGAACCGATTCCCGTCCTCGCCGCGCTCGAATGCGAAGCTCCAGCCCGGATACTTGAAATCCTCGCCGCCGGGCGCCTCCATGACGCCGTCGAGCGAGAGGAACTCGGTCACCACCAGCTTGCCCATCGGGATCTCCTTTGTCGCGGTTCTGCAGTAGGACCTCCGGAGGGAGCCGAACTCATCGCGCCTCGCAGCCGCTCCGCACTACCGCCTTTCATGTCGGCGCACGTCCACTTCAGCCGCCACGGGCGCGAGCGGCCGCTACACGCGTCCTACACGCGGCCCTCGCGATCGTGAGCAGCGTCCGCGCCCGTGAGGGCGCGAATCGAGCGGAAGGAGGAACGATGCTCAAACGCCTGCTGGTCGCGGCCGTGGCCGTGACTCCCTTGCTGGCGGTCGCCGGCTACGCGGCGGCGTCGAACGAGAGGTCGGAAGCGGCGGTTGCCTCGGCGGCGACGGCGGGCTACCACGACCTCGACGCGGCGCAGGCCGCCGGCTACGTCGTTCACGTGCAGGAGCTGAGCGGCGCGACCTGCATCGCGAACGGCGCCGACGGGGCGATGGGCGACCACTTCGCCGATCCGACCCGTCTCGTCGACGGAGGCGTGATCGACCCCGCCGAGCCCGAGGCGCTGGTGTACGAGCGGCGCAACAACGGCACGTTCAAGCTGGTCGCACTCGAGTACCTCGTCTTCGAGGCGGACTGGGAGGCGGCCGGCCACACGTCGCCGCCCGAGCTGTTCGGGCGCACGTTCGACTTCGTCGACAGCCCGAATCGCTACGGGTTGCCGCCGTTCTACGCGCTGCACGCGTGGATCTGGAAGCCGAACCCGAGTGGGCTGCTCAACGCCTGGAACCCGGACGTCAGCTGCGCCGAGGCGTAGCCGACGGGAGAGTGAGGTGAACCACGCATGCGCAGAGTCGTGATCATCGGCTCGCTGGCAGCAACGGTCGCGGTCCTGACCGCGACGGCCACCGCCGGCACGGGCGTGAGCCCTGCGCAACTCCAGCGTGCCGGCTGGAGCTGCGTCAACCCTGCGGCCGCCTTCCCGGCCAACCCGAACGTCCACTGCTTCCCGCCCGGGCACCTGCAAGGGGTGATCGCGGGTACCGCGGCGACGGCGCTGCTCCTCACGTTCGCGACGAGCGACACGGGCGCCGAGGAGGCGCCTCTGCTCGGGGCAGAGCGAATGATCCGCGCCGACCTGTTCCACGGCCAGCCGTGCCCCACCGACCCGCCCGGCGGCCCACCGGGGGCCGCGAGCACCCCGCCGCTCTACGAGTGGAGCTACCTCGGTCCACGCTTCGGCTGGGACTACTACATCTGCCATACCTTCGACAGCCCGTGGTGACCGGGGGCGGACCTCTCGAGGCGCGATAAGCCCTCGCGGGGCGCTGTCGGCCGGTGCGACGACGACGCGCGGCCGGCAGCGCCCGCCCCAGCGCCGTCGCGGCGGCATTGGCTCGACGTGCTGATTGGCATAGCGTCCGGGCGTGGAGTTCCGGATCCTCGGGCGGCTGGAGATCGTCGACGGGACCGAGGTCGTGCCGCTCGGCGGCCCGCGGCAGCGCCTGGTGCTCGCCCACCTGCTCCTGCGCGCGAATCGGCGGGTCTCGACCGAGCAGCTGATCGACGACGTCTGGGGAGCGACCGCGCCGCCGGCGGCGCGGAACTCGCTGCAGAGCTATGTCTCGCACCTGCGACATGCGGTCGGCTCCGATCGTCTCGACGGCGGCTCGGGCGGGTACCTGCTGGAGCTCGAGCCTGGAGAGCTCGACGCCGCCCGCTTCGAGGCTCTGCTCGAGGAGGCGGCACGGCTCGCCCGCATCGACTCGGCTGCGGCCGCCGAGTCGTACCGCGGCGCGCTGAGCCTCTGGCGGGGCCCTGCCCTCGACGACCTCTCCGGGCACCCGTCCCTCCGGGCCGAGATCGCCCGCCTCGAGGAGCTCCGCCTCGCCGCGACCGAAGACTTGATCGCTGCGGAGCTCGCACTCGGACGGGACCGAGAGCTCGTCCCGGAGCTCCAGGCCCTGGTCAGCCGCTACCCGCTGCGTGAGGGGCTGTGGGCGAAGCTGATGCTCGCGCTGTACGCGGCCGATCGGCAGGCGGAGGCGTTGGATGCGTACCGGCGTGCCCGCGGCGCGCTCGCGGATGAGCTCGGCCTCCAGCCTTCGCCCGAGCTCCAGCGGCTCCACGCGCGGATCCTCCGGCACGACCCGGAGCTCGAGGGCGACGCCGTGGAGGCGGCGCGCCTTCGGCCGGCGCTCGTCGGCCGCGACCCGGAACTGGCGACGATGAGCGACGCCCTCGAGCCGCTGCGGAGAGGACGAGGCGCCGTGATCGCGATCACCGGCGAGCCGGGCATCGGCAAGTCGCGCCTCGTCGCGGAGCTGGAGGAGCGCTCCGCAGGCCACGTCCGCTTCCTCGTCGGACACGCGGTCTCGTACGCGGGGACGATCCCCTACTGGCCGGTACGCGAGCAACTGAGGAGCTGGCTCGGGTGTGGCACCTCTTCATCGGAGGCTCTCGTCCGCGCGCAGCTCCACGAGAAGCTGACCGGCGCGCTCGCCGTCGAGGCCGACGAGGCGTACCCCTTCCTCGCGACGCTCCTCGGCCTCGCGCTGCAGGCGCCGCACGAGCAGCGGATCCGCGATCTCGCGCGCGACGCGGTGAGGGCCGAGACGGTGCAGTGGGTCCATCGCCTCATCGCCGCCCTGGCGCGCGAAGGCCCGCTGTGTCTCGTCTTCGAGGACCTCCAGTGGTCCGACGACGCGACGCTGTCGCTCCTGCACGAGCTGCTGCCCGTGGTCGAGGACGAGCCCGTCGGGTTCATCCTCGTCTACCGCAACGGCGCAGACCACGCTGCTGCGCAGCTCGCCCGCAGCGCGGGCAGGCGGTTCGGGCATCTGTACCGCCTGGTGGAGCTGCGACCGCTTCAGGAGGCGGACGTGCGCGCGCTCGCCGGCGCGGTCGTCGGCGCGGAGGCACCGCCGGATCTGGTGCAGCTGCTCGCCGAGCGCGTCGGCGGGAACCCGTACTTCATCGGCGAGGTGATCCGAGACCTCCGCGAGCGAGGCGTGCTCGAGCGCGAGAGCGGGCGCGTGCGTCTCGCGCGCGAGGCGTCGATACCGTCGGCGCTCCAGGAGGCACTGGAGGCGCGGCTCGACCGCCTCGACGCCGAAGCCCGTGAGCTGATCATGACGGCGGCCGTGATCGGGCGCTCGTTCGACCTGCCGCTGCTCGAACGGCTGCTTCCGCGTGCGCCGCTCGTTCGGACGCTGTCCGAGCTCGACGACCTCCACCTGCTGGAGGAGGGCCGGGCCCTCCCTGCACGCGACTACCGCTTCCGCCACGGGTTGGTCGAGGAGGTCGCCTACGCGACCATGCCCGAGGCACGCCGGCGAGAGCTCCACAGGCGCGTCGGCGAAGCGCTCGAGGAGCTGCACCGCGACTCTCCCGCGGAGGTGTACGGCGTGCTCGCCCGCCATTTCGCCGAGGCCGCCGATCCGGAGCGAGCCGTCGAGTACCTCCTCAAGGCGGGCGACGCCGCCAGGGCGATGTACGCGGACCGCGAGGCGGCGCAGCTCTATCGGAGGGCGCTCACGTTCATGGAGCGGACGGGCGACGAGCGCCACGCCCGCCGGACGTTGCTCAAGCTCGCGCTGACGCACCACCTCGCGTTCGAGTTCGCCGCCGCCGCCGAGGCGCTCGCCGAGGCATTTGCGCGCCCACCGCCTGAGCCGTTGCGACTGGAGCCCAGCGAGCGGATCACGTGGGCGACGACCGCCGGCTGGCCGGTCGCGGAGACGGCGCCCGGACTGACCGACAGCGACCTCGCGGGCTGGATCACACGCAACGTGTTTTGCGGGCTCGTCGCGATCGGGCCGGACTTCGAGCTCGAGCCCGATCTGGCGGAGCGCTTCACCGTCTCGAAGGACGGCCGCTCCTACCGCTTCACGCTGCGCACCGACGCCCGCTGGAGCGACGGCGTCCCCGTGACCGCCGGCGACTTCGTGTTCACGTTCGCCCGGATGGCGGCCGACGGGACACCCTCGGCTTACTGGCTCGACGGTGTCGCCGCCGA
Source organism: Gaiellaceae bacterium (assembly GCA_036276675.1). Lineage (GTDB taxonomy): Bacteria > Actinomycetota > Thermoleophilia > Gaiellales > Gaiellaceae > Gaiellasilicea. The sequence continues at coordinate 5,896 of DASUOK010000240.1, read as the reverse complement.
CGCGGTGGACGAGCACGTGCTCGAGATCCGTGTGCGCGAGCCGCACAATCACTTCCTGTACATGCTCGGCCAACCGGCGCTGTTCCCCTGGCCGCGGCACGTGTACGAGCGGCGCGGCCGAGAGTGGCACCGAGACGTCCCCCTCGTCGGGAACGGCCCGTTCGTCCTGACGCATCGCAGCACCGGCAAGGATGCACGCTCCTCCGGCCGCATCACGCTTCGGTCCGCGCCCGCGTGGCACGGGTCGCGCGGCAACGTCGAGGAGGTCGCGATCGAGCTCGAGCCGTCGCCCGAGGCAGCCGGCGACCGGTGGCGGCGCGGCGACTACGACCTGATGTACGAGGGCCTTGCGGCGCTCGCTGGAGACATCGCCACCGATACGACCGTCGCCGAGCGGGCTCCCGGTGGATTCACCGACTATCTCGGGCTCGACGCGACACGGCCGCCGTTCGATGACGCCCGTGTGCGCAGGGCGGCCGCGCACGCGATCGACCGGGGCAGCGTCGCACGGACGATGGGCGGAGCTCCGGCGCTCACCGGTGGGTTGCTGCCGCCCGCGATGCCCGCTCATTCGCCACGCGTCGCTGCGCCCTTCGACCCCGAGCGTGCCCGAGCCCTGCTCGCCGAGGCGCGATCTCCAGACGGACGCGGTCCGGACGAGATCGTCCTCGCGCACTTCGGCATCTGGGACCAGGCCGGATCCGAGATCGCCGCCCACCTGGCGGCGGTCGGATTCCGCGTGCGAAGGGTCCCTGCGTACTCGTCCCACGACCTCGAGGCAGCCGCGAGGGGAAGCGCACACGCCTATTTCTGGTCGTGGGACTACGACGTCCCGGACCCGGGTCGCGGCTTCCTCGAGCCGTTGCTCGGGTGGGCACCGTGGCTCTATCGTGACGAGCAGCTCGAACGGCTGCTCGCCCGGGCCGGCGCCCTCCGCGAGCCGGACGCGCGGCTGGCTGCATACCGCGAGTTCGAGCGGATCTGGGTCGGTGAGCAGGCAGCCGTCGTGCCGCTCGTGTACAACGACCACATCCTCTGGCGGCGGCCGTGGGTGACCCGGATGTGGATGAACGCGATCGCGAGGTCGACGTTCGCAGACGCAGTCGTACTCGCGCGGGGCCGGCATGTCGAGGCAGACGAGCGTCGCTGACGATCGTCGCCGAGCGCGCCCCGCGACAGGTGTGCCGCGCCGCGGATGCCGCAAGACGGGCACGCGCCGACAGCACTTCTCGGGGCGTGCGCCAGGTCCGGCGCCGTTGGGTCAGCACGACAACACCGACTGCGACTCGTGCCAGCCGGAGCTCCAGCGAAAGAGCCGGGCTGTCGCTCGACCCACCGCCTGCGTCCGAACACCAGCACGGGTGCGCGTCTCGTTGCGCACGCCGTCGCCGACCGCCGAGACCGTTAGGTTGCTGATGCCTCTCTAGGTTGCGCCCCGCCGGTATGCGCTGATGTCTCAACAGCCGCTCGACGACATCTCACTGCTCGTAGTCGTCCCGGCGCTCATCCTCGCCACGCTTGCGTTCTACGAGCTCGGCTACCGAATCGGAGCGTGGCGCGAGCGCCGCGCCGCCGGCGAGGTCACTGGGCCGACCGGAATGATCGTCGGTTCGATCCTGGCGCTGATGGCCTTCCTCCTCGCGATCGCGACGGGAATGGCGGCAGATCGCTACGACGCGCGGCGCGCGCTCGTCCTTCAGGAAGCGAACTCGATCGGGACGACCCTGCTTCGCGCCGGGTACTTACCCGAGCCGCACTCGGCGCAGCTGGAGACGCTCCTGCGCGAATACGTGCCGCTTCGCATCGTCGACGACCAGGACGAACTCGGGGCCAAGATCGATCGATCGGTGGAGATCCACGATGAAATGTGGACGATCGCCGAGGGACTGGCGCGCGAGTCCGGCGAGCGTCCGGTGGTCGCGATCTTCATCGAGTCGCTCAACGAGACGATCGACTTGCACGCGTCGCGGGTGACCGCCGGGCTGTACGCCCGCGTGCCCCCAACGATCATCTGGCTCCTTGTCGGCGGCGTCATCTTCAGCGTTGGGATGGTCGGCTACAACGCTGGTTTGACCGGGCGCCGCAGCACGATCAGCGCGGTTGTGCTTGCCGTAGCGCTGAGCGCCGTCATCGCATTGGTCGTCGATCTCGATCGTCCGAGCGACGGCATCATCCGCACCAGCCAGCAGCCGCTCATCGATCTCCGCGACTCGCTCGAAGGGCGATGACTGGTCGTCGCCGATGTTCACTTCGACCTGGAGGATCGTGCCGCCCTTGAAGCGCGCGGGGGCCGCGTACTCCTTGGAGACGGCGTCGGCGGAGTCGCGGCCGATGCTGCCGGTGCCGGCGGCATCTGGGCAGCCGTCCCGGAGGACCCGTGCGGTGTGGGGATCGACCCGAAGACGAGGCGCACGACCCGAATCGGTACCACCCGTGGGGTGTCGCCGTGGGCGACGACGGGGTCTGGGCGGTCCTGCGCGCACAATGAGTGATCGAGCCGCGGGTTCGAGCAGCCCCGCGCTCTGGACGACCGTGGCCGGCGCCTCGAGCATCGATCACCCCCATCACTCAGCTCGGACGAGAGCCTAGAGTGCTCTCTATGTCGCCGGCTCGAGCCAGGCGAGAGCGGGAAGCTGCACCGACGGCGCGGAGCCCCGCGCAGCTCGAGCGCGGGCGCCGAGCCTATGCCGACCGCGCGTGGGGGGACGCCTATGAGTCGTTGTCCCGTGCAGATCAGGTCGTGCCGCTTGACGCCAAGGACGTTGAGCTCCTAGCGACCTCCGCCTACATGCTCGGGCGCGACGACGAGTGGATGAGCCTCTTGGCGCGTGCCCATCACGTCTATGTCGACGCCGGCGAGGCCCGGCGCGCCGCGAGCTGTGCAGGGTGGATCGGCACGAACCTGGCCCTGCGGGGCGAGGTGGGCGGCGCGACCGGCTGGTTCGCTCGTGCGCAGAGGCTGCTCGAGAGCTACGGACGCGACTGTCCGGAGCGTGGCTGGATGTTGCTGCCGGTCATGTATCGGCACGAGGGCGCCGGCGACCTCGCGGCGGCGGCTGCCACGGCCGCTGCCGCCCTGGAGATCGGACAGCGCTTCGGGGACGCGGACCTGTTCGCGCTCGCGGCTGCCGGCCAGGGGTACATGCTGCTGAAACAGGGGCGGGTCAACGAAGGGCTCGCACTGCTGGACGAGGCCATGGTCGCGGTCACCACGGGTGAGCTGTCGCCGATTCCGATCGGCCTCGTCTACTGCGGCGTGATCCTGGCGTGTCAGGAGGTCTATGAGGTGGGCCGGGCTCGGGAATGGACGGCGGCCCTGACGCGGTGGTGCGCCGACCAACCCGACCTGGTGGCGTTCACCGGTCGCTGTCTGGTGCATCGCGCCGAGATCATGCAGCTGGAGGGCGCGTGGCCGGACGCGCTCGAAGAGGCGCGGCGCGCGAGCCATCGCTTCGCGGAGACGAGGAACTCCGCCGCGGGCCTGGCCCTCTATCGCCAGGGAGAGCTGCTTCGCCTGCAGGGCGAGTTCGAGGCAGCCGAGGCGGCCTACCGGGAGGCGAGCCGGTCGGGCTGGGAGCCGCAGCCGGGCCTGGCCCAGCTGCGGCTGGTTCAGGGAAGGAAGGGTGCCGCCGCCGCCGCGATCCGCCGCGCGGCCGGAGAGATCGCCGAGCCCCTCAAGCGTGCGGGACTGCTCGCCGCCTACGCGGAGATCATGGTTGCCGTCGGCGATCTGGACGACGCACGTAACGCCTGTCGCGAGCTCGGCGAGATCGCCGAGCGCTACGAAAGCCGCATGCTCGCGGCGATGGTCGAGCAGACTCGGGGAGCAGTGGATCTGGCCGTGGGCGAGGCGCGTGCCGCGCTCGTCTCGCTTCGCTCGGCGTGGCGGCTGTGGCATGAGCTCGACGCGCCGTACGAGGCGGCTCGGGTGCGAGTGCTCGTTGGGCTCGCCTGCCGCATCCTCGGCGACGACGACGCGGCTGCGATGGAGCTCGAGGCTGCACGGGGCGTCTTCGAGGCGCTGGGAGCAGCGCCGGATCTCCGTGACGTCGACTCGCTGCTCGGAACCGCAGCGGCCCGCGACAGCTACGGGCTGACGCCGCGTGAGCTGGAGGTGCTGCGACTCGTCGCCGCCGGGAGGAGCAATCGGGAGATCGCGGAGGCTCTCGTCATCAGCGAGCACACCGTCGCACGCCACGTGCAGAACATCTTCGCCAAGCTCCGGGTGCCGTCGCGAACCGCGGCCGTTGCGTTCGCGTTCGAGCACGCCCTGGTCTGACGACCTGGAGGCTACGTGGTCAGAAATGACCATGTCGGCGCTGAGCGAGTTGGTGGTTCCGAGCGATGAGATCGCCCGCGGGGCGCAGTACCGTCCGCCTGTCTTCACAGGGAGGAGCTCGAGATGGAGAAGACCGAGCGGTTCGACACGGTCGTCGTCGGCGCCGGCCAGGGCGGCCTGGCTGCCGGGTATCACCTGGCGAGGCGAGGCCGCGAGTTCGTGATCCTGGACGCGGGCGACCGTGTCGGCGACTCGTGGCGCAAGCGTTGGCACTCGCTCCGACTGTTCACCCCGGCCCGCTACGACGGCCTGCCGGGCTGGGCGTTCCCCGCGCGGTCATGGTCGTACCCCTCGAAAGACGACGTGGCCGACTACTTCGCGGCCTACGTCGAGCGCTTCGAGCTCCCCGTCCGAACTGGCGTCCGCGTGGACCGGCTCTCGAGGGAGGGTGGAGCTCTCGTTCTCGTTTCGGGCGACCGGCGCCTCGAGGCCGACAACGTGGTCGTGGCAACCGGCGCCTACCAGAGCCCGAAGATCCCGTCCTTCGCGCGCGCGCTGGACCCGGGCATCGTGCAGCTGCACTCGAGCGAGTACCAAGGGCCCTGGCAGTTCCGCGACGGCGACACTCTCGTCGTCGGCGCCGGCAACTCGGGAGCCGAGATAGCGCTCGAAGCGTCTCGCGAGCACCGTGTGCTGCTCTCGGGAAGGGACACGGGCCAGGAGCCGTTGCGCGCCGGCGGCCGGGCGGACCGGCTGCTCACTCCTCCGTTCTGGTTCCTCCTCACGCGCCTGCTGACCGTGAAGACGCCCATGGGGCGCAAGGTCAGCGACCGGTTTCGGTCCCGGGGCCTCCCGCTGGCACGCGTCAGGCGCAAGGATCTCGCCGCCGCCGGGATCGAACGCGTCCCGAGGACTGCGGGTGTGCGGGACGGGATGCCGGTGCTCGACGATGGTCGCGTCCTCGATGTCGCGAACGTGGCGTGGTGCACCGGGTTCGAGTCGGACTTCTCGTGGATCGACTTGCCGGTCTTCGACGAGGAGGGAGCCCCGCTGCACGACCGGGGGGTCGTGAGCTCGGAGCCCGGTCTCTACTTCCTGGGGCTGTACTTCCTCTCTGCGATGGCGTCGCAGCTCGTCGGCGGGGCGGCGAGAGATGCCGATTACGTCGTGAAGCACCTTGCCTCGCGCGAAGCCGAGAGCCTGTCGAAGGCGGGCAGGACGCGCCGTTCGGCGAAGGCTGAGATTGCGGCATGAACGCCATCGCGGCTGAGCTCGCCGAACTCGAGGGCGGCGGTGCCGACCCGCTCTCTGCGGATCTGAACGGTCTGAGTGCGCGTCTCGCGTGCCCGCCCTCGCCCGAGGACGACGATGGCTGGGACGACTCCGTCGTCGTTTGGAACGGCATGGTCGACCGGTGCCCCCAAACCACAAGGGGCGCGGTCAGCTGACGTGAGCGGGAAACGACTTCTCGTGGTTGGGGCCGGCGTCGCCGGGCTCGCAGCCGCCCGAAAGCTCACGCGCGCCGGTTTCTCGGCTGAGGTGGTCGAGCGGCAGGCTGCGTGGGACGAGGCGGGGACGGGTATCTACCTACCCGGCAACGCCTTCCGCGCGCTGCGG
>DASUOK010000239.1:0-14900 GCA_036276675.1 Gaiellaceae bacterium | reverse complement strand
AGGCCGAGCTCCTCGCCACGGGCGTCCCGTGCGGGATCATGGATCAGCTCACCTCGGTCGCCGGCGTCGCCGGGCACGCGCTCCTGATCGACTGCCGCAGCCTCGAGATCCGGCCGATTCCCGTTCCAACCGGCCTCGCCGTCCTGGTCGTGCACTCCGGCGTCGAGCGGCGGCTGGTCGACAGCGCGTACGCGGAGCGGCGCGCCGCGTGCGAGGCCGTCGCGGCCCGACTCGGCGTGCGGGCGCTCCGCGATGCGACGCCGGAGCAGGTCGCCGACGACCCGCGTGCCCGCCACGTCGTCGCCGAGAACGAGCGGGTGCTGGCCGCGGCGGACGCGCTCGCGGCGGGCGACACCGCCGCGCTCGGCCCGCTCCTCGCCGCGAGCCACGCGTCGCTGCGCGACGACTTCGGGGTCTCGACACCCGAGCTCGACGCGCTCGTGACGGCGCTCGAGGAGGCAGGCGCGCTCGGCGCCAGGCTGACGGGGGCAGGCTTCGGCGGCTGCGCCGTCGCCCTCGTCCCCGCCCCGGACGCCCGGCGAGTCGCGGAGCGGGCCTCCGCGAGCTACCGCGCCGAGACGGGGCTCGAGCCGCGGACGTTCCACTGTCGCGCCGCCGCCGGAGCGGGGAAGATCGCAGGGTGATCACGGCGGCGGAGCAGCGCGAGGCGCAGGCGTACACGCTCGAGCGGCTCGCGGCCGCGGGGATCGTCGTCACCGACGACGAGCGCGGGCGGATCGAGGTCGCCGACTTCGGCCTCTCGAGCCTCCGCCAGACGGGTCTGCAGCTCCTGACCTACGTCAACACGGAGCGCCACTGTGCGAAGGAGCTCGTCCTCTACCCCGGCCAGACCTGCCCGGAGCACCGCCACCCGCCCCACGGCGGGGCGCCGGGCAAGGAGGAGACGTTCCGCTGCCGGGCGGGCGTCGTCTTCCTCTACGTCGAGGGCGAGACGACACCCGAGCCCGCCTGCACGCCTCCGGCAGGCGCCTACACCGTCTTCCACGAGCTGCGGCTCGAGCCGGGCCACCAGCACACGATCCCCGCCGACACGCTGCACTGGTTCCAGGCCGGCCCGGCGGGTGCGGTCGTGTCCGAGTTCTCCACCGCGAGCCGCGACGAGCTCGACGTCTTCACGGACCCGCGCGTGCGTCGCGTGCCCACGGAGGAGGGGTAGCGCTCACTTCGAGCCGATGCCGATCAGGATCGGGCTCGTCAGCACGGCCGGCCCGGCGCCGCCGGAGCGCTCCCGGAGGAGCCCGTCGAGGGCGCTGCGCACCTCGGCCCGCTGCGCCTCCGTCAGGTCGGCGACGAGGCCGGCGCCGATCGGGTTGCTGTTCGTCACCCAGTCCCACATCTCCGCAGCGGACTCGAACTCGAGCCGCTCGGTGACGCTGTCGAGGGTGATCTCCTGCAGCCCGGCGTCGGCGAGCGCGGCGCGGAGCTTCTCCGGAGCGGCCACCTGGAAGGGCAGCGGCGGCGGGTCGAGCGGGAGGCCGGTGAAGCCCGGCACGACCGCCTGGATCGCGCCGATGAAGAAGCCGAGGAACTCGACCTGCGTCGGCGGGCCGAAGACGACGAGCAGCACGCGGCCGCCGGGCTTCGTCACCCGCGTCATCTCGGCGAGTGCACGCGGCAGGTCCGGGAAGAGCATGACGCCGAACTGCGAGCCGGCGACGTCGAACGTGTTCTCCTCGAGCTCGAGGTCGTGCCCGTCCATGACGCGACACTCGAAGCCCTCGAGCCCCTCCTCGCGCGCCCTCGCGGCGAGCCGCTGGACCATCTCCGGCGAGAGGTCGGTCGCGAGCACGCGGGCGCCGAGACGAGCGGCTGGGATCGCCAGGGCGCCGCTGCCGGCGGCGACGTCGAGAAAGCGCTGGCCGGGGGCGACGCCCGCACGCGTGGCGGCCTCGTGCCCGAGCCACATGTGGCTGGGCGTGACGAAGCGGTCGTAGCCCGCCGCGATCCCGTCCCAGGCCTTGCGCAGCTCCTGCTGCTCCATGATCGTCATGCCGTTCTCCTCCTCCTGTAGTCGTCGGCGTCGGTGGTGAGGAAGCCTTCGAGCTCGCCCACGACGCGCTCGGGGGCGTCGAGCCAGGGCAGGTGGCCGGCGCCGGCGACGCGAACGACGCGGAGGTGCGGGTTGCGCTCCAAGAGCGCCGACCAGGCCGCCTCGTCGCGCCGGCCGACGAACGCGTCGCGGTCGCCGTAGAGAAGCAGCGTCGGCACCGCCAGCTCCTGCCAGCGTTCCCCGAGCAGCAGCGCTCGACTGAGACCCCTCGCCCCGGCCGCGCGCCCGATCAGGCTCAGGACGCTGTCGACGTTCCTCCGCATGTGCGCCGCGTCCGCCTCGAGGAACGGGTTGTCGAGGCGTTCGGGGCGGGCGACGAGCAGCTCGCCCCAGAACGCGCGGCTCGCCTCCGGTGTCTGGTCCGCGAGGAGCCTGCGCCCGACGAGCCCGCCGAGCAGCGGCAGCCCGAGCAGCCGCAGCTGCCGCGGCACCGAGCGCCTCAGGCCCGGGGGCGCACCGAGCAGCGCCAGGCGAGAGACCCGGTCCGGCGAGGCGAGCGCGAAGGCCACCGACCAGAGGCCGCCCATCGAGTTGCCCGCGATCTCGGTCGCCTCCAGCCCGAGCGCGTCGAGGACGTCCCCGAGGAACACACGGGCGTGCTCGAGCAGGTCGACGCCGCTGTAGTCGAACGGGTCGGCGAGCCCGTGCCCCGGCCGATCGACGGCCAGCACGTGGTGGGTGCGTGCGAGCTGCGACAGGACCGGCACCCACTCGATCGCGCAGTCGCCACCGCCGTGGACGAGCAGGAGTGGCGGCCCGGCACCGAGCTCGAGGACCTGCGTCTCGCCTCCCGACCAGCCGACGCGCCGCACACGCGTCCCGGGTGCCTGCCGTGCGAGCAGCGCCTCCTGCGCCTCCGCGAGCGCCCGGTCCAGCTCGTCCCTCTGCATGCGGGCGACGTTAGGGAGCGGCGGCCGCCCGCGCATCGGGCGAACGGTCCAAATCGCGGGCCCGCGGTCGCTGGGTAATTCTGCGCAGGACCGCGGCTCAGACGAGGTCGTGCTCGTACGCGTACGCCGTCGCGGCCGACCGCGACGTGACGCCCAGCTTCGTGAAGACGTTGCTCACGTGCCGCGCGACGGTCTTCTCGCTGATGACGAGCTCGGACGCGACCGACCGGTTCGTCCGGCCGCGCGCGACGAGCCGAAGCACCTCGAGCTCACGCGCTGTCAGCCCGCCGGCCGCGGTCACCTCACGGCCGAGGAGCTGCTCGACCCGCCGGAGGTCGAGCGCGGCTCCGAGCTGCCGGAACACCGCCCGGGCCGCGTCGAGCTCGAGCGTCGCCGAGTCCACGTCGCCCAGGGCACGGCAGGCCTCGCCCACGAGTACCCGGACGCGCGCCTCCTCGTACGGCGCCTGCAGCTCCTCCCACGCCTTGACCGCCCGGCGTAGTGAGACGAGCGCCGCCCACGCGTCACCGCGCGCGAGCTGCAGCGCCCCTCGTGCCTCGGCAGCCATCGCAGCCAGGGCCGTCGACTCGCCGGCGGCGACGATCCGGTCGAGCTCGGCGCAGGCGACGCTCGCGGCCTCGTGGTCGCCGACGTCGAGCATGATCTCCACGGCCGCCGAGAGGAGGCCGGCCCGCCTCGCCGGCTCGGTCGCCTCCCCCACCGCTCGACGGATCGCGGCCGCGGCGGCCCCGCCGTCCCCCTGGGCGAGCCGCAGGAGCGCCAGCCCCGGCTGGGGCTCCCAACCGAGCGCGCTCGCCCGGCGGTACGCCTCCTCCGCCGCTGCGAGCTCACCGCGCAGGCGCCGCAGCTCGCCCTGCCGGTAGAACGCCTGGGCGGCCGACGATCGGCTGGCGCTGATGCGCTCGGAGAACCGCACGCCCGCCCGCTCCGCCTCGTCGAGCGCCTCCGGCCACGCTCCGCGGAGCTGCATCACCTCGGCGCGGTGCAGCAGGCACTCACCCGTGTAGACGACGAGGTCGGGCTGCTCGTCGCACCACGTCGTCAGCGCGGAGGTCCACTCCTGGGCACGGCGGAGGTCGTGTACCTGCCGGCAGCCTGTGATCAGGCCGCAGTAGACGAGGCCCTGGACGGGGGGTGACAGCTCGCCGGCCGTCACGGCCACCATCGCCTCGTCGAGGCGGGCGAGACCGGCGGCGAGCCGACCTTGCGCGAGCAGCGCCCGGCCCTGGCCCATGAGGGCGAGCGCGAGCAGGTCGGGGTCGCCGAAGCGCTCGGCGATCGCGGCGACAGCCGTCGCGGTCTCGTACGCGGCGGGCGCGTCGCCGCTCGCGGCCTGCTGCAGCAGCAGCGGCAGGAGCACGTAGCCCGACTCGGCGCAGTCGTGCTCCTCGCCGTCGACGAGCCGCTGCGCCCGCGCGAACCAGCCGCCCGCCGGGCCGCGCTGGCCGCGATCGGCGAGGTTGTGGCCGATCCAGAAGGCGCAGCGTGCCGCCCGCGGGTGGTCTCCGTGCTCGAGGTGGCCCGTATGGGCGCGCTCGAGGAGCCGCAGCTGGTCGTCGTCGCGTCCGAGCATGTAGGCAGCAGTCGCCAGCAGCTCGAGCTCCGTCGGCGGCAACGGCACCGCGCGGTCGGCGCGCGAGAGCGACCGGTACGCGTCCAGCCACCGGCGCCGCCCGTAGGCGCGGAGGCCGCGCTCGAGGTGGTCGGCCGTGCTGTCGTGAGCGCCCCTCGCCTGAGGACGTGGCATCGTCGAACCTTACGACGTCTCCTGCAGGAGCGCCTTCGTGCCGCTCACGATTTCCTAACGATTTCCGGCGGCGCGAGGTGGATATCACTGCTCCATCCGCTTCTCGGACGAGAAGCCTATGAATCACGAAGGGGGAACGACATGCCCAGGAAGAGAACGTTTCTGAGCGGCTCGCTCGTGCTGGTGCTCGTCGCCGCCGCGGCGATCGCGATCGTGGGGGTCGGCTCGGCCGCGAGCCAGGCAGTGCCGGTGAACACCGCGGCGCCGACGATCTCGGGGACGCCCCGTGAGGGCGAGACCCTGACCGCCGCGAACGGCACGTGGACCGGCACCCCGCCGATCACGTACGCCTACCAGTGGCTGCGCTGCGACCGCAACGGCAACAGCTGCGCCGCCATCGGCGGTGCGAACGAGCGCACGTACCTGCTGCGGAACCCCGACGAGGGGAACACGCTGCGGGTCCGCGTCACCGCCACCAACAACGACGGCTCGGCGAATGCCCGGAGCGCGCAGACGGCGCTGATCGGCGACCGCCAGCAGCCGCCGGCGACCGGGTGTCCGTCCGGCACGGGTCCCGTGGCCGTGGGCTCGATCTCGCCGCCGGCCCGGTTGCTGATCGACGGCCAGCAGATCTCGCCGTCGCCGGTCGGTGGCTCGACCAACACCGTGACGGTGCGCTTCCACGTCTCCGCCTGTGGCGGTCGCGCGGTCCAGGGTGCCCTCGTGTACGGCACGGCCGTGCCGTACAACATGTTCAGCACCGCCGAGCAGCCCACGGGTGCCGACGGCTGGGCGACCCTGACGATGAACCGGCAGGCCGGCTACCCGGCGACGCCGCGGCAGCAGCTGCTCGTCGTCTTCGCCCGCGCCCGCAAGCCGGGCGAGCCCCTGCTCGCCGGCATCTCGACGCGCCGCCTCGTCTCCTTCCCGGTGAACCTCAGCCGGTAGAGCACGACGCACGGTGGGTGGCGGTCCAGCCGGACCGCCACCCACCGATTCGCGCCGGCCGCACGAAACGCCGTTGGTCCCCGCCGCCGAGCGGCGATATGACCTACGGATGAGCACGAACGCGACAGCGGTGGCCGAGGCTGTGCAGGCGGAGCTCTGGCGCGCCGGGCGGCGCGACCGCCTGGTGCGGCTCTGCGCCGCCATCTCCGGCGACCGCAGCGCAGCCGAGGATCTCGCGCAGGAGACGCTGCTCGAGGCGTGGCGGAACCTGCACAAGCTGCGTGATCCCGCCGGAGCGGATCGGTGGCTGGCGGAGATCGCGCGGAACGTCTGCCTGCGCTGGGGACGTCGCCGGGGATGCGACCTCGGGATCCTCGCCGCGGTCGAGGCGGAGCGGGTCGTGGACGAGGGCTTCGACCTGGAGCTCGAGCTGGAGCGGTCCGAGCTCGCCGAGCTCCTCGACCGGGCGCTCGCGCTGCTGCCCGCCGCGACGCGAGACGTCCTGATCCACCGCTACGTCGAGGAGCTGCCGCACGCGGAGATCGGCGCGCGCCTCGGTGTCTCGGCGGACGCCGTCTCGATGCGGCTCAGCCGCGGCAAGGTGGTGCTGCGGCGGCTGCTGGCGTCGGAGCTTCGCGAGGAGGCCGCCGCGCACGACCTGCTCGGTGCTCCCGCGGGGGCGTGGCGGGAGACGCGGGTGTGGTGCGCGCAGTGCGGCCGGCGCCGGCTCCAGCTCCGGCGTGAGCCTCCGCCCGGTGATCTGTCGTTCCGGTGCCCCGGCTGCGCCCGCGACCCGGCCGGCGTCGCGTCGGAGCTCCCGCTGCGAAATCCCGTGTTCGCGCGGCTGGTGGGCGACGTCGTGCGGCCGACCGCGATCCTCGCCCGTACGGCCGACTGGACGCGGCGCTACTTCGCCGCCGGCGCCCGTGGGGGCGAGGTCGCGTGCACCCGGTGCGGTGGCGACGTGCGCATCGATCGCTACACGCGTGACACGGACGCGGGCGGTTCGCACCGGCATGGGCTCGTCGCGGAGTGCCGCCGTTGCGGCGAGACGGTCTCGACCTCCGTGAACGGCCTCGCGCTGGCGCGCCCCGACGTGCGCCGGTTCCGGCGCGACCACCCCCGCACGAGCGCAATCGCGCAGGAGCTCGACGTCGAGGGCGTGCCCGCGGTGCTCGTTCGGCACCGGGACGTCCTCGGCAGCGCGGAGATCGACGTCCTCTTCGCGCGCGACACGCTCCGCGAGCTCGCCCGCGGCAGCAGCGGCTGACCCACGCTCGGATGCTCGCACTCCTCCGCCGTCGCGACTTCGCGCTGCTCTGGCTCGGCGGCCTCGTCTCCGTCACCGGCGACTGGGTGCTCCGTGCGGCGCTCCCGTACTTCGTCTACGAGCGGACCGGCTCGACCGTCGCGACGGCGGGGATGATCGCCGCCGCGCTCGCCCCGGGCATCGTGCTGGGCTCGGTGGCCGGGGTCTTCGTCGACCGCTGGAACCGCAAGCGCGTGCTCGTCGCCGGCAATCTCCTCCAGGCGGGCACGGTCGCGCTGCTCCTGCTCGTGCCGCACGAGGGCTGGCTCTGGGTCGTGTTCGCCGTCGCCGCCGCCCAGTCGCTGATCGGCTCCTTCTCGTCGCCCGCGGAGAGCGCGCTGCTGCCCACGCTCGTGGGCGACGAGCAGCTGGTCGCGGCGAACGCGCTCAACGTCGTGAACAACCGCATCGGCCGGCTCCTCGGCGTGCCGCTCGGGGCGACGCTCCTCGCCGCGCTCGGGCTCGAGCTCGTCGTCGTCGTGGACGCCGCCTCGTTCGTCCTCGCGGCGCTGCTGGTCTCGCCGATCGTCGCTCCGCCGTCCGCGCGGGTGCTGCGCGCCGCCGCGGGCGCAGTCTCCGCCGCCGCGGGCTCGGCGTGGACGGCGTTCTGGGGCGAGTGGCTCGACGGCCTCCGGCTCGTGGGTCGCGAACGGGTGCTCGCCGTGGTCTTCGGCGTGCTCGGCCTGATGACCTTCGGCGGCACGATGCTCGACCCGCTGACGGTCGCCTGGGTGCGGGACGTCCTCGGCGAGGGCCCGCAGGTGTACGCGCTGCTGTTGACGGCGCACGCGGCGAGCGGCATCGCCGGCGCCGTCCTCGTGAGCCGCATCGACGTCCGGCTCGCGCCGCGCCTCCTCGTCGGCTGGAGCTCGATCGCCGCCGGCATCGCGTTGGCCGTGCGGTACAACGTGCCCTCGGTGCCGCTCGCGCTCGGCCTCTCGCTCTTCGTGGGGCTGACGTCCGTCGCGTCGGCCGTCGGGGTGGAGACGCTCGTCCAGCGCGCGGTCCGCGACGACTACCGCGGCCGCGTCTTCGGCGCGCTCGGCGCCACCGGCAGCCTGCTCAGCCTGCTCGGCGCGCTCACGGCGGGCGTGCTCGCCGAGGTCGTCGGCCTCGTCACGATGCTGAACGTCGCCTCGGCGCTGATCGCGCTCGCCGGGCTTGTCGTGCTCCGTGCGTTCTCGCCCACCGCTGCGGCGGCGAGCGCCGAGCAGGCGCTCGCGTCGGCCCGCTGCACGCCGCCGTAAGGAATCGCACCGGTGGCGGTTCTCCTCGTACATCCGGCCGTTCGCGGCCCAGAGCAGAGGAGGAACGATGACGTCCACCGGCACCCCCACTCCCATCCGGCTGTTCCGGGCCTTCCTGGGCCTCGCCGCCCTTGCCGCCGCACTCACCGCAACGCCGTCGGCGCCCGCGGCCGGCGGACCGATCCTCGTCGCCCCCGGAGGCTGCGCGCTGCAGTGCATCGAGCAGGCGCTCGTGACGACGACCGCGTCCGCGGCGAAGCTCGAGCTGAAGACGACCGTGGCCACCCGGGTCGTCGTCAGCGCACGGCGGCTCTCGAGCACGGGCGGCCTCGTCGCCGGCGCGCCCGACGCCTCCGTCTCCCACCACGCGCTCCTCACCTCGCGGACGCTGTTCCTCGTCGGTCGCCAGCCCGCCACGACCTATCGCATCGCCGTCTCGGCCACCGACGCCGCCGGCCGCAGCGCCCACCGCTCCGGCACCTTCGCGACCCGCATCGTCCAGGCGGCCGTGGATCCCGGCAGCGGCGGCATCACGTCCGGGCTCGGCTGCTCGCTGGAGTGCATCACGAAGGCCGTGCCGGTGCAGATCGGCCCCACCGCCGCCGTCTTCGAGCTCGCGACCAACACCGCCGCACGCTTCGAGCTGCGCGTGAGCCGCGACGCCGCCGGCTCGAACGTCGTCAGCACCTCGGCGAGCCCGTCGTTCACGACGAGCTGGACTGCGGCCGCGACCGCCCTCGACCCCGGCACCCGCTACCACCTCCTGCTGCGCGTCACCGACGCCCACGGCCGGACCGACCAGCGCCAGTTCACGTTCAAGACGGTCGAGCGGCTCGTCCGGATCACCTTCTGGAAGGTGAGGGTCGTGAACGACGGCGACTCCGGCAGGGCGCGGGGCGAGCTCCGCTTCAACTACTGGCTCGGCCGCGAGCACCTCGGCGGCGAGGCGAGCTTCCACAAGCGGAGCTCCGGCGACGTGATCCAGGTGCGCGGCAACGGCACGAACCGGCCCGGGCTCACCGGCGTGCTCCCGGCGAACGGCGCGAACCCGACACTCGACATCCGCGTGCACGCCCTCGAGTGCGACGGCCCGCTGCGGATGAAGAACTGCGTCATCGGGGCGACGATGCCGGGTTGGGTCCCCTCGGGCGGGGGCGAGACCGGCGACGACGACTACGCGACCGCCGGCGGCGCCTTCACTCTGACGACGCTGCTCACGGAGGGCGCGCTCCCAGGGAACTACGGCACGACGTTGCCGGGCGGGCACGACGCCTACCTCGTCTTCGAGACGACGCAGTACCACGTGAAGTTCCGCGTCTACGCCTACCTGGACGTCTTCTACGCCTGGTAGCCCGCTCGAGACGGAGGGCCTGCGGTCGCACCGGCCGCAGGCCCTCCGACGAGGAGGAGATCGCGCCCGGCCGCCGTATACAGGCGGCTCAGCGCTCGGCGAACCGGCGCTGCGGGAGGGCTTGTGTTTCCTCCCACTGCGCCCTACTCTCGTGCAACAGAGCACATACCGACTGCGGCGGAACAGAGAGGGAACGATGGACGACCTTCGCTCGATCCCGGACGCGCGCAGTTGGTGGACACAGCTCTCGCTGCGGCGGCCGCAGCCGCCCGCGCCGCCGCGCCTGACCTTCGCCGACCTGGCTCGGATCCACCACGCGTGGCGCGCCGATCCCGACGATGCCGTTCTCGGCGCCCGGTACGCCGAGGCGCTCGCCGCGTTCGAGTACCACCACGGTGAGATCGACGAGGCGTACTGGTGCCTCGAGTGCGCGAGCGGCGTGGCAGTGACGATCCAGCCCCTCCGCCGGACCCTCGGGTGGAGGCCGCGCTACCGGTTCCACCGTGCGACCGCCTGGGTGACGCAGCCGGACGCCCGCGTGGCGCGGCTCCTGAACGCGAGCGACGAGCTGGGCGTCCGCGTGTCACACGTCCTGCGCGGCACGGGCGCGCGCATCTGCATGGGGCTCGTCATGAGCTCGTCGAAGGCACTGCTCGGCCTGGTCGATGCTCCTTCGCAGCCGTCGGACGCGGCCTCGCGGCGGGAGATCCTCAAGGACGAGGACGCGCGGCTGAACATGGCGGAGCGGGAGTACCGGCGGACGGCGACGCGACAGGCGCAGCTCGTCTACGTCGGTGGTGCGATCGCGGGTGCGATCCTCCTCACCGCGCTCGTACTGTTCGTGCTCTGGCTGATCAGCCTGGGAACCCGGCTCACGTGGCTCGCGGTCGACGACGCCAACGGCGCCGCCGGGACCGTCAGCCTCAGCCTGCTCTACCTGTGCGCGATCGCGGGCGGTCTCGGCTCGATCGTGAGCCTCATCGCCCGCATCAACATGAACTCGTGCACGGTCGACTACGAGGCCGGGCGAGGCGTGACGTTCGCGCTCGGCGCCCTCCGACCCGCCCTCGGCGCCGTGTTCGGGATCGCGTTCTACGCCGCCGTCGTCAGCGGCCTGCTCGACCTGTTCAACGTGCCGGCGGCGGGTGACACGAAGCAGTTCTACTTCTTCCTCGTGATCGCCTTCCTCGCTGGCTTCAGCGAGCGGTGGGCCCGCGACGTGCTGGTCGACCTGGACGGAGGGAAGTCCCCGCCCGCACCCGCCGGCACCCGCGCGACGTGACCCGGCGCGGCTGCCGCTGAACGGCGCCGCTCCCGGTTGGTAGGTTCGGCGCGTGCCGCAGGAGCTCCGTGCCGCCGTGATCGGAACCGGCTTCGTCGCCGGGCTCCACGTCGACGCACTGCGCCGGCTCGGCGTCGAGGTCAAGGGCGTCGTCGGCTCGTCACCGGAGCGAGCCAGGGCAAAGGGGCTCGCACCGGCGTACGAGAGCCTCGAGGCGGCCCTGGCGGACGACGTCGACGTCGTCCACGTGACGACGCCGAACCACCTCCACCACAGCCAGGTGAGCGCCGCGCTCGCGGCCGGGAAGCACGTCGTCTGCGAGAAGCCGCTCGCGACGACGAGCGCCGAGTCGGGCGAGCTGCTGGAGCTGGCGCGGCAGAGCGGCCTCGTGCACTGCACCAACTTCAACATCCGCTTCTACCCGGTCGTGCAGCACGTGCGGGCGCTCGTCCGCGCCGGTGAGCTCGGCGCCGTCTGGAACGCCCACGGCGGCTACCTCCAGGACTGGCTCGCGCTGCCGACCGACTGGAACTGGCGGCTCGAGGCGGAGAAGGGCGGCGAGCTCCGTGCCGTGGGCGACATCGGCTCGCACTGGCTCGACCTCGTCGAGTTCGTGACCGGCCTGCGCGTCGTCGAGCTCTGCGCCGACCTCGCCACCGTCATCCCGGTGCGGCAGCGGCCGGTCGGCGAGGTGGAGACGTTCGCCGCCGCCGAGGACGTCGAGCGGGTCGCGGCGCCGATGGCGACCGAGGACCTCGCGAACGTGCTCCTGCGCTTCGCGGGCGGCGCGCGCGGCTCGATGGTCGTCTCGCAGGTCTCGAGCGGCCGCCGGAACTCGCTCCGCTTCGAGCTCGACGGCTCCCTCGGCGCCGCCGCCTGGGACGGCGAGCGGCACGAGGAGCTCTGGCTCGGCCACCGCGGGCGGCCGAACGAGGTGCTCCTGCGCGACCCGGCGCAGCTCGCGCCCGAGGCTGCCGGGCGAACCGCGCTCCCGGCCGGGCACGCGGAGGGCTTCGCCGACACGTTCAAGGAGCTCTACCGCGCTGTCTACGCCGCCGTCGCCGCGGGCGGGCCGCCCCGAGAGCCCGACTATCCGACGTTCGAGGACGGCCACCGCGCGCAGCTCCTCGGGGAGGCGATCGCCGCCTCGAGCCGCGACCGAGGCTGGGTCGAGATCGCCTAGCCGGGTGGTGCGTCGAGGCCGGCGTCGGCGAGCGCCGCGCGCGCGAGCGCCTCGTCCTGCGCCCCCGGGAGGCCGCTGACGCCCACGGCGCCGACGCGGCGCCCTCCCTCGAAGGCGGCGACGCCGCCCTGGAAGAAGCTGAAGAACGGGTCGAAGCTGGCCAGCTCCGCCGGCTCGTCCTGCACCTTCGCCGCCAGCTCGGCCGTCGACGTCGCGTCGCTGCGGGCCGCCGTGTAGGCCTTCCGCTGCGCGTTCAACCGCGTGTCGGGCGCCGCGCCGTCCATGGTGGCGGCGGCGACGAGCTCACCGTGGTCGTCCGCCACGAAGACCGAGACCGGCCCCGGCGCCGCGCCGACCACCGAGCCGACGACGGCGAGCGCCTGCTCGAGCGTCACGGCGACACCTCCAGCCCGCGCTCGGCGGCCGCGTAGAGCGCCTCGAGCGCCCGCGCCTGGCCGACCGCGTCGGCGCGCCCGAGGAGCGGCTCGCGCTCGCCGGCCACGGCGGCCCCGAAGTCCTCGAGCTCCGCGCGGTACGCGTCGGCCTCCGGCACGGGCACGCGCTCGGCGCGACCGTCCCGCACGAGCAGGACGTCGCCGCCGAAGTCGACACGCCACGGTGCCTCCACGATCAGGGTCGCCTCCGACCCGAGCAGCTCCAGCCCCTGACGCCGCGGCAAGGCCATCGACGAGTGGAAGACGCCGACCACGTCCCGGGGGAAGCGCATCGTCGCGGCGAAGGAGATGTCGACGCCCGACGGGGAGAGCACCTGCTCCGCGGTGACCCGTTCCGGCTCGCCCGCGTGCAGCCGCATCCCGCTCACGCAGTAGCAGCCCACGTCCATCAGCGAGCCGCCGTCCAGCTCCGGCCGCAGCCGGACGTTCTCCGCGTCGGTGAGCGGGAAGCTGAACGAGGCGCGCAGAGCGCGCAGCTCCCCGATCGCGCCGTCCGCGACGAGCGAGGCGACGAGCTGCGTCTGCGGGTGGTGGCGGTACATGAACGCCTCCGCGAGGACGCGGTCGCTCGCCTCGGCGACGTCGAAGGCGCGCTCGACGTCGGCCGCGACCCGCGCGAGCGGCTTCTCGCAGAGCACGTGCTTGCCCGCCTCGAGGGCCCGCACCGACCAGTCGACGTGGAGCGAGTTCGGCAGCGAGATGTAGACGGCGTCGACGTCCGGGTCGGCGAGCAGCTCTTCGTAGCTCGCGACCGCCCGCTCGATCCCGTGCTCGCGCGCGTAGGTGGCCGCTCGGTGGGCGTCCCGGCTCGCGACGGCGACCACATCGACGGCGTCCGACGCGCGCGCCGCCGCGAGGATCATCCGGTTGATGCTCGCCGTGGAGAGGAGCCCGAGCCTCAGCCCCACGACGGCTCCGTCATCGGCCGGAAGGCGGTCTCGAGGATGCGGTGGCTCCGCGGCCGCGTCAGGACGAACATGACCACGTCGGCCACGTCCTCGGCCGTCATCATCCCCGGCAGCGCCTCGGGTGTCCGCCCCCGCCCCTCGTCGAGTGCGAAGTCCGTCGCGACGCCGCCCGGGCAGACGTTGGTGCACCGGATCCCCCGCTCGCGGAGCTCGTGGTCGAGGGCGCGCGTGAAGCCGACCTGGCCGAACTTGGACGCGCAGTAGACCGCCTCGTTCGGGAGCCCGCGCCGCCCCGCCTCCGACGCGAGCGTGACGATGTCGCCCTCCCCGCCCTCGATCAGGTGCGGCAGCGCCGCCCGAACCGCGTACAGCGTCCCCTTGAGGTTCACGTCGATCATCTCGTCGAGGTGCTCGGGCGAGAGCTCGAGGAAGGCGCCGTAGGCGCCGACCCCGGCGTTGGCGACGACGATGTCGAGGCGGCCGTGCCGCTCGACGGTGGCGGCGACGATCGCCTCGAGCTCGTCGAGCCGCCGCACGTCGCACGGCCGCGCGACGGCGTCCTCGAGCCCCAGGTCGTCGCCGCTGCGCGACGCGAGCCCGAGCCCCACGCCAGCTGCGGCGAGCCGGCGCGCCACGGCGGCGCCGATGCCCCGGCTCGCCCCCGTGACGAGCGCGACCTTGCCCTCGATGGTCATGACCGCGCCGTCCCGTCGAAGTAGCGGAGCGCACGCGCCCACGCGTCCTTGCCGCACCGCGCGCCGAGGCGACGGCCGGCGAGATCGTCGGCCGAGATGTGGATCCCACCGTAGAGGCGGGAGATGCCGGCGTCGTCGGCGGCGTCGAAGTACGTCGCCCACTGCAGCGTCACGTCGGTCGTCGGTCCTGATTCGTTCACGAGCGCTCCTTTCTCGACCTTCCACTCGAGGAGGCCGCCGGGGAAGTACGGGCTGCCGGTGATCGCCGTCAGCACCTCGGCCGCGGCGCGGCTGAACGTGCTGTGCCCGGAGACGTAGCCGGCGAACGCCGGCGTGACGAAGGTCGGTCGCTGGTACGGCAGCCAGCGCGTCGCGGGCACCCAGCCCACGCCGGCCGCCCGCCCCGGCTGCGGGTCGGCGAGCCACGAGCGCACCGCGAGCTCGCCGAGGTGCGCGCGCAGGTGCTCGTGCCGGGCTCCCGGGGCGCTCGATGCGCGCGTCACCCGCTCGACGAGACCCGGCACGAGCGGCAGCTCGCCCCGCGCGCCGAGGTAGCGGATCATCGAGATCGGCCGCGCCGTGTCGTAGTGCCGCTTCGCGCCCCAGGCCGCGACGGCCGCGTCGTGCAGGGCGCCGTTGAGCGCGAAGTACAGCTTCACGTCCCACTCGAGCGGGTCGACCGCGCGGCCGCCGAGCTCGCGCCGGAAGCCGGGGGAGTCGGCGACCGCGTTCGCGACCGTGTTCCAATGCCCCGGCGGTGTCTCCGACTCGGGCCCGTCCGCCCAGAACTCCG
>DASUOK010000238.1:0-17423 GCA_036276675.1 Gaiellaceae bacterium | reverse complement strand
CGGACGCTCTTCCTCGTCTCCTCGAAATCGGGCACGACGATCGAGACGCGGTCGCACCTCGAGCACTTCTGGGAGCTGACCGGCGGCCGCGGCGCGCAGTTCGCGGCGATCACCGACCCCGGCTCCGAGCTGGAGCGGCTGGGCACGGAGCGCGGCTTCCGCGCCGTCTTCGCCGGCGAGCCGCAGATCGGCGGCCGCTACTCGGTGCTGTCGATGTTCGGCCTCGTGCCGGCCGCGCTGCTCGGGTTCGACCTCGAGCGCCTGCTCGGCCGCGCGGGAGAGACGGTCGACGCCTGCCGCGGCGAGGACGGCAACCCCGGTCTCGAGCTCGGGCTGCAGCTCGGCGAGGGCTGGAGGTCGGGGCGTGACAAGGTCTGCATCGACGCGCACGAGAGCGGGTTCGGCCTCTGGGCCGAGCAGCTGCTCGCCGAGTCGACCGGCAAGGAGGGCAAGGGCCTCGTGCCCGCACCCGGCGAGCCGCCGCACGGGCCGGACCGGCAGCCCGGCGCCGTTCGCCTGAGCGACGCCCACGATCTCGGCGCCGAGCTCTTCCGCTGGGAGTTCGCGACCGCGGTCGCCGGGCACGTGCTCGGCATCAACCCCTTCGACCAGCCGGACGTCCAGGCGGCGAAGGACAAGACGAGCGAGGTGCTCGCCGCGGGGGAGCCGGACGTCGAGCCGCGCGGCTCCCTCGAGGAGCTGCTCGCCGGCGCCGAGCCGCCGCAGTACGTCGCGGTCCAGGCATTCGTCGACCCCGCGCGCGAGACGGAGCTGGCACCCCTCGTCGCCCGCGCGCGAGAGACCGGGTGCGTCGTCACGACCGGCCTCGGCCCTCGCTTCCTGCACTCGACCGGCCAGCTGCACAAGGGCGGGCCGAACACGGGGCTCTTCGTGCAGGTGGTCGACGAGCTCGAGGAGGAGCTGCCGATCCCGGGGCGGGACTTCGGCTTCGGCCGCCTGATCCGGGCGCAGGCCGCCGGCGACCTGGCCGCGCTCGAGGAGCGGGGCCGGCGGGTGATCCGACTGCGACTGGAGGACTTGGCATGAAGATCGGCATGGTCGGCCTCGGCCGCATGGGCTCGGGAATGACGAAGCGGCTCGAGGCGCACGGGCACGAGGTCGCGACCTACGACCCGAACGTGGCGTCGACCGCGAAGACGCTGCGTGCGCTCACGAAGCAACTCGAGCCGCCCCGGCACGTCTGGCTGATGGTGCCCGCCGGGCAGATCACGCAGAAGACCTTCGAGCAGGCCCTCGAGCTGCTCGAGCCGGGCGACACGATCATCGACGGCGGCAACTCGAACTTCCGCGACTCCCAGAACCGGTACAAGGCGGCGAAGAAGCGCAAGGTGTCGTTCGTCGACGTGGGCGTCTCCGGCGGCGTCTGGGGCTTCGACGTCGGCTTCTGCCTGATGGCCGGGGGCGACAAGGCTCCCGTGAAGCGGTTGACGCCGATCTTCGAGGCGCTCGCGCCCGAGGACGGCTGGGCGCACGTCGGCGCCTCGGGCGCCGGCCACTTCACGAAGATGGTGCACAACGGGATCGAGTACGGCCTCATGCAGGCCTACGCCGAGGGCTTCGAGCTGATGTACCACTCCGAGTTCGACCTCGACCTGAGCGAGGTGGCGGGGATCTGGCGCTACGGCTCCGTCGTCCGCTCGTGGCTGCTCGAGCTCCTGCACTCCGCGCTCGAGGAGCACGGCGACCGCCTCGAGGAGATCGCCGGCTACGTCGAGGACTCCGGCGAGGGACGCTGGACGATCAACGAGGCGATCAACGAGGCGGTGCCGCTGCCCGCGATCAGCGCCGCGCTCTACGCGCGGTTCGCGTCGCGCCGAGACATCGACTTCTCCGCCAAGGTGGCGGCCGCGCTCCGGAACCAGTTCGGCGGCCATGCGGTGAAGGCCGTCGAGGAGGCGAAGGCGGGCCAGGACCCACGGTGAGCACCGCCGGTGCGAACCCGCTCGCCGAGGGCCTGCGCCTGCAGCGCCGCGCCGAGCCCTGCGCGATGGTCGTCTTCGGCGCCTCCGGCGACCTGACGCAGCGCAAGATCTTCCCCGCCCTCTATGCGCTCGCGGTGCGGCGCCTGCTGCCGGAGCAGTTCGGCGTCGTCGGTGTCGCCCGCACCCAGCAGACGACCGAGGACTGGGCGGCGGCGATGCAGCGGGCGGTGCAGGAGCACGCGCGTGACGAGTACGACGACGAGGTCTGGGGGCAGATCGCCGAGGGGCTGCACTACGTCGCCACCGACTTCGCCGACGACGAGGGGCAGAACGCCGTCGTCGCCGCGCTGAACGAGCTCGACGAGGCACGCGGCACGAACGGGAACCGCCTCTACTACCTCGCCGTCCCGCCCGCGGCCTTCGCCACCATCGTCAACGAGCTCGGCGAGCGGCGGAGCGGCGGCCGCGGGTGGACGCGGTTGATCGTGGAGAAGCCGTTCGGCCGCGACCGCGAGTCCGCCCGCGGGCTGAACGAGCTCCTGCTGCGGCAGTTCTCGGAGGACGAGGTGTTCCGCATCGACCACTACCTCGGCAAGGAGACGGTGCAGAACATGCTCGCGCTGCGGTTCGCGAACGGCATCTTCGAGCCGATCTGGAACCGGCAGTTCATCGACCACGTGCAGATCACCGTCGCCGAGTCGCTCGGCGTCGAGGGCCGCGCCGCCTTCTACGAGTCCGCCGGCGCGATCCGCGACATCTTCCAGAACCACCTGCTCCAGCTCGTCGCCCTCACGGCGATGGAGCCCCCGATCGACTTCACCGCGGACTCGGTGCGGAACGAGAAGGTGAAGGTGCTGCGCTCGCTGCACACGCCCGGCCCGAAGTCGGTGGTGCGCGGCCAGTACGGGCGCGGCTTCATCGAGGGCGAGGAGGTGCCCGGCTACCGCGAGGAGGACGGGGTCGCCGCCGACTCCAACACCGAGACCTTCGTCGCCGCGAAGCTCTACGTGGACAACTGGCGCTGGGCCGACACGCCGTTCTACGTCCGCGCGGGCAAGCGGCTCGCGCGGCGCGAGACGACGATCGCGATCCAGTTCCAGCGCGCGCCGCACCCGCCGTTCGCCGAGATCGCGGGGGACGGCCTGCGGCCGAACGTGCTGCTCATCCACGTGCAGCCCAACGAGGGCGTCTCGCTCGCGATCGGCGCCAAGGTGCCCGGTCAGGGCATCTCGATCCGGACGGTGCACATGGACTTCCTCTACGGCGGCGCCTTCCGCATCGGCCTGCCCGAGGCCTACGAGCGACTGATCCTGGACGCGATGCTGGGTGACGCGACGCTGTTCACGCGCGCCGACGAGGTCGACGAGCAGTGGTCGCTCGTCGACACGATCGTCTCCGCCTGGAAGCGCGACCGGCCCGCCTTCCCGAACTACGAGGCGGGGACGTGGGGGCCGCGGAGCGCCGACGACCTGCTCCATCGCGACGGTCGCTCGTGGAGGCGGCACTGAGCCTCGTCGCGGACATCGAGCTCGAGCTCTCGCGCCTGCGGGGCGCGGAGATGGCCGACGGGACGCCGGAGCTCCGCACGAGTGTGATGACGCACATCGTGTGGGCCCCGCCTCGCTGGGCGGGCGCCGCCCGCGAGACGCTGCACGCGCTCGAGGAGCGGCATCCGTCGCGCACGATCCTCCTCTTCCCCGAGCCACGGCGCCGCGACCGCATCGAGTGGACGGTCTCGATGCGCTGCTTCAGCCTCGCCGGCCTCTCGCACGAGGTGTGCTCGGAGGTGATCGAGCTGCGTCTCGGCGGGGCGCGCACGGAGGCGCCCGCCTCGATCGTGCACCCGCTCCTGATCTCCGACCTCCCCACGTTCTGCCGCTGGCGCGGCGAGCCCGACTGGGGCACCCCCGAGCTCGACCAGCTCACAGGCGTCTGCGACCGGCTCGTCGTCGACTCCTCCGAGTGGCGCGGGCTGCCCGGCGACTACGAGCGCCTGACCGAGCTGTTCGACCGGATCGCCGTCTCGGACATCGCCTGGGGCCGCGCGCGTGAGTGGCGGGGCCGGCTCGCCGCGCTGTGGCCGGCGATCGCCGAGGTCGAGGAGGTGGCCGTGACCGGGCCGAAGGCCGACGCGCTGCTCCTCGCCGGCTGGCTGCGCTCGCGGCTCGGCCGCGAGATCGCGCTCCGGCATCGCTCCGCCAAGGAGCTGACGCGCGTCGCGGTCGCCGGCGAGGCGGTGCCGGCGCCACGCGGTGGTCCTCCCAGTCCGAGCGACCTGCTCTCGGACGAGCTCGACGTCTTCACCCGCGACCCGATCTACGAGGCGGCCGTCCGCGCTGCCTGAGCGAGCGGGCCGAGCGGCGCTCGCCCGCCCCGCCGCGACGGCCGCCCCGCTAGAGCAGCGGCGCGGTGTCGAGCAGGCCGTTCGAGGAGACGCGGCCGTCGAAGCGCCCGCCCGCCTCCGCCACGATCACGGCGACTGCCGCCGTGTCCCAGATCGCCAGGCCGCGTGCGTCGACGGCGACCTCGGCCGCGCCCTCGGCGACGAGCATGTGCGCCCAGAAGTCGCCGAAGCCGCGCACGTGCCAAGCCGCGAAGGCGGTCGGCGCGGGTGGGGCATCGAGGGCGACGAGCACGGTCGCCTCCTCGAGCCGGTCGATCGCCGAGACTCGCATCGGCGCGCCGTTGCAGAAGGCGCCGCCGCCGCGCACCGCCCACCACCGCCGCCCGAGGGCGGGCGCCGAGACGACCGCCAGCCGGTCTTCGAGCGCGAGCAACGTCGCCCAGACGGGGATCCCGCGCGTGTAGTTGCGCGTCCCGTCGATCGGGTCGACGATCCAGCGCGCGCCGTCGCCCTCGTCCTCGCCGAGCTCCTCGCCGAGGACACGCTCGCCCGGCCGCTCGGCGCGGATCAGCGCCCGCAGGCGCTCCTCGACGGCGCGGTCGGCCTCCGACACGGGGGTCAGGTCGGGCTTGGTCTCGACGCGCAGGTCGGTCGCGCGGAAGCGCGGGAGCGCGATCGCGTCCGCCTCGTCCGCGAGCGAGAGCGCGAAGGCGAGGTCGGCGTCCACGCTACGAGGCGTCGAGGGCCGAGGACAGCAGCGCACCCACGGCGAGCACGAGCGCGTCGTCGCCCGCACGGCCGACCAGCTGGACCGACGCCGGCAGGCCGTCCGGCGTGCGGCCGCAGGGCAGCGCGAGCGCGGGCCAGCCGAGCGAGGAGAACGGATACGTGAAGCGGATCAGCGCCTCGCGCACGTCGAGGTCGCCGATCCCACCCGCGCCGAGCCGCGGCGGCACGCACGGCAGCGTCGGCGTGACGACGAGGTCGACGCCGCCGACCGCCTCGGTCACCTGCTCGCGGTAGAGCTCCCGCAGCCGCTGCGCTCGCTCGACGTCGGCGTCGCGCACGGCGAGGCAGCGCTCGAGCTTGATCCGGACGTCCTCGCCGTAGAGGTCGGCGTTCTCGGCGAAGAGCTCGCGGTGCACGTCGGCGGCCTCGCGCATGAAGACCGCGTACGTCCCGGGATCGAGCTCCGGCAGCTCCAGCGGCCGCGAGCGCGGGAACCGCGCCGCGGCGGCCGCCACGAGCGCCTGCACGGGCGGGTCGGCGAGCTGCGTCCACGCGACGCCGACCTCGACGTCCTCCAGCGACTCCACGCGCCGAGGCTCGAAGCCGGGCACGAGGCCAGCGAGCATCCTCGCGCAGGCGTCGACGGACGTCGCCATCGGCCCCGCGCAGTCGAAGCTCGGCGCGAGCGGCCAGCAGCCCTCGAGCGACACGAGCCCGTGGGTCGGCTTCAGCCCGACGACGCCGCAGCACGCGGCCGGGATGCGGATCGACCCGGCCGAGTCGGTGCCGAGGGCCGCCGCCGCGAGCCCTGCCGCGAGCGCGGCCGCCGAGCCGCCGCTCGAGCCGCCGGCGACGCGGCCCGGCGCGAGCGGGATCGGCACGGCGCCGAAGTGCGGGTTCTCGGAGGTGGTGCCGTAGGCGAACTCGTGCAGGTTGGCCTTGCCGGCGATCGCGTAGCCCGCGGCCTCGAGCGCCGCTACGGCCGCGGCCGTCGCCGCCGGAACGTGACCGGCGAAGATCGCCGACCCGTACGTGGTCTCGAGGCCGGCCGTGTCGAAGAGATCCTTGACGGCCAGGGGCACACCGTCGGCGACCCGCTCCGGCCGGGCGAGGTAGATCCCTCTCAGCGAGGTTCTGCTTCTGCTCGGGCCTCGGCGCGCGTCTCGGCCCGGCCCTCGGCGTCGAGGTCGACGATCACGTGCGTGATCGGCGTGTCGAAGCGCTCCCGGGCGGCACCGACGACGTTGCGCTCGAGCCAGTGGGAGCGGCCCTCAGGGTGCGTCGAGATGACGATCTCGTGCGCGCCGAACGTCCGCAGCGCGTCCTCGATCGCCTGCAGCGGGTCGCCGTCCCCCACCTCGCCGCGCACGTCCACGCCGGCGGCCGCCAGCCGCTCCAGGGACGCGTCGAGCCGCTGCTGCGCCTCCGCACGCGCGCCGTCCTCGTCGGAGGCCCAGTGCCGTACGGGCGTGTTGAGCGCGGGCGCGACGACGAGCACCTGCTCGCGGACGCTCTCCGACTTGCGCTGCAGGACTTCGAGCAGCTCGTGGCCGCCGAGCGTCTCGTTCGCGATCACGAGGATGTGGTGCTCGGCGTCGGGGCGCTGCGGCACGGCGGGTCGCAACGGCGGCTCGGCGGAGCGCGCGCCCAGCCAGCGCCAGAGCACGACGGCCGTGAGCACGACGAAGACCGCGAGCCCGAGCCACCGGTCGACCGCGGCCGCGGCGACGATCAAGGCGAAGTACCCGATCGTCAGCAGCAGGAAGCGATACGCATCCGCCTCGCTGGAGAACGGGTTCCTCGCCATCAGCCCCCCATCAGATCAGATAGATGGTCGCGTACACCACGATCCACATTACGTCGACGAAGTGCCAGTAGATTCCGGGGATCTCGACGCCGTGGTGGTGCTCGGGCGTGTAGTGCCCCCGGAACGCGCGCACCGTCGCCACGGACAGCAGGGTCAGGCCGACGAAGACGTGGGCGCCGTGCAACCCCGTGAGCCCGAAGAAGATCGTGCCGAACGCGCCGTCGGACGGATTGAAGCCGACGCGGGCGTACTCGATCATCTGCGTGACGAGGAACGCCGTCCCCATCACCAGGGTCAGCACGAGGCCCGCCTTCAGCCCGGCGCGGTTGCCGCGCTTGATCGACTGGAGCGCCCAGTGCATCGTGAAGCTCGACGTCACGAGGATGGCCGTGTTGACGCCCGCCACGAACACCGGCAGGTGGAACGGCTCGAGCGGCCAGCCCGGCGCCTCCGGGTTGACGACCCGCACGAAGAAGTAGGCGGTGAAGAAGGCGCCGAACAGCATCGCCTCCGAGGCGATGAAGAGGAACATCCCGAGCACCGTCGCGTCGAGGCGGGAGCTCTTGTTCGCGATCGGCGGCCCGTGGGCGTGCCCCGCGTGGTGCTCCGCCGCGGGGTGTGCGCTCACGACGGCGTCCCCGCTTCCACCTGCTCGACCACGACGTGCTCGACCGGCACCTTGGCGTCGCGCCGGAGTCGCTCGACGAGGTCGCGGCGCAGCCACGAGGAGCCGCGCTGCTCCGGGAAGGTCGACACGAGGATCTCGTCCACGCGCTCGTCCCGCACCGCGTGCATCGCGGCCGTGTACGGATCCGGGTGCGCGATCTGCCCGTGCACCTCGATCTGCTCGGAGCGCAGCTGGGCGAGCGCCTGGCGCAGCCGCCGCTCCGCCTCGGGATGCTCGGCCTGCGTCGGGTCGCTCTGCGGGCAGACGATCAGGAAGCCCACCCCCTCGCCCGCCTTCGCCTTCGCGCGGATGCGGTCGAGGAGCGGCTGCCCGAGCACGGTCTCGTTCGCGACCACGAGCACGTTCCGCGCGCCGGTGCGCTCGGCGACGTCCGAGGTCACGTGCTCGATCGGGATCTCCCCCGCTGCGCGCCTCAGTTCCTCCAGCAGGTTGCGCCGACGCCACCCCGACTTCGTCTCGGGATGCGTCGAGACGATCAGCTCGTCCGGCTCGTCCTGCGCGATCGCGTCGCGCGCGGCGGTGAGCGGATCGTGGTCGACGACGTCGCCGATCGCGGCGATCCCGGCGGCTCGCAGCTGCTCGAGCGCCCGCTCGAGCCGCCGGCGGGCGACGGCGCGGCGCGTGTCCTCGTAGACGACGTAGCCCTCGCGCGGCGCGCTCACGGGCGCGATCACGCGCACGAGCACGTCGCCGCCCTCCGCGTGCCGCCGCACCGCGTCGAGCAGCTCCTCGCCCTCGAGCGTCTCGTTGGCGAGGACCAGGATCGTGCGGCGGCCCTCGCTCATGCCACCGTCTCCGGCTCGGAGGTCGCCACCCCGGCACGGTCGCCGTTCAGGACCGCGTGGCGCGCCCCCGGCACGCCGTACTCGTACGGGCCGCCCACGACCTGCGGGATCTCGTCGAAGTTGAAGATCGGCGGCGGCGAGCTCACCTGCCACTCCAAGGTGAGCGCACGCCACGGGTTCGACTCGGCGATCGGCCCCCGGTGCCAGCTGATGATCACGTTGTAGAAGAAGACGATCGTGGAGGCGCCGAGCAGGAACGAGAACGCGCTGACGACCAGGTTCCAGTCGCCGAACTGCTCCGCGTAGTCGGCCACGCGGCGCGGCATGCCCTGCAGCCCGACCCAGTGCATCGGGAAGAAGGTGCCGTTGAAGCCGATGAACGTCAGCCAGAAGTGGAGCTTGCCGAGCCGCTCGTCGTACATCCGGCCGGTCATCTTCGGGAACCAGTAGTAGATCCCGGCGAAAATGGTGAAGACGGAGCCGCCGAACAGCACGTAGTGGATGTGCGCGACGACGAAGTACGTGTCCGAGGCGTGGATGTCGATCGGCACCGCCGCGAGGAAGATCCCCGAGAGGCCGCCGAGCACGAACATCGAGAGGAAGCCGAGCGCGAACAGCATCGGCGTGCGGAAGCGGATCTTCCCCTCCCACATCGTCGCCAGCCAGGAGAAGACCTTCACCCCCGTCGGCACCGCGATGATCATCGAGGTGACCATCATCGGCACGCGCAGCCACGGCGCCATGCCGGCCACGAACATGTGGTGCGCCCAGACGGAGAAGCCGAGCACGAGGATCGCCATCAGCGAGAGCGCCATCAGCCGGTAGCCGAAGACGGGCTTGCGCGAGAAGACGGCGATCACCTCGGAGACGATCCCGAAGCCGGGCAGCATCATGATGTACACGGCCGGGTGCGAGTAGAACCAGAAGATGTGTTGGTAGGCGAGCACGTACCCGCCCTCCGCGACCGTGAAGAAGTTCGTGTGCATGATCCGGTCGAACATGACGAAGAACTGCGAGCCGGCGATGAACGGCGTCGCGATCACGACGAGCAGCGAGGTCGTGAAGTTCGCCCACACGAGCAGCGGCATCCGCCAGAAGGTCATCCCCGGCGCCCGCATCGTGATGATCGTGACGAGGAAGTTGAGCGCGGTCATGATCGAGCTCGCGCCCGCCCACTGCACGCCCATGTTGAAGAAGACCTGCCCCAGCGGCTGGTCGGAAGCGAGCGGCGCGTAGCTCGTCCAGCCGGTCGCGAAGGCGCCGCCGGGAGCGAGGAAGCTCGCCACGAACATCAGGCCGGCGACCGGCAGCAGCCAGAAGGAGAGTGCGTTCAGGCGCGGGAACGCCATGTCGGGCGCACCCAGCATCAGCGGCACGGCGAAGTTCGCGAGGCCGGCGAAGGCGGGGATGATGAAGACGAAGATCATCAGCGCCGCGTGCATGGAGATGAGGCCGTTGTAGGCCTGTGCGTCGACGAACTGGAGGTCCGGCTGCGCGAGCTCGGCACGGAAGAGCATGGCCGCGAGCCCGCCGAGCACGAAGAAGAAGAAGACGGTGACCAGGTACTGGACGCCGATCACCTTGTGGTCCGTGTTGACGCGGAAGTAGGAGCGCCAGCTCGTCGCACCGTGGCTCGAGTGATCGTCCGGGCGGGACGGACGGCCGGACATGTAGTAGAGCCAGTAGTCGAAGGCGCCGATGCCGGTGAGGAAGCCGATCGGCGCCATGACGAGCGACGCGACCACCGTGATGATCGACCAGTCGAGGGTCGGCTCGTAGCCGCCGAGCCAGCGGAAGAACACGACGATGCCGAAGCCGATCGCCCAGAAGAGCGGCGTCACCCAGGCCGCCCGGACGTAGCCGGGGCCTGTCAGGTGCGCGAGGCCGTGCCGCGGCGGCGGCGCACCGTGCCCGACCGCGTGCGTGTCCTCGTGGTGGGCGATCTCCGTCACGTCCGTGCTACCCCCCGTTTCCCTGGCCGTCGACCAGATACTGCACGAGTCCGTCGAGCTGCTCGTCGGAGAGCGTGTTCTCGTACGTGTCCGGCATCACGTCCGGCTGGTATCCCTCCGCGACACGTGCGTTCGGGTCGACGATCGACTGCCGCACGAACTCCTCCAGCGAGACGCCGGCGCCCTCGGCGGCGCCGGCGAGGTCGTCGAGCCCCGGCCCCACCTCCGCGTCCGAGCCCGCGGGCCCGAAGGCGTGACACGCTCCGCAGCCGGCGCTCGCGAAGACGGCCTCGCCGTCGTCGCCGCCCCCGCCGCCCTCGCGCTCGGCGGCGAGGAAGGCGTCGTAGTCCTCCTGCGAGACGACCTCCACGGCCGCGCGCATCGTCGAGTGGCCGAGCCCGCAGAGCTCGGTGCAGGCGAGCGAGTAGCTCCCCAGGCGGGTGGGCGTGATCACGAGCGTCGTCTCGATCCCTGGCACCGCGTCCGACTTCTGGCCGAACTCGGGCACCCAGAACGAGTGGATCACGTCGAGCGAGTGCAGCGTCAGCTTCACGCTCTGGTTCACCGGCAGCACGAGCTCGCCGGCCGTGACCGCGTCGTCGGCGCCCTCCGCCGAGGCCGGATACTCGAACCGCCACGCGAACTGCTGCGCCGTGACGGCGATCCGCAGCGGGTTGTCGCCGGCGTCGTCGTTCTTCGCCAGCACGATCGCGCTGACGATGGAGATGGCGGTCACGAGCACGGCGGGCACCGCCGTCCAGACGATCTCGATGCCGGTGTGGCCGTGGATCGGCGGCCCGTCGGTGTCGTCGTCGGGCGCGGCGCGGAACTTCAGCACCGCGTAGACGATCACCGCCGAGACGATCGCCCAGATGGCGATGCAGATCACGGTCGTGAACCAGAAGACGAACTCGATCCGGTCCATCTCCTCGGACGCCGACGTGGGCAGCCACGGCACGAGCACCGCGATGATCGACGCCACTACACCCGAGAGGACGCCGTAGACGACGAGACGGACGAGCGAGCCCCTGCGCACGGCGGCGAGCCTACCGCAACCGAAACCCCGCCTCGACCGTTACACCTCCGACCCCCGCAGTCCGGGGGCCTTCACCCCTCACCCCCCGCCAAACCAAGGAGGACTAACGTGGGTCTTGGAGTCAGCATCTTCCTGATCGCGGTTGGCGCGATCCTCACCTGGGCCGTGAACGCGAGCGTCTCGGGCCTGGAGTTGAACACGATCGGCGTCATCCTGATGATCGTCGGCGTGATCGGCCTCGTGCTCTCGATGATCTTCTGGTCGTCGTGGGGCGGCGCCGCCGGCTCCCGCCGGCGCACCACCTACGTCGAGGACGGCCCTCCCTACTAGGACGGAGCCGAGCGTCTCGACCCAGAGGCGGCCCCCCGGGCCGCCTCTGGTCGTTCTAGGCCAGCGGCAGCTCGAACCAGAACGTCGAGCCGGCGCCCGGCTGCGAGTCCACCCAGATGCGTCCGTCCATCCGCCGCACGATCTCGCGGCAGATGTAGAGGCCGAGCCCCGTGCCGCCGACCCCGCGGGTCAGGTGCGGGTCGAGCCGGTAGAACTTCTCGAAGATCCGCGACTGCTCGGCGACGGGCACGCCGAGCCCCTCGTCCCGGACGGCGAAGCGCAGGCGCCCCGGCACCGTCGTGAGCGCCACCTCCACGGTGCCGCCGTCGGGCGAGTACTTGATCCCGTTCTCGACGAGGTTGACGAGGACCTGGCGCAGCTTGTCGGCGTCGGCCGCGATCGGCGGCAGCTCCTCCGGGACGACGAGCCGCAGCTCGACGTTCGCCGGCAGGTGGGCCTTCGCCGCGGCCACCACGCTCGCCGCCAGCTCGCCGGCGTCGGCGTTCCCGATCGAGACCTCGACGACGTCGGAGTCCAGCCGGCTCGCGAGCAGGATGTCGTTGACGATCCGCGCCAGGCGCTCCGCCTCGCCGGAGACGACGCCGAGCATGCCCTCGCGCTGCTCCTCCGTGAGCGGCACGTCCTCGCGGCGCAACGTCATCGCCGCGCCGTAGATCGCCGCCAGGGGCGTCCGCAGCTCGTGCGACACCGTCGAGACGAAGTCGCTCTTCAACCGGTCCAGTCCGCGTTCCTCCGTCAGGTCGCGGAACGCGTAGACGGTGCCCTCGGCGAAATCGACGCCCGAGATCGAGAGCCACACCTCGCGGCCGTCGATCTCCACGGGCAGCGTCTCCGCGCGGACGCCGCCACCGTGGCGCGTCTCGGCGACGGGGATCAGGCGCTCGACGTCCGCCCAGCCGGGCAGCGCCAGGCCGAGGGGACGGCCGACGACCTCCGCCTCCCGCAGGCCGGTGATCGCCGCGGCCGCGGGATTCCAGATGCGAACGATGCCGCTCGCGTCGAGGAGGAAGACGCCGTCGCCCACGAACTCGAGCGCCTGGGCGGCCTGCGCACGTCGCTCGAGCTCGCGCTCGTCGCTCTTGCGCTCCGTCAGGTCCGCGACCGCGCCGAGCATGCGCGCCCCGCGACCCGAGGAGTCGGGGTCGACGACGCCGCGCGAGAGCACCCAGCGCTCCTGCCCGTCCCGGCCGGTGACCCGGAACTCGGCCTCGTACTCGCCGCCGCTCTCCAGCACCTCCGCCAGCGCATCCTGGACGCGGGCGCGGTCGTCTTCGTTGACGGCGTCCAGCCAGACGCCCGTCGTCACACCGGCCGCGCCGGCCACCGGGTCGACCCCGAACGCGTGCGAGATGAACTCGTCCGCGTAGACGACGTCGGCGGCGACGTCCCAGTACCAGGTGCCGACACGCGCGGCGCGGGCGGCGGCGTCGAGCGTCGCCTGGGCGTCCCGCAGCGCGCGCTCCGCGCGGCGCGCCTCCGTGACGTCGCGGAACGTCCAGAGGTAGCCGTGGTACCTGCCGTCGAGGCCGCGGACGGGTGTCCCGTGCCGCTCGATCGTGCGGCCGTCGACGAGGTAGATCTCGTCGTGCGTCACCTCGCGTCGCTCGTACGCCTCCCGCACACGCTCGAGGAAGGTGTCCGGCTCCAGCACCCACTCGACCGCGTTCACGAGCGTCGCCTCGTCCGAGCCGCTCGCGATCACGTCCTCCGAGAGGTGCCAGATCTCGGAGAAGCGACGGTTGTACGAGAGGATCTCCCCCTCCGGGGAGACGAGCAGGAGCCCGTCGAGGGAGGCCTCCTGCTGGGCCTCGAGCAGCGTCGTGCGGAACGAGACCTCGCCGAACAAGCGCGCGTTGTCGATCGCGAGCGCCGCGCGTCCCGCCAGCTCGAGCGTCAGCGCGACGTCCTCCTCGGAGTAGCGGCCGGGCTGACGCGAGCCGACCGACAACACGCCGAGCGAGACGCCGCGGGCGACGAGCGGGATCAGCATCACCGAGCGCGAGCCGATCCGCTCCATCGCCGCCCGGTCGGCTCCGAACCGCTCCAGCTGCTCGTAGAACTCGCCCGAGACGTCGTGGAAGAGGACGGGTTCACCGTGCTCGACCACGGCCGCCGTGAACGAGGGCGCGTCCGGGCCGAGCGGGTACGAGCCCGGCAGCGACTCCTGGAGCGGCACGAGCTCGGGGTCGACGTGCGCGCACGAGACTCGCTCGAGACGGTCGCCGTTGACGAGGAAGATGTGGAGCGAATCGGCGACCCGCGGCACGAGCACACGCGAGACTCGGGCGAAGATCTCCTCCTGGTCGAGCGAGGAGGAGAAGAGCTCCCCCGCCTCGGCGAGGAGGCGCAGGCGGTCGTCCGCGCGCTTGCGCGCGGTGACCTCCATGATCACGGCGCCGAGGCCGAGCACCTCGCCGTTCTCGGACCGGACGGGGTAGTAGCTGGAGAGCCAGTGCCGCCGGTCGCCGAGCGCCTGCGCGCTGTCGTCGGTCGACTCGTTGTGGACGATCGGCTCGCCGGTCTCGAGCACGCTGCGGTAGAGCGGCTCGAGCACGGGCGCGAAGTGGGGGATCACCTCCTCGAGCCTCTTGCCGACGTGCTCCTCGGGCGAGAGGCCGTTGATCTCCGCGAGAGCGTCGTTCACGCGCAGGTAGCGCAGGTCGCGGTCCCAGAAGCCGATCGCGACGGGCGAGGAGACGAGCAGCGTGTCGAGCAGCGCGTACGACGACTGCACCTCCGTGTACAGGCGTGCGTTCTCGACGCCGAGCGCGATCCTGGCCGCGACGTCCGTCGCGAAGGCCAGGTCGTCCTCGCTGTAGCGCCGGCCCGACTCGCCGGTGCCGAGCGAGAGGGTGCCGATCGTGCGGCCGCGGGCGACGAGGGGGGCGACGAGGTACGAGGTCGGCATCAGGCCCTGGTAGAGCTCCAGGTGGTGCTCGTCGCGGGCGGCATTCGCGAGCGCCGCCTCGTCGGCGATCGCGATCAGGAGCGGCTCGCCGGACGACAGTACGACCGACGCCGGGTGCCGCGGGTTGCGGTCGGGCGGGTACTCCGTCCGGATCGCCCGGAGCAGCTCCTGCTTCTCCGGATCCACGTGGCGGAGCACCGCCTGGCGCAGCGGCGCGCCCTCCTCCACGAGATCGACGATGCAGTAGTCGGCGAGGGCGGGGACGATCACGTCGCCGAGCCGCGCCAGCGTCTGCTCGAAGTCGAGGGACGTGGCGAGGATGTCGCTCGTCTCGGCGAGGAAGCGCACGCGCTCGCTCGTCCGCAGCTGGTCGGTGACGTCGTGAAAGGTGTTGATCGCCATCGTGACGGCGCCGTCCTCGCCGCGCACCGGCGTCGCTCGCACCATCGACCAGCGCTCCTGGCCCGTCGCCCGGATGCGGTAGCAGATCGTCCGCTCCGCGGGCGTCCCCGTGCGGATCGCAATCCTCCCCGGCAGCTCGTCGAGGGGCAGCGGCGCCCGCTGCTCGTCCAGCAGCTCGAAGCCCGCCATCAGCTGGTCGAGCGGGGCCTCGAGCAGCTCCTGCGCGGTCGCGAAGCCGATCAGCTGCGCGGCTGCGTCGTTCGCGTACACGAGCCGCCCCGACACGTCCTGCGCGGTGATTCCGTCCGCGACGCCGCCGAACATGGCCTCGAGCTCCGCGCGGGACTCGACGAGCTCCCGCTCGGCCCGCTTGCGCTGCGTCGCCGCGGCGATGTGGTTCGCCACCGTCCCCGCGAGCTGCAGCTCCCCGGCGGTGAAGTCGTGCGGCTCCGAGTAGTAGAGAACCAGCTTCCCGATCAGCTCACCGGCGTAGACGAGCGGCACGAACGCGAGCCCCTCGATCCCCTCGCGGGCGAGCGCGGTCCGGTACGGCTCGAGCTCCGCCGCCCCGGTGGGATCCGGCACGAGGATCGGCTGCGGGTCGGGGTCGCCGGCGGGCCAGGACGAGTGGCCGTCGACGGCGGCGCGGTACGCGTCCGACACGCCGCGCCACGCGCGGAAGCGCGGCACACCCTCAGCGTCCACGAGCAGGATCGCCGCGCGCTCGACGCCGAGCCCGTCCGCGAGCGCCCCGAGCCCGGCCTGGAGGATCTCGTCCAGCGAGGACGCCCCGGCGACGGTCTCGGCCATCGCGTACAGCGCCTCCAGCTGGCGCACCTGGACCGTGCCGTCGCCCCCGTCGCCGGGTGCCGTGCGCTCCTCGTCTTCCCGAACGGACACGTCTCCGGACCCCCTGTGGCGACTGCGCGGATGTTAGCTCGCGCGCATCGCATGTCCAGGGCTTTTCGGCCACGATCGGCAACGCGCGACCGCGCCTTGAAGCGGAGCCCCGACGGTCGTAGGATCGCCGGCAACTGCGGAAGGGAGCGACATGCGTAAGGCAATCGCCGCGATCGTCGTCGCAATCGGGCTCGCCGTCAGCGGTGCCGCGGCAGGCACTGCGGCGGCTGATCCAGGCAACCAGTGCTACGGCGAGATCGCCAGTGGCATCGCGTCCACGTGGCCGTGGGCACACGAGGGGCAGGCCGCGTTCGCCCCACCGCCGGGCGGGCTCGCGCTCTGGGTCGAGACGTTCGGCCCCGATTTCGGTGTGTCGTCGGTTCGAGAGCTGCAGCTGCTGTTCTGCAGCTGATCGCGCCTGGCGGGGCGAGGTGACAACGAGCTCGGCCTCGCCGAGCTCGGCCTCGCCGCGCCCATGCCATGGGCCGTGAAGGGATCGAACCTTCGACCTTGGGATTAAGAGTCCCCTGCTCTACCAGCTGAGCTAACGGCCCGAACGGTGGACTAGTGTAGCCAGCGATGCGCGTCCTGACGGTCGTCGGCAACCGGCCGCAGTTCGTGAAGGCCGCGCCGCTCTCGCTCGCCCTGCGCGAGGCGGGGGTCGAGGAGGTCTCGCTCCACACCGGGCAGCACTACGACCCGGAGCTCTCCGACGTCTTCTACGAGGAGCTCGGCCTCGGCCCGCCCGCCTACGCGCTCGACCTTCGCTCGGCCGATCCCGAGCTGATGCGGCCCGCGATCGCCGCGGTGCTCGAGCGGGAGCGGCCCGACTGGGCGCTCGTCTTCGGGGACACCAACTCGACGCTGGCCGGCGCTCGAGCGGGTGTGGCCGCCGGCATCCGCGTGGCGCACGTGGAGGCGGGGCTGCGCAGCGGCGACCTGGCGATGCCCGAGGAACGAAACCGGATCGAGGTCGACGCAGGCTCCGCCCTGCTCCTGTGCCCCGACGAGCGCTCGCGCGCGCTGCTCGAGGCGGAGGGCGTCAGCGGGATCGCGGTCGTCGTCGGGGACGTGATGGCGGACGCGGCGCGCCTGTTCGCGCCGCTCGCGCGGGAGCGCACCGCACCGCCGCACCCGCCCGGCACCTACGTCGTCGCCACGATCCACCGCGAGGCGAACGTCGCCCAACCGCGGCTGGGACGCATCGTCGAAGGCCTGAACCGGCTCGCCGAGCCGGTGCTCTTCCCAGCCCATCCGCGGACGCGCGACGCGATCGAGCGTGAGCGGATCGAGCTCGCAGCGCACGTCGAGCTCGTCCAGCCGCTCTCGTACCTGGCGCTCGCCGCGGCCGTCTCGCAGGCGCGCGTCGTCGTCACCGACTCGGGCGGGCTGCAGAAGGAGGCGTACTGGTACGGCGTGCCGTGCGTGACGGCGCGGCCCTCCACCGAGTGGGTGGACACGGTCGAGGCGGGTGCGAACGTGCTCGTGGACGACGATCCCGACGCGATCGCCCGGGCCGTCGCCGAAGCGCGGATGCCTGCCGAGCGGCCGCAACTCTACGGCGACGGCCACGCGGCC
>DASUOK010000237.1:0-23928 GCA_036276675.1 Gaiellaceae bacterium | reverse complement strand
AGCTCCCCGGCCATGCGGTTGAACGCGAGGCCGAGCGCGGCGAACTCGTCACGCCCCCGGACCGGGACGCGCTCGCGAAGGCGGCCCGCGGCGATCGAGTTGGCGGCCGCGGCGAGGCGCGCGAGTGCACCGACGATCGAGCGGCCGGCGACGTACGCGACCATCGCGATCAGGAGGAGCGAGGCGGCGAGCGCGCCGAGGATCCGGTTCCGCACCGAGCTCTGCTCGGCGGCGATCGCCGTCGCAGACGTCGCCGCGACGAGCTGCACGGGCTGCTCCGGCACGATCTGCACGCCGACGACGCGGTACGCGCCGTTCCCGATCGTCGTCGTCCCTGCGCGCCGCGAAGGCACCTCGACGGCCCCCCGCAACCCCTCCTGCGACGAGGCGCGCACGCGGCCGTTCTCGACGAGCACGAGCGCATCGGGCGCTCGCAGGCCCGAGCGCTGCCGCAGGCGCGCGATGAAGGCGTCGCCGAGGGGAATCGCCGCGACCACCGTCGCCGAGCGCGCCCCCGGCCCGAGCAGCGTGACCGTCGACTCGGCCACCGGGCCCTCCGGGATGCGCCCGACGGTGAACCCGTTCGCCGTCTCGACGCGGAGGTTCGGCGTCGCGTCGAGCAGCGGCTGCAGCACCCCGCGGTCGCGGCGCCCGAGGGCGGCCTGGAAGGAGGGATCCCGCGCCAGCTGCCGCGCCGCTCGCTCGGCCTCCGCCTGCTCGTCCTCGTAGGCGGCCACCGCCGCGCGCAGGCCGGCTTCGAGCCGGGCGTCGACGGTGCTCGTGACGCTGCGGTCGGCGACGCCGCTGAACGTCCAGTAGGCGACCGCGAGCGGCAGCAACGACAGCACCAGGAAGGTCGCCACGAGCTTGAACTTGAAGCTGCCGATCATCTGCCCTTCAGTTTCCCCTCCGCCTGCCGATAACCCTGAGGAAGTTGTCGGCACGGAGGGGGGTGGGCATGAGGGGCATCGCCATGAAGCTGTTGAGCGCAACCGTGCTCACCGGCGCGGGCGCTGGAGCGGTGGCGGTTCCGCTGACGCTCTTCGAAGCGGCTCCCGACACACCCATCGGCATCTCGGCTCCGCTCGAGGAGCACACGATGGTCGTCCGGATCCAGGCTCCGACCGCGCCCACACCGGCCCGGCCGACGGAGCGGCCGACGGCCGCGACGGTCGAGCCGGTCGCGGTGCCGGCGCGAGCGCCCGCCCGGCTCGCGCGCCGAGTGGTGCGGCCGCCCGCCCCGGCCACGCCGAAGCCGCTGCAGCAGCCAGAGCCCGTCGACGAGCGCCCGTTGCCGCAGCCGCCGCCCGCCGCTCCGGCTGCGCCTGCCCCATCCCCACCGCCGCCGCCCCCCACCACCAGCGCCGCGCGGGTCGCCGCGGCCGTGAAGACTGAACGCGCCCAGGCACCGGCCGCGCCGAAGCCGGGCCGCCGCCTCGGCCACCTGAAGCGGGCGGCACAACTGGCGCCGGCGCGGAGCGCAGCCGCGATCCTCGGGCGTCATCCGTCGGGCAAGCCCAAGCCCAAGAAGCCCACCCCCAAGCCCAAGCCCAAGCACGAGGCGACGCCGAAGCACGAGGCGAAGCCCACGCCCAAGGGCAAGCCGACGCCCGAGGCGAAGCCCGACGACGAGCCGCGCGGCAGGCGCGCGGTGCCGCCGCCCGCTCCTGCGGCGCCGCCGGCTGCGCCGCCGCCTCCCCAGCCCCAACAGCAGAGCTCGGCCGG
Source organism: Gaiellaceae bacterium (assembly GCA_036276675.1). Classification (GTDB taxonomy): domain Bacteria; phylum Actinomycetota; class Thermoleophilia; order Gaiellales; family Gaiellaceae; genus Gaiellasilicea. The sequence goes on along the minus strand of DASUOK010000237.1, from coordinate 22,203 downwards.
CGACGAGGAGCGCGGGGCGAAGGGAAACGACGGCGAGAACGGCAACCCGGGCACGAACGGCAACGGGGGCCCGTCCGGGGAGATCGGCGAACCCGGCGGCAACGCGAACGGCAGCGGCAAGAAGCCCTGACCGCCGCGTGTCAGCCAGACCCTGTGCCAAGATGGAGGCCGTGCGGCGTCTTCGTCCCACTCCGTTCGGCCTCGCCCTCACGGCGTTCGAGCTCTGGCAGCGCCTGCCGGCGCGACAGCGCAGGCAGGTGCTCCGGATGACGCGGACGCACGGCCCGAAGGTCGCCGCGGCGCTGCTCGCGCGCCGGCGCCGCGCGCGGCCCTAGCTCGCTAGCTCTCGACGGCGCCCAGCGCCTCGCGGGCGATGCGGTCCTGCTGGACGAGGTGCGCCGTGGGATAGCCCTCGCTCGGGCTCGCGCGCCAGGGGCGGCCGACGTAGCGGACTGCCACACCGTCGGGCGCGGCGCCCTCCAGGCGGTGGCGGATCGACCGCCAGGCACCCATGTTCTGCGGCTCCTCCTGCGCCCAGACGAGCTCGCGCAGGTTCGGGTACGACGCGGTGAGCGCGGCGGCCGCGTCGACCGGGAACGGGTAGAGCTGCTCGAGCCGCGCGACAGCCACGAACGTCGCCTGCTCCCGCTGCTCGTGGCCGACGATGTCGTAGTAGACCTTGCCCGAGCAGAGCACGAGCCGACGCACGGCCTCGCGGTCGGCGGTCGAGTCGTCGAGCACGGGCTCGAACCGCCCCTCGGCCAACTCCGCGAGGGAAGACGTCGCCTGCTTCAGGCGCAGCAGGCCCTTCGGGGTCATCACGACGAGCGGACGGGCCGTCGCGTCGAGCGCCTGCCGCCTGAGGAGGTGGAAGTACTGCGCGGCGGTGGTGCAGTTCGTGATGCGGATGTTCTCCTGGGCCGCGAGCTGCAGGAAGCGCTCGAGGCGCGCACTCGAGTGCTCTGGGCCGTTGCCCTCGTACCCGTGCGGGAGCAACAGGGTCAACCGTGACGTCTGCTGCCACTTCGAGAGGCCCGCGACGATGAACTGGTCGATCACGATCTGCGCGCCGTTGACGAAGTCGCCGTACTGCGCCTCCCAGAGCACGAGCGAGTCCGGCGCCGCGGTCGAGTAGCCGTACTCGAAGCCGAGCGCGGCGTACTCGGAGAGCGGCGAGTTGTAGATCTCGAAGGAGGCGGCTGCCCCGGGCAGGTGCTGCATCGGCGTGTGCACCTCGCCGGTGCGCGGGTCGTGCAACACGAGGTGGCGGTGCGAGAACGTGCCGCGCTCGGTGTCTTGGCCCGAGAGGCGGATCGGGATGCCCTCCACGAGCAGGCTCCCGAAGGCCAGTGCCTCGGCGTGCCCCCAGTCGATGCCGCCGTCGTGGAGCCGCTCGCGCCGGCGCTCGAGCTGCTTCGCCAGCTTCGGGTGCACCTCGAAGCCGTCCGGGACGGCGAGCAGCTGCTCGTTCAGCTCCTCGAGCCGCTGCGACGTCACCGCGGTGCGGACGACGCCGCCCGTGTCCGCCGGAATTCGACCGTCGCTCGCGGCGCCCGGCTCGGCGATCGACGCCTTCAGCCGCTCGTGCGCCGCCTTCAGCTCCGCCTGCGTCTCGGCGAGCGCGGCCGCCACCTCGTCCTCCGTCACGACGCCGGCGTCCACCAACGCCGCGGCGTAGCGCTCTCGGGCGCTCGGCTGCTCGGCGATCTGGGCGACCATCAGCGGCTGGGTGTAGGCGGCCTCGTCCTGCTCGTTGTGGCCGAACCGCCGGTACCCGACGAGGTCGACGACGACGTCGTGGCCGAACTCCTGTCTGTACGCCATCGCCAGCCTGATCGCCGAGATCGCGGCCTCGGGGTCGTCGGCGTTCACATGGACGATCGGAATGTCGAAGCCCTTGGCGAGATCGCTCGAGTAGCGCGTCGAGCGTCCCTCGGCGGGATCGGTCGTGAAGCCGACCTGGTTGTTCGCGATCAGGTGGAGCGTGCCGCCGGTGGAGTAGCCGTCGAGGCTCGAGAGGTTGAGCGTCTCCGCGACGACACCCTGGCCGGGGAACGAGGCGTCCCCGTGGATCAGGACCGGCAGCGCGACCGCGGGATCGTGCGGGGCGGCGCCGCCCGAGCGGTCGGTCTGCTCGGCACGGGCACGCCCCTCGATCACGGGGTCGACCGCCTCGAGATGGCTGGGGTTGGGAGCGAGTGCGATCGTCACCTCGCCGAACTCCGTCTGGCGCGTGCCACTCGCGGCGAGGTGGTACTTGACGTCGCCGGTGCCGCCCTCCTTGTCCATGACGACGGCCTCGAGCGCGCGCTCGCCTTCGAACTCCCGCAGGACCGACTCGTAGGGCCGGCCGACGGTGTGGACGAGCACGTTGAGGCGGCCGCGGTGCGCCATGCCGATCACGATCTCGTGCGCACCGGCGGCGGCGGCGAGGTCGATCGCCTCGTCGAGCATCGGCACCATCGCGTCGAGCCCTTCGAGCGAGAACTGTTTCTGCCCGAGGAAGGCGCGGCGCAGGTAGTGCTCGAAGCCCTCGACCTGCGAGAGGCGGCGCAGCAGCGCCTGGCGCTGCTCCGGCTCGAGCGGCTGCCGGTAGCGGCCGGACTCGATCGCCTGGCGCAGCCAGACGCGCTCGGCGTGGTCGGAGATGTGCTCGAGCTCGTACGCGATCGTGCCGCAGTAGACGTCGCGGAGCGCGGGCAGCGCCTCGGCGAGCGTCTCGCCCGGCACGTGGACCCGCAGCACGTCGGCCGGGATTCGCGCCTGCAGCTCGGGCGTGAGCGGCGGGATCATCTGCAGCTCCTCGAGCGCGGGATCGCCGAGCGGCTCAGAGCCGAGCGGATCGAGCCTCGCGGCGAGGTGCCCGTGCGTGCGATAGGCCTTGACGAGCGCCATCGCCGCGGCGACGCCGCCGAGCAGCGTCTCGTCGGCCCCGGCTTCGGCCGGCGCCGACGCGGCCGACGGAGCGGTTGCCACGTCCGCCGGTGCGGCGGCGGGCGCCGAACGTCCGTTGCCGTCGCCGAGGGCGCCCAGGAGCCGTGCGAGCCCGGGATGCGTCGCGACGAGCTCGCTGCCGCCGCTCTCGAACAGCTCCCGCCATTCCGCCGGGACCGCGTCGGGGTTCTCGAGGTACTCCTCGAGCAGCAGTCGCGCGTAGCCCGCGTTCAGGCCGTCGACGTCGTGCGTCCCCACACGCGTGTTGTACCAGCGAGCGTCAGTAGAGCGGTCGCTCGGTGACGACGGCGATCGTCATCCCGAGGGTCCAGCAGACGACGGCGGTCGCGACGGCGATCGCGGCGAGCCGTGAGTGACGCTCGGTCATGCGCGCCGCCACGAGCGCGAGCACGACGGCGACGGGGATCAGCCGGGCGGGCTTGTAGGCGAGCCCGAAGAGGCTCGTCGCCACCGCCGCCGCCGCGAGGAGGCCGGCGACGGCCTCGCGGGCGTCGCCGGGACGCGAGTCGACGGCGCTCACACGCGCACCGTTCGGTGAGCCTGCAGCCGCGCCGACGCGACGCGGCCGGTGCCGAGGGGCCGGCCGCCCCGCCCACCGCGCGGGCCGCGCGGCCGCACGCGCAGCCGGCGGCGCCAGTCGCAGTCGGGTGGCCGCTCGGGGGACGACCGCACGGGCGCACCCTGGAGCGGCTCCGGCTCGGCCCTGATCGCCCACCAGACGACTGCACAGAGGTAGACGACCGGGATCTTGAGCACCACGAGCATGAAGACGAGCTCCCAGAGCATCGCGCGATTCTACGTGATCGCGGCGAAGTCGCCTCGGGGGCGACTTCGCAGCTCGGACGTCTACGGCGGTACCGTCTCGCCGCGGAGGATGTCCCCCGTGCCGCTCCCGCTCGCCTCGCACCCGGCCACGCCGGCGAAGACGAAGAGGGCATAGGCCGCGACCGCGACGGCGAGCAGGCTCAGGATTGCGCGAACCGTCGGCACTCGCCCCCTAGCCGCCGGCGTAGGCGTTCCAGCCGCCGTTGACGTTGACGTCGATCAGCACCCACGGGTACTTGTGGTCGAAGCAGCCGCCGACGCAGAACGCGAAGCTGCCCTGCGTCCAGGCGCTCTTCGCGGTCGACCCGCCGGAGAGCGACGAGCCGATGTGCCCGTTGAAGCGCCAGCCGACGTGCGTCTCGGGCCAGCGATCCCGCGCGTACGAGTAGATGCCGAAGCCGTTCGAGCACCACGACACCTGCTGGTAGTAGCGGAAGAGCGTGTAGCCGAGCCAGTGGTTGTACCCGCGGTACGCCCACACGGTCTTGCAGCCCACCCAGCTCGTGCGCTGGGCGCCGGCGAGCCGTCGCGACGCGGTCGTCGACCCGCCGCCGCCCTTGCCCGCCAGCACGTCCGCCACGTGCTGGCGCACCCAGGCCGGCGCCCCTGGGGCGATGCCCTCCCCGGAGGCGGCGACCGGGACCGGATCCCGCTCGGGCGACCTCGCGGCCGAGGCCGGCGCCGCGACGAGCAGCAGGACGGCCGTCGCGAGGACGACGACCAGCGTCGGCCTGCGCGCCCGGGGTGTCCGCCTGAGGGTGTCGCACGCCGCGAACCCACCTTTCGTGACCATCTCGACCTCCGTTTCGATGACGCCATCGACGGTAGGGAGAGAAGCCATACGGGTGTTCAACGATTGCGCGACGACACTCGCATTTCTGTCTCGGTCTCACCAGTGGCCTTGAGAGCCAGTGGCCTTAAGAGCCAGTGGCCGAAAGAGCCAGTGGCCGAACGAGCCAGTGGCCGTCTCAGACGGTGCGGCCTGGGCGTACGCTTGTCCCGGGCGTGGTTAGACCGGGCCGAGAGCGGGAAGCACCGCAGGCATGAGTCGCGAGACGCTTGCGCCCCTGCTCGAGGCCGGGGAGGAGGCGGGATGCCTCAACCTCTCCGAGTTCAGCGCCGTCGTGCAGGAGCTCGAGCTCGACGAGGACGAGCTCGAGGCGCTGTACAGCGACGTCGACGAGCGGGGGATCGCCCTGTCCGACGACTGCGGCCGCGAGACGCAGGCGGAGGCGACGTACGTCAACGGCGACCTGGCGAGCGCGACGACGGACTCGCTCCAGCTGTTCCTGAACGAGGCCGGCCGCTACCCGCTGCTGACCGCGGCCGAGGAGGTCGAGCTGGCCAAGGGCGTCGAGCGCGGCGACGCCGCGGCGAAGGACCGGATGATCAACTCGAACCTGCGGCTGGTCGTCTCGATCGCCAAGCGCTACCAGGGTCACGGGCTCTCGCTGCTCGACCTGATCCAGGAGGGTGTGATCGGGCTGATCCGCGCCGTCGAGAAGTTCGACTGGCGCCGCGGCTACAAGTTCTCCACCTACGCGACGTGGTGGATCCGCCAGGCGGTGCAGCGGGGCGTCGCGAACAAGTCGCGCACGATCCGGATCCCCGTGCACATCGCCGAGCGCGAGCAGCGGATCGGCCGCGCCGAGCGCGAGCTGACGGCGAAGCTCGGCCGGCCGCCGACCGACGACGAGATCTCGAAGACGGCGAAGATCTCGCTCAAGCACCTGCGCGAGGTGCGCGAGGCGGCGCGGGCGGTGACGAGCCTCGACAAGCCGCTCGGCGACGACAACGACGCGTCCATCGGCGACCTCGTCGGCGCGGCTGAGGGCGGCGTCGAGGAGGAAGTCGAGATCAGCCTGACCGAGTCCACCCTCCACCGCGCGCTCGAGGACATCCCCGAGCGGGAGCGGGAGGTGCTGCGGCTCCGCTACGGCCTCACGAGCGAGGAGCCGAAGTCGCTGGAGGAGATCGGCAGGCGGCTCGGCCTCACCCGCGAGCGCGTGCGCCAGATCGAGTCCCAGGCGCTCCAGCGGCTCTCGGTCTCGCGGGAGATCGAGGCCCTCCGCAGCGCCGCCTAACGCGCGATCGCGTCAGAAGCTGGACAAAGCTGGCGCAAGTTAACAGCGCCGTCACACCCTCTCGCTACCGTGCCGCTGTTCACCGAGAGAGGAGACTGCCCGTGAAACGGCCCGTCCAGTTCCTGCTCGCGGCCTGCGCCGCAGCATTGCTCGTCCCGGCGCTCGCCTCCGCGAGCCCGCGCATGTACGTCGGCTTCCAAGACGACCCGAACTTCCGCTACGGGAACAACCGCGCCACGCTGCTCGACGGCGCCCGCGACGCCAACGCCACCATCACCCGCACCCTGGTGACGTGGGCGAACGTCGCGCCCAAGCGGCCCCGCCAGGCGGCGAACCCCTTCGACCCCGCCTACCGCTTCGACGACCTCGACGAGTTCGTCCGGAACAACCAGGCCCGGGGGATGGAGGTGCTGCTGACCATCTGGGGGACGCCGAAATGGGCGAACGGCGGCAAGAAGCCCAACGTCCTGCCACGGCGCCTCGGCGACATGACCAATTTCGCGCGGGCGCTCGCCTCGCGCTACTCGGGCCGCTACGCCGGCTACCCGTACGTGCGCTTCTACTCGGTCTGGAACGAGTCGAACCTCCAGCTCTTCCTGACGCCGCAGTTCGACGCCAAGGGCCGGTCGATCGGCCCGAAGCTGTATGCGAAGCTGTACGCGGCCGCCTACAAGGGGATCAAGGCGGGCAACCGGACGGCCAAGGTGGCGATCGGCGAGACCTCCACCCACGGTCGTGACCGTGACGTCAAGGGCCAGTCCGACACGCACTCGCCGGGCCGCTTCGCGCAGCTCGTCGCCCAGGCCAACCGCCGGCTCAAGTTCGACGCGTGGGCGCACCACCCGTACCCCACGCCGCAGTACCTGAAGCCGACGCAGAAGGTGAAGTGGCCGAACGTGTCCCTCTCCTCGCTCGGACGCTTCGAGAAGTCGCTCGACGGCTGGTTCAAGCGCAAGAACGTGCGCGTCTGGATCACCGAGTACGGCCACGAGACGAAGCCGGACGGCGAGCCGAAGGGCATCTCGCGCGCCGCCCAGGCGTCCTACGCCATGCAGGCGTTCAACATCGCCCGGAAGGACGCCCGCGTCGACATGTTCGTCTGGTTCGTGTTCCGCGACCATCCCTCGACCGTCTGGCAGAGCGGGCTGATGACCAAGGGCGGAGCCGCGAAGCCCGCGCTCGCGCGCTTCCGTGCCGCGGCCGGGCGGGTCGACGCCCGGAACGCCCTCGTCTCGGTGCGGGGAGGCACGATGGCCCCGCAGGTGACCGTCCCGCTGCGCGAGTACGGGGCGGGGACGGCCTCCGGCGAGGCGGTGGGGGTCAACTTCCGCGTGTACCACCGCGGTGCGCTCGTCGCCCAGGGCCAGCCGAGCGCGCCGTTCGGCTTCGACACGTCGGTGCGGGTCCCGCTCGTCGGCTTCCGGCCGGTGAAGGGCCGGAGCTACGTCGTCGAGGTCGAGGCGAACGTCTTCAGCGGCGGCGGCCTCGTGCTGCGGCGCACGCTGACCTTGAACGCGACCTGATCGACCGCGTGTGCGCAGCCGCCCCTGGGGGCGGCTGCGCACACCACCCGTCCCGCCGTACGATCGCGGCGTGACCGCGACCGTTCGCGTCGGCACCTGCTCGTGGGCCGACGAGACCCTGACGAAGGTGTGGTACCCGCCGGGCGTGCGCTCGGGCGAGGCGCGCCTGCGCCACTACGCGGAGCGCTTCGGCGTCGTCGAGGCGAACTCGACGTACTACCGCCTCCCCGACGCGGAGCTCGTCGGGAACTGGGTCGAGCGGACGCCGCCCGGCTTCACGATGCACGTGAAGGCCTTCGGGCTGATGACGCGCCACCCGGTGAAGGCCGACGTCCTGCCCGACGACCTGCGCGAGGCGCTGCCGGTCGACGACCGCGGGCGCGTCGACCGCCCGCCCCGCGAGCTGCGCGCCGAGGTCTTCCGCCGCTTCGCGGTGGCGCTCGAGCCGCTCCGCGCGGCGGGCAAGCTCGGCGGGATCCTGCTCCAGTTCCCGCCTTACGTCGTCTCGAAGCCCGCCTCGTTCGAGTACCTCGAGTGGGCGCAGGAGCAGCTGCCGGGCGACGAGCTGCTCGTCGAGTTCCGGCACCGGAGCTGGCTCGACGAGGAGCACCGCGCGGAGACGCTCTCGTTCCTCGAGGGCCGCGGCCTCACCTACGTCGTCGTGGACGCGCCGAAGACGGAGGCGAAGAATCTCGTCCCCACGGTGGTGGCGCGCTCGTCGCGGACGGCCTACGTGCGCTTCCACGGGCGCAACGCGGCCACGTGGAACAAGCGCACCGGCAGCGCCGCGGAGCGGTTCGACTACCTCTACTCGAGCGAGGAGCTGCGCGAGTGGGTGGAGCCGCTGCGCGAGCTCGCCGGCGAGGCGGAGCAGGTGTTCGCGATGTTCAACAACAACGGTCGCTCGGCGATGCCGTCGTTCGGCGGCCTCGCGGGGCTCGACCCGCACGAGGTCGCCGGCGACCCGCAGAAGGGGCTCGTCGCCCAGGCGCCCGCGAACGCGTTCATGCTACGCCAGGCGCTCGCCGACGCAGGCGTGCCCGTCGCGTAGGTCAGAGCTTCACGAGTGTCTTGCCGCGGTTCTCGCCGCGGAGCATGCCGATGAAGGCGCGGGGCGCGTGCTCGAGCCCCTCCGTCACGTCCTCGGTGGTGACCAGCCGCCCGTCGGCGAGCAGGCCACCGAGTCGCGTCAGCGCCTCGTCGAACCGGTGCACGTAGTCGCTCACGAGGAAGCCCTGGAGCGTCGCGCGGAACACGATCAGGAAGCCGAGGTTGCGCGGCGCGAGCTCGGGCTCGGTCAGGTTGTACTGCGAGATCTGGCCGCAGATCGCCACACGGGCACCGACGGCGAGCCGGCGGAAGACCGTCTCGGAGAGGGCGCCGCCGACGTTGTCGAAGTAGACGTCCACGCCGCGCGGGCAGGCCTCCTTCAGCGCCGCGTTGACGTCGTCGGCCTTGTAGTCGATGCCGACGTCGTAGCCGTAGACACGGGTCAGATCGGCCACCTTCTCCGGGCCGCCGGCGATCCCGACGGTGCGGCAGCCGGCGATGCGGGCGAGCTGGCCGACGATCTGCCCGACGGCACCGGCCGCCCCGGAGACGACGACGGTGTCGCCGGGCTTCGGCCGCGAGACGTCCACGAGGCCGAAGTAGGCCGTGAGGCCCGTGGTGCCCAGTGCGTGCAGGTACGCCTGCGGCGGCGCCAGATCGAGGTCGAGCTTGCGCAGGGCGCCGCCGCGCGCGACCGCGTGCTCCTGCCAGCCGAGCTGCCCGACGACATGGTCGCCGGGAGCGAAGCGTCCGTCCTGGCTCTCGGCGACCTCGCCCACCACCTGCCCGGTCATCACCTCGCCGAGCTGCGTCGCCCGCGCATAGGAGCGCGCCTCGCTCATGCGGGCGCGCATGTACGGGTCGAGCGAGAGCCAGCGGGCCCGCACCAGCACCTCACCGGGGCCGGGCTGCGGGAGCTCGCTCTCGACGAGCGCGAAGTCCGACTCCTGCGGGAAGCCGACGGGCCGGGCGGCCAGGGTGATCTGGCGATTCACACGTGCAGCTTCTCATTCCTGCAGGTACCGTCGGGGGAATGGCGTGCGCCTACTCGAAGCCCGATCCCGACTGCACCGAGGGCCTGCGCTACTGGGCCATGGTTGAGACATGGCGCGACGGCGGCCCGAAGGGGCAGGAGACGCCGTGGGAGGCAAAGCGCCTGCATCGGCACGCGCAGATGGTCTACGACGGCCACGCCGCCACCTGCAGCCGGCAGCGCTGAACGACCAACCCGCCCTCGCAGGCGGGTTCCGGAGTGGAGCCAGCCGGGCTCGAACCGGCGACCTTCTGGCTGCCAGCCAGACGCTCTCCCAGCTGAGCTATGGCCCCTGGGTACGCCCGATTGTAGCTAGGACGCCGCCGCTTCGAGCTCGACCGCGGGCAGGTCGCCCCACAGGTCCTCGAGGCGGTAGAACCCGCGCGTCTCCGGCGTGAACACGTGCAGCACGACGTCGAGGTAGTCGGCGATGATCCACTCCGCCTCCTTCGTGCCGTCGGTGGCGCGGGGGGTGAGGCCCGACTCCGCCTTCAGCCGCGCGTAGACGTCGTCGAAGATCGCCTTCGTCTGCCGCGGGTTGCGACCCGTCGCGATCACGAAGAAGTCGGTGAAGACGCACGCGGGCCGCATGTCGAGGATGACGACGTCCTCTGCCAGCTTCTCCGCGGCCACAGCGGCGATCCGGCGTGCTTGTTCGAGGGAGCTCAGAGCACTCAGTGTAGCCGGGACGCGCAGACGTCAACCTCGCGCGTACAGCCCGTGCTCGGCGATGTAGCGGGCGACGGCGGGCACGACGAGGCCCTCGAGCGGCTGGCCGTGGCCCGCGCGGGCGCGGATCTCCGTCGAGGAGACGTCGTGCGGCTCGAGCTCGAAGAGCTCCACCCGCGGCGAGTCGCTCTCCCGCCGGTAGCCGGGGCGTGTGGCGACCCCCAGGCGCGCCAGCTCGAGGACGCGCTCGGGTTGCTTCCAGGTGTGGAAGGCCTCGAGCTCGTCGGCCCCGATCAGGAAGACCGGGTCCTCGTACCCCAACGCCTCGAGCGAGTCGACGCTGTAGCGATGCTCGTCGAGCTCGACGAGCGCAGGCAGCTCCGCGAACGTCAGGCGCGCCATCGCGAGCCGGTCCCGGGGCGGGGCCACCGACTCCTTGTGCGCGGCGTCTGCCACCACCGTGACGAGCAGCCGCTCGAGCCCGAAGTGGTCGATCGCCGTCCGCGCGAGCGCGAGGTGGCCGACGTGCGGCGGGTCGAAGCGACCGCCGAGGATCCCCGTTACGCCCACGCGGTCACTCCCACGCCGTTACTCCCACACCGTTACTCCCACACCATGCTCTCGTCGCCGACCTCGACCTCCTGCCCCTTCCGGATGCCGGCGGCCCTCAGCACGCGCTCGAGCTCCTCCCCCGCCGGCGCCTCGCCCGCGATGCGGTAGCCGCGGTCGGTGCGGTAGATGCGGTAGGCGCGCCGGGCGGGCGGCTGGGGGCGGTACTCGAGGAAATCCGGCACGTCCGGCTCCTCGGCGGCCTGCGGCGGAGCGGCCGGGATCAGCGAGAAGAGCGCGCGCTTCAGCTCCTCGATCCCGGCACCCGTGGCGGCGGAGACGCGGAACGTGCGGACGATGCGCGGGTCGTCGAGCTGCGGCTCCGGTACGTCACCGACGAGATCGAGCTTGTTGAGGACGAGCGCCTGCGGCCGCTCGTCCAGGCCGGCGCCGTAGAGCGCGAGCTCGCGGTCGATCGTGCGAAAGCGCTCCTCCACATCGCCCTCCGACACGTCGATCACGTGCAGCAGCAGGCGGGCCCGCTCGAGGTGGGCGAGGAATTCGTGGCCGAGCCCGACCCCCTCACTGGCGCCCTCGATCAGACCCGGGACGTCCGCGACGGTCAGCTGCGCGCCGTCGGGGCTCTCGACGGTCCCGAGCACGGGCGCGAGCGTCGTGAACGGGTAGTCCGCGACCTTGGGCTTGGCGTTCGAGAGCCGGCGCAGCAGCGACGACTTGCCGGCGTTGGGCAGGCCGGCGAGCGCCGCGTCGGCGAGGAGCTTCAGCCGCAGCTCGAGCTCGGCCGCCTCGGGCGGGTCGCCGACCTCGGCGAACCGCGGCGTCTGGCGCGTCGCCGTCGCGAAGCGCGCGTTTCCGCGGCCGCCGCGGCCGCCGCGGGCGACCACCACGCGCGCTCCCGGTGCCGTCAGGTCGGCGATGAGGTCGCCGCCGGCGGCGTACGCCTGCGTCCCGACCGGAACCTCGAGGGTGATCGTCGCCCCATCGGCACCGTGCTTGCGCGAGCCGCGGCCGGGCTCGCCCCGGCCGGCTCGGAACCGTGTCCGCGCGCGAAAGGCGGACAGGTCGCGCAGATCGGGGCTCGCCACGAGGACGACGTCGCCGCCGCGGCCGCCGTCGCCGCCGTCCGGCCCGCCCTTCGGCACGTGCTTCTCGCGGCGGAAGCTGAGGCCGCCGTCGCCGCCACGTCCCGCCAGCACCTCGATGCGGGCGCGATCGTGGAACACGGCCGTCCTACTGCTGCGACTGCTCGGCGGCCGGCTGGGCGCCGGGCTGCGAGACCGAGATGAAGCGCTTCTCGCCGCTGCGGCGGAACTCGACGACGCCCTCGCGCACGGCGAAGATCGTGTCGTCACGGCCGATCTGCGTGCCCGGGCCGGGGCGGAACCTCGTCCCGCGCTGCCGCACGATGATGTTTCCCGGCTTGACCTCCTGGCCGCCGAAGATCTTGACGCCGAGGCGCTTCGCGTTCGAGTCGCGGCCGTTGCGGGAGGATCCGAGCCCCTTCTTGTGTGCCATCTAGCTTTCCTCCTTCGCTTCCAGTGCCGACTCCAGTGCGGCGAGCGCGCCCTTGCGCTTCGCGTGGGCCTGCTCGTACTCGAGCGCCGCCTCCAGCATGGGGCGGTTCCACTCGGCCGAGGCCGTCTTGATCTCGGCGACCGTCAGCTCCTCGTAGCCCGACGGCATGCCCTTCACGCGCTCCTCGGCCGGCGCGGCCGCCTCGGCCTTGGGCTTCGCCTCGTCCTGCTTCTTCGCGCGCGCTCGCTTCGCGCCGCCGATCGACTCGATCTCGATCTGCGTGAGGCTGGCGCGGAAACCGGTGTGCTTGCGGTAGCCCGACTTCGGCTTGTACTTGCCGATGCGGATCTTCTCGCCGAGCGTGTTCGCGACGACGCGCGCGGTGACGGTGACGTCCGTCGGCGAGATCGTCGTCTCGCCGTTCCCGCCCACGAGCAGGACGGTGGGCTGGAACGTCTTGCCCTCGCCGTGCGCGAGCCGGTCCACGGTCAGGCGCTCGCCCTCACGGACGCGGTACTGCTTGCCGCCGACGGAGATGATCGCGTAGCTCATGAGGGCTCTTCAGACGTGGAAAACGCGGGCGATCGGCCCGCGAGCCGTCGGATTGTAGCGAATCGCCCCATCAGCGCGTCTCCGCCTCGAGCTCGTCGAGCCACTCCGACATCGGCACGTAGTCGTCGCCGGCCACGTCGTCGTCCCCTGCGCGCGCGGGCTCCGAGGCCGGCGCCGCCTCTGCCGCCACCGGCACCGGCGTGGGCTCCGGCTCGGCCACGTCGGGCTCCGGGACGGAGACCTCGTCGTCGGCCTGCGCGGCCGCATCGGGCTCGGCCCCGTTCTCGCTCACGGCGCCCGTGGCCGGCTTCTTCTTGCGGCCGCGGCCTCCACGCGAGCCACGACGCGTCTTCTTCTTCGGCTTCGGCTCGCCCGTCTCGGGCTCGCCCGCTTCGGGATCCCTCGTCTCGGTGTCGGCCTCGGCCGCGGGCGCGTCCGCGTCGGCCGCGCCGTCGGGCTCGGGCTCCCCCAGGTCGGCGCGCGGCACATGGATGCGCGGAGCGCGCTTCTTCGGCTCCGCGGGTGCTCGCTTCGCAGCGGCGGGCGCGCGCTCGGGCTCGGCGGGCACGTCCTGCGGCTCCTCGGCGACCGCCTCGGGCGCTTGCGCGTCGACGGGCACGTCGCCGTCCCCGGCCGCACTCGCCGGCTTCTTCTTGCGGCCGCGACCACCACGCGAGCCGCGGCGCGTCTTCTTCTTGGCCGGGGTCTCGCCCTCCGCGGTCTCCCCCGCCTCCGTCGCATCGGCCTCCGGCTCGCCCTCGGTGTCGGGCTCGGCCTCGCCGACGACCTCGTCGGCCTCGACCACGTCGTCCTCGGGAGCCGCCACGTCCACCTCGTCGACCGCGGCGGCCGGCTCCTCGGCCGCCTTCTTGGCGCGGGCGGGCGCGCGCGTCGGCTTCTCGGCCTCGCTCTCGAACGTGATCGGCTCGGCGGCTGCCGCGCCGCCGGCCAGGAGGGTCGCGTACGCGGTGCCGTCGAGGACGCGCTCGATCCGCACCTTCGCCTTCTTGCCCACGAGCTTGGCGGCGCCGCCGACGACGACGTCGAGGCCGTCGAGCTTGCCGACGGCCGCACCGGCGTCGTGGAGGCCGAGCTCGACGAGCTGGAGCTGGAGCTGCTTGCCCTCCTCGACGGGGGTCTCGGGGCGCAGGTCGTCCAGCTTGCCCTCCGCGAGCACGGCCGCGTGGTCGGCGTGGACTCCCTCCTTGGGCACGAGGAAGAAGCGCTTCTTCGCGGCGGCTTCGATCTCCGCGAGCCGGGTGCCGCCCGTGCCGACGAGCAGCGACGCGGTGCGCGGCGCGACCTCGACGCGGAAGGCCTGGGCACGCGAGCCCGCGGCGAGCTGGCGCAGCCGCCGCTCGACCTCCATCGCCGCCGTCGCCTCCGAGACGACGATCCCGTCGCCCGCGCACGTCGGGCACTTCTTCGTGAGGATCTCGCGCGGGCCGTCGGTGACGTTCTGGCGCGTCATCTCGACGAGCCCGAGCGGCGAGATCTCGACCACGTACGTCTTCGTGCGGTCGCGCTCGAGCTCGTTCCGCAGCGCCTCCTCGACAGTCGCCCGGTTCTTCGGGTTCGCCATGTCGATGAAGTCGATGACGATGATGCCGCCGATGTCGCGCAGGCGCAGCTGCCGCACGACCTCCTTCACGGCCTCGAGGTTGTTCTTCGTGATCGTGTCCTCGAGCCTCCCCGGCGACGACTTCGAGCGCGAGCCGACGAAGCGGCCGGTGTTCACGTCGATGACGGTGAAGGCCTCGGCGTAGTCGAAGACGAGGTAGCCACCGGAGGGCAGGTCGACCCGACGTGAGAGCGTGGAGCGGATCTCGGCGTCGACGCCCGTCCCCTCGAACAGCGGCGTCTTCTCCTTGTAGCGGTGCACGCGCTCCAACATGTGGGGCGAGGTCTTCTTCAGGTAGCCGACGATGCGCTTGAACGTGCGCTCGTGGTCGATCAGCGCCCGCTCGAAGTCGCCGGCGAAGAGGTCGCGCACGATGCGCAGCGGCAGCTCGGCCTCCTGGTAGACGAGCGCCGGCGCCTTCGCGGACTTCGCCTTCGCCTGGATCGTCTTCCAGAGCCGTTGCAGGAAGACGAGGTCGCGCTCGATGTCCTCGGCGGAGGCGCCCTCGGCCGCGGTGCGGACGATGATGCCTCCCTCCTTCGGGTCGAGCCCCTTGATGATCTCCTTCAGCCGCGTGCGCTCGGCATCCTCGAGCCGGCGCGAGACGCCGAGGCCCTCGCCCTGGGGCACGAACACGAGGAAGCGGCCCGGCAGCGAGATCTCGGTCGTGAGCCGCGCGCCCTTCGTCTTCATCGGGTCCTTCACCGCCTGCACCAGGATCTGCTGGCCGCGGGCGATCAGGTCGGTGATCTTCTTGCCGTGGCGCTTGCCCTCGAGCTCGGGGACGACGATCTCGTCCACGTAGAGGAAGCCGTTCTTCTCGAGGCCGATCTCGACGAACGCGGCCTCCATCCCGGGCAGCACGTTGTCGACGGTGCCGAGGTAGATGTTGCCGGCGATCGAGCGGCGCTCCGGCCGCTCGAGGTAGACCTCGGCGACACGGTCGTCCTCGAGGATGGCGACGCGCTGCTCGCCGACGTCGACCGAGATCAGCAGCTCGCGCTTGGCCTTGGGCAGCGGCGCCCGCTTCTGCGGCACGCGCCGGCGCTGGTTCGCCCGGCGCTCCTGCCGCTGGCTGCGCTCGCCCGCCGGCGTCCGCTCGCGCTGCGGCTTCCGCTCGCGCTTCGCGGGCTCGGCCTTCGGCTCCTGCCCGTCGCGTTCCGTGGTCGCGCCCGCGGCGCCCGGCTTCTTGCGGCCGCGTCCCCCGCGGCTGCCGCGGCGGCGCTTCTTCGTGGGATCGGTTTCGGCCTCGTCGGCCGGGGCGGCCTCAGCCGGCGCCGGCGGTGCAGCCTCCGGCGCGTGCTCGACCGGTGGCGCCTGCTCTGCGAGACGAGCCTGCTCTTCCTGCTGTTGCTTCTTCCTGCGTCGGAACCAGGGTGACAAATGCTTCTCCTAAGGTGTGCGCGCGCAAGGATGCGGCCGCGAGTGCGGCCGCTCTGGCGCTGCGGATGGTGGAAAACGTAGGCATGGCCTGACGACAGGCTAGCAGTGAGCCCTGCCGGCGGCCGCTGGCCGCCGGCTCAGGCAGCGGCGGGGCTCAGCCTCGCGCGGCGCGCACGCACGGCGCGCAGGCGCTGTGAGAGCCGCGCCCAGGCCCAGGGCTCGAGCTCGCCGTACCGTGACTCCGACTGGCCGCGAGTGGCTTCGAGGTACTCGAACCAGGCGTCGGCTTCCTCGATCATCAGCAGCTCTTCCGCGTGCTCCTTGCCGGCCATCACGCCTCCCTTCAGAGGTCGGTTTCGCGGATCGTAGGACCCGGACCGGACGGAGGAACCGGGCCGAGTCAGCCGGCGAGGTCGCGCTGCGGCCGGCCCCGCGGGCCGACGGCGGCGAAGTATCGCCGGGCAGCCTCGCCGAGTGCTCTCGTGCCGCCGTAGGCGATCGCGCCCTTCACGGCCCAGCCGGCCACGGGAACCGTGCCGAGAAGCCGCCGCGCGACCGTGCGGAAGCCGAGCCCGGCGCCCACCGTCGCGAGCACCTCCGGCAGCCGCGACTGGTCGACCTCGACGCCGTGGGCCGAGGCCAGTCGCAGCACGAGCCGGATCTGGTTCAGCGTCAGGATCGGGAAGTCGGCGCCGGGGACGAAGATCGCCGCGCCGAGGATGCCGTTGCGGCGTGAGAAGCCGTCGATCAGCTCCGCGCACACATGCTCGCGCAGCACCGGCAGCCTCGCGGCGAGCGGCGTGCCGGCCTCGCCGAGGCGCACGGCGAGGGCTCTCGCGATCTCGCCGACGGGGAAGCCGGACCCCGGACGGCAGGCGACGACGTCCGTCGCCAGGACGTAGGGGACGTCGAAGACGCCGGGCGCGGTCTGCACGGCGATCGTCGGCACGCGCGCGCGGCGGGCGGCGCGGAGCTCTCGCTCGTCGTCCTCGCTGACGGCTCCGGCGAGCACGCGCACGAGCGCGGACGCGTCGGCGCCGCTCCCGCCCGACCGCACGGCGCCGGCGGCGCCGCCGCGCGCGAGCTCCTTCTCGAGCGTCGGCGCCAGCACACCGCTCACCTGGAGCGGCCGCACGTCCTCGAGCGCAGTCCTCGCCTCCTTCATGAGGCCCCAGACCGCGCCGGGACTCAGCTTCACGGCCACCGCGGCAGCCTACGCGCTCGGGAGGCCCCTAGCGGCCGCGGTGGACGCCGCGCGCGTGGATCGAGAGCAGCACGCCGACCGCGAGCAGGTTCACGACCATCGACGACCCGCCCACGGTGACGAACGGCAGCGGGATCCCCGTCACCGGCGCGATCCCCATCGTCATGCCGACGTTGACGAACACCTGGAAGAGGAAGGCGAAGACGATGCCGCCCGCGGCGATCGCGCCGAACGCGTCGCGGGCGACGGTGATCACGCGCAGCGCGCGCCACACGACGAGCAGGTAGAGCCCGAGCAGGAGCGCGGCGCCGAGGAAGCCGCGCTGCTCCGCGAACGAGGCGAAGACGAAATCGGTCGCGTGCTCGGGCAGGTAGTCGAGGCGGGTCTGCGTGGCGCCGTCGACCCCGCGTCCGTCGAGGCCGCCGGAGCCGATCGCGGTGATCGACTGCGTCACGTTGTACGTCGTGCCGGAGGGATCGAGGTCGGGGTTCGTGAAGCCGGTTAGCCGCTCCTTCTGGTAGGGCTCGAGCAACTCGACACCGACCTTCGGCAGCAGCACGAGCACGGCCACGATCGACGCGAGCCCGACCACGGCGAGCGCGAGCAGGTGCGACCAGCGCGCCCCGGCCACGAAGAGGCACGCGCTCAGCGCGGCGATGTAGACGAGCGACGTGCCGAGGTCGGGCTGCTTGAAGACGAGCAGGATCGGAATGGCGGCGAGCCCGACCGCGCCGAGCACCACGCGCGCCTCGTCGAGGCGGCGCACGCGGTCGGCGAGGAAGCCCGCCAGCGCGAGGACGAACAGGAGCTTGCCGAACTCGGAGGGCTGGAACTGGAACGGGCCGAGGTCGAGCCAGCGCTTCGAGCCGCGGGTCTCGTCGGCGAGCGCGAAGACGAGCAGCATCAGCGCGATCGTGGCCGCGAAGATCGGCTTCTGCGCGCGCCGGAAGCGGTCCGGATCGACCGCGAGCACGAGGAGCAGCCCGGCGAAGCCGAGCCCGATCGCGATCGCCTGCCGCACGACGTAGTACAGCTCGTTGCCCGCGACGTCGTGGCGCGTGATCCCGGCGACGCCCCAGAGGCCGTAGGCGACGAGCGCGGCGACGGCGCCGAAGAGCACCCAGTCGAGACGGCGCAGGAAGGCGAGCACGGCGGGCTGCTCGCGCGGGAGGGAGCGGCTGGAGGCGTAGTCCAGCATCAGTCGGAGGGCACCTCCGCGATCACGGTCGCCTCGACGCCGTAGTGCTGCTCGAGGATCCGCAGGGCCGCGGGCGCGGCGGCCTCGCCGCCGAAGCCGCCGTTCTCGATCACCACGCAGAGCGCGATCGGGCTCTTGCGGCCGGCCTTGGGGCCGTAGCCGCACCACCACGACTGGTCGAGCATGCGGTTCAGCTCCGAGTTCCACTTCTCGGCCGTGCCCGTCTTGCCGGCGACCGGGACGGGGAAGCTGCCGAAGACGCCGACGGAGGTGCCGTACGCCGCCGAGGTGGCGGCCCGCAGCCCCTCGTCGATCGCCGCGAGCGCGCTCGACGAGACCTTCACGTCCTGCGGCGGCACGGGCGGGAAGCGGCGCAGCACGACCGGCGGCCGGTCGCCGTCGCTCGGCTGCTCGACGTCGGAGACGAGATACGGCGTGACGAGCTTGCCGCGGTTCGCGAGCAGGGCGTAGAAGCGCGTCATCTGGAGCGGCGTCGCGACCATGTCCTTCTGCCCGATCGCGAGCTGGATCGAGTCGCCGGGCGTCCAGAGCTTGTCGATCGCCGAGGTGTAGTGGCGGCGCTTCCAGGCGATCGTCGGCAGGAGGCCTGGATCCTCGCCGCCGAGATCGAGCCCGCTCTTGACGCCGAAGCCGAAGGCGCGCGCCCATTTCTGCAGCGGCTGGCCGCGCTGCGCCGGCAGCTCGTAGAAGCTGTTGCCCACCTCGTAGAAGTACGTGTCGCACGAGGCTGCGAGCGCGGTCGGCAGCGTCATCGCCTCGTTCACGTAGGGGTTCCAGTTCTTGAACACCTGCTCGTCGCGGCCGTAGGTCCGCGTCGGCGTGCACTGGATCGACTGGTAGGGCGAGAGCAGGCCCTCCTCGATCGCCGCGAGCGCGGTGACGGGCTTGAACGTCGAGCCGGGCGGATAGCGGCCCGCGATCGCGCGGTTCAGGGCCGGCGTGTTCGCCCCCGGCTTGGCCAGCTCGGCGAGCTTCCTCGGGTCGACGCGGCCGGCGAAGATCGACGGCCGGTAGGTGGGATTCGACGCGAGCGCGAGGATGGCGCCGTCGCGTGGGTCGATGGCGACCGCCGCGCCGCCGTTCGCGTACCAGTTCTCGTTCTCGATCGCCCGCTCGATCCCGAACGTGAGCGCCTGCTCGGCCGCGCGCTGGAGGTCGATGTCGATCGTCAGCCGGACGTCGTTGCCCGGCGCCGGGAACTGCTGCGTCTGGATCGCGCTCTGCGGCCGGCCGAGCGAGTCGACGCGGATCTGCGCCGCGCCGGGCGTGCCGCGCAGGTACGTGTCGAAGGCCGCCTCGACCCCCGCCTTGCCGATCTTGTCGCCGGCGCGGTAGTCGTCGACCGCGTCCTTCTCCTCCAGCTCCTCCTTCGAGATCTCGCGGACGTAGCCGAGGATCTGGGCGGCGAGGGTCTTGCGCTCGTAGTTGCGCAGGTAGGTGTCGACGACCTCGACGCCCGGGAACTCCGCCCGGTGCTCCTCGAGGTACTGGACGCGCGGCTCGCTGACGGCCGTCTTGACGACGATGGGCGTCAGCGGGTCGCCCCTGCGCGCCTCGATCGCCTTCGTGATGTCGGAGACGGGGACCTGCAGCAGGCTGGCGAGGCGCTGCACCATGCGGTAGCGGCCCTGCTCGGGCATGTCGGCCGGCCACAGCTGCACGGCGGTGCCGGGCACGTTCGTGACGATCGGCTTGCCGTTGCGGTCGACGATCGTCCCGCGCGGGGCCTCCACCCGCAGCGTCCGCACCTGGTTCGCCTGCGCGGCGACGAGGTAGCGGTCGCCGGAGAGCACCTGCAGCGCCCAGAGGCGGAGCACGAGCACCGCGAAGACGGCGAGCGCGACCGCCCCGAGCACGCCCACCCGGAGCGCGAGCTGCGGCGTGAAGCGGTAGGGCTCGGTCACCCGCGGATCGGCCGGGAGGAACCGGCGCGAGGAGGAGCGGCGCTCGCCCCAGTTACCCAAGGAGCCGCACCTCCGCCAGGCGCTCGTCCGGCCCGGCCGAGCGCAGGACGGCGCGGCAGAGCGCGAACACGGGGGCCGCGAGCAGCAGGTTGAGCCCGAGCCCGGACACGAGCGACTCGACGAGCGCGCGGCGGGCCGAGACCTCCTCGCCGATCAGGAAGTGGAGGAAGAAGCCGAGCAGGGCGACGAGGATCGTCACGATGACGACGGAGACGAGCGGCGCGTGCAGGCGGTTGCGGCCCGTCGTCTCGCCGTAGCGGCCGGTCCAGTAGCCGGCGAGCGCGAGCACGAGCGCCGTCACGCCGAGCGTGTCGAGCGTGAGCACGTCGAGCAGGAGCCCGCCGCCGAACCCGGCGACGGCGCCCGTGACCGCCCCGCGCAGGAGCGCGATCCCGATCAGCACGAGCAGGAGGACGTCGGCGGTGCCGCCGAGCACGTCGAGGGAGGAGAAGAGCGAGGCCTGCAGGAGCGCGGCCGCGAACACGAGGGCCGCGATCGCGGCGGCGTCGCTCATCGTTCGCCCGCCGGCTCGGGGACGAGCACGAGCACGGACTCGAGCGACGAGAAGTCGACGTCGGACTCGATCTGCACCTGCTGGTAGAGGTCGGTGTTGAGGCTGCCGACGTACGTGACGCGGCCGATCGGGATCCCGGCCGGATAGAGCGACGCCAGGTCGCCGAGCCGCCAGCCGGAGGTGACGATCTCGTCGCCCACCCGCACGACCTCCTTCTTCGAGACGCGCGACAGGACGAGCGAGTCGCCGGCCTGGCCGTGCTCGACGACGCCGGACGCCTGCGTGCGCAGGACGCGGGCGGAGACCGCGCTCGACGAGTCGGTGAGGAGGGTGACGCGGGAGAGGTCCGGCTCCACTCTCGTCACGAGGCCGACCAGCCCCTCGCCCGTGACCACCGGCGCGCGCTCCTGGACGCCGTCCTTCGAGCCGACCGGGAGCACGATCTCCTGCTCGAAGGCGCTCGAGGGCCGCGCGATCACGGTCGTCGCGACGGAGCCGAAGCCCTGCGGGAAGCGCGGGCTGTCGCGGTAGTCGAGCAGGCGCTGGAGCACGACGTTCTGCTGCAGCGCCGACTCGTTCTGGATCACCTGCTGGCGCAGCTGCTGGTTGTCGTCGCGCAGCCGCTCCACCTCGGCGCGAGCGCTGAGCAGGCCGGCGGTCCACCCGTAGGCGTCGCGGAACGGCCGCGCCACGCGCTCGACCGCCACTTCGAGCGGCTGCAGCACGCCGGCCGCCGTGGCCTGCACGGAGTGCAGCGGCCCGTCCTCCGGCTCGCGGAACGAGACCGTGATCAGGGCGAGCGCGAGCAGCACCAGCAGCCCCAGCACGACTCGGCGCCGGAGCGCGTTGTTGGTGCGGGTGCTGAAGGGCCGCGTGGCGGGTCGCCGGACGGAGAAGCCCAGCACCGCCGTTCGTGCGGTGCGGTTGCGTGACACGAGCACTGGAGTCTAGCGGCGGTCTCGGCGCGTTTCGGCGCCGCTGCGGTCTAGTACCGGCGGTTGCCGTTGCGCCGGGGCTTGGCGCGGGCGGAGCGGTGGATCGCCTCGAACTCCTCGAGGCTGCGCCCGGAGCCGACCGCGACGCATGTCAGCGGGCTCTCCGCGAGGTGCACCGGCATCTGCGTCTCGTGGCGCAGCCGCTCGTCGAGCCCGTGCAGGAGCGCGCCGCCGCCGGCGAGCACGATGCCGCGGTCCATGATGTCCGCGGCGAGCTCGGGCGGCGTCTTGTCCAGCGTCGACTTGATCGCGTCGACGATCTGCGTGACCGGCTCGTCGAGCGCGTGGCGGATCTCCTCCGACGAGAGGACGACCGTCTTCGGCAGGCCGGTGAGCATGTCGCGGCCGCGCACCTCCGCCTGGATCTCCTCGCGCATGCGGTAGCCGGAGCCGACCTCGAGCTTGATCTCCTCCGCCGTCTGCTGGCCGACGAGGAGCTTGTACTCCTTCTTGATGTGGTTGACGATCGCGTCGTCCATCTCGTCGCCGCCGACGCGGAGGCTCTGGCTGACGACGATGCCGCCCAG
>DASUOK010000236.1:0-2001 GCA_036276675.1 Gaiellaceae bacterium | reverse complement strand
CGGCCGCGACCTCGCCGGCGCAGGAGTCGACGCGGCGGTACGCCTTGGGCCCGGCGGGCAGGCCCTGCTGGCGCAGCTCGTCGAGCTCGCGCCGGAACCACGGGTGCAGGCCGTCGGGCAGGTCGTCGAGCGTCGCCCACGGAGTGACGGCGCCGGCGTCGAGCTCGCGGCTCGCGAACGCCTTCGCGAACGCCTCCTGGAAGGTCCGGCCGATCCCCATCGCCTCCCCCACCGACTTCATCTGCGTGCCGAGGGTCGTGTCGGCGCCGGGGAACTTCTCGAACGCGAAGCGCGGCAGCTTCACGACGACGTAGTCGAGGGTCGGCTCGAAGCTTGCCGGCGTCGTCCGCGTCAGGTCGTTCGGGATCTCGTCGAGCGTGTAGCCGACGGCGAGCTTCGCCGCCACCTTCGCGATCGGGTAGCCGGTCGCCTTCGACGCGAGCGCCGAGGAACGGGAGACGCGCGGGTTCATCTCGATCACGCGCAGGTCGCCCGTCTCCCGGCAGCGCGCGAACTGGATGTTCGAGCCGCCCGTCTCGACGCCCACGGCGCGGACGACCGCGGCCGCTGCGTCCCGCAGCTCCTGGTAGGCCTCGTCGGAGAGCGTCAGCTGCGGCGCGACGGTGACGGAGTCGCCGGTGTGGACGCCCATCGGGTCGAGGTTCTCGATCGAGCAGACGATGACGACGTTGTCGCGGGCGTCGCGGATCACCTCGAGCTCGAACTCGTCCCAGCCCTTGACGGACTCCTCCACGAGCACCTGGCCGATCGGGCTCTCGCGCAGGCCGTGCTCCACCTGCGCTCGCAGCTCGGCAGCGGTCGAGACGAAGCCGCCGCCGTGGCCGCCCAGCGTGAAGGCGGGGCGCACGACGGCGGGCACGGCGATGCCCGCGAGGTCGTCGGGCGAGGTGACGATGCGCGACGCCGGCACCTGCAACCCGCAGCTCTGCACCGCTTCGCGGAAGAGCTCGCGGTCCTCGGCGCGCCGGATCACGTCCACCTTCGCGCCGAGCAGCTCGATCCCCAGCGCGTCGAGCACGCCCGCGTCGGCGAGCTCGATCGCGAGGTTGAGGGCGGTCTGCCCGCCGAGCGTCGGCAGCAACGCGTCCGGACGCTCCACGCCGAGCACGTCGGCGACACCCTCGAGGTCGAGCGGCTCGAGATAGGTTCTGTCGGCGAAGCCGGGGTCGGTCATGATCGTCGCCGGGTTCGAGTTGACGACGATCGTCGTGTAGCCGTCCTCGCGCAGCACCTTCAGCGCCTGGCAGCCCGCGTAGTCGAACTCGCAGGCCTGGCCGATCACGATCGGGCCGGAGCCGATCAGGCAGATCGAGCGGAGATCGCGCCTAGCCGGCAAGCCGCACGTCCTCGAGCCAGCGCTCCAGGATCGGCCACGCGTCGTGCGGCCCCGGCCCCGCCTCCGGGTGGAACTGCACGGAGCGGGCGCGCAACTGGGGGAAGTCGAAGCCCTCGACCGTGCCGTCGTAGAGCGAGACGTGCGTCGCCTCGCGCTCGTCGGACGGCGCGACCGCGAAGCCGTGGTTCTGGCTCGTGACGAGGACCCGGCCGCTGCTGCGCTCGAGCACCGGGTGGTTCGTGCCGCGATGGCCGAACGGGAGCTTGAACGTCTCGTGCCCGGTCGCGAGCCCGAGCAGCTGGTGGCCGAGGCAGATCCCGAGCACGGGGACGCGTCCGAGCAGCTGCTCCACCTCGTGCGCCTCCGCGGCGAGCGGCCCCGGGTCGCCCGGGCCGTTCGAGAGGAGCACTGCGTCGTGGCGCGCCAGCTCGTCCGCGTCGACCGTGTGCGGGTAGACGGTGACGCGCGCTCCCGCTCCGGCCAGCCGCCGCAGGATCGAGCGCTTGCAGCCGTAGTCGACGACCGCGACCCGCACCGAGCCGGCCTCGCAGTAGACGTACGGCTCGCGCGCCGAGACCTGCGCGACGAGCGCGGCGCCCGCCATCGGCGGCTGCGCCCGTACCGCCTCGACCGCCTCCTCCTCC
>DASUOK010000235.1:0-9870 GCA_036276675.1 Gaiellaceae bacterium | reverse complement strand
CCTGCTCGCGACCACCGGCGAGGCCTTCACCGACGCGATGGGCACCGGGCTCCTCGTCGCGGCCGCGATCGCGGCGGTCGCCGCCGTGCTCGTCGCCCGTTACCTGCCCGCCCGCGAGGCGATCGCGATCCGTGTCGATGCGACCGAGCCCGAGCGCCGCCCGCTCAGCGACTCGGTCCGGGCCGCGTAGTGCAGGAGCTGAATCGGATGTCACGGCGGCTGGAGGGCGACGCGCTACTCACCGACGCCCAGGGGGTCGCCCTCGTGAGCGACCCGGGCTCGATCGCCTGGCTGTGCCCGCCACATTGCGATCCGGGCGTCTCCTGCGCCGGCCTGCTCGGCGGCGTGGAGCACGGCCGCTGGCAGCTGGCGCCGTCCGAGGAGGTGCGAGCGACTCGTCGGCGCTACCGCGACGAGTCGCTCGTGCTCGAGACGGACTTCGAGACCGCCGCCGGTTCGATCCGGCTCGTCGAGTTCGTGCCGCCGCGGACTCGAGCGGCGGCGCTCGTGCGACTCGTCGAGGGCGTCCGCGGGCGCGTGCGAATGCGCATGGACCTCAGAGCTCGGTCGGACGGCGGTTCGGTCGACGGGGTGCAGGCGGCGGCAGGCTCCGACGGTCTCCAGCTGCGCGCGCCGGTCGAGACCCATCGCGAGGGAGTCGCAGTACGGGCGGACTTCGTCGTCACGGCCGGCGAGCTCCTCCCCTTCGTCCTCGAGTGGGCGCCCTCACACGACGATGCACCTGCTCCACTCGACCCGCTGCGAGCCCTCGCCGACACGGAGGCCTACTGGGCCGAGCGGGCCGTCTCCAGAGCGGCGACGCAGCATGGCCCCGGGGCCCCGGCGGCGTGACACACGGTCGGCCGGCGACGGGTAGATTCCCCGGCGACGGCGATGGGGCTCGCCTGCAACCGCCGCGACCGGCTGATGGCTCCTACCGAATCGAAGGGAGCTCAGCTGGTGCCGACAGCACTCGCGGTCGCCCTGGGCGGCGCACTCGGAGCGGCGGGGAGGTACGGCCTCGACCGGTTCATCGAGCGGCGGAGCTTCGCCGTCTTCCCGTGGAGCACGTTCACGATCAACGTCAGCGGCTGCCTCTTGATCGGGCTCCTGATCACGGGGATCGTCGACCGACACGCCGGCCCGGCCTGGCTGAGAGTGGGACTGGCCATGGGCCTCCTCGGCGGTTACACCACCTTCTCGACGTTCGCCCAGGAGACGCTCGATCTGGTCGAGGAATCGCGGCCGCTCCTCGCAGCCGTCTACGCCGCCGGCAGCGTCGGGGCCGGCGTGGCTGCGGTCGTGGTGGGGATGCAGATCGGACGGGCGCTCGCGTGAGCGGCGCGACGCCTTGCCTGCTCGCCGTCGAGGCGGACGTAAGGTCGGGCGCGCCGCCGCGCGGGCGCGCCCGATCCCTTCGAACTAGCGGCGAGCCGTCAGCCGCTCGACGGCGCGGTCGATCTCCGCCTCCGACGTCGGGCGATCGAAGTACACCTTCAGCGCCGCGATCGCGACGACGAGACCCCAGACCAGGGCGACGTAGAGAATCCACGGCTCCCAGTCCCCCGGCTGGCTGTTGTCGCTCCAGCGCTCGAAGCCGCCGTTGCTCTGCCACTCGGCCAGCGCCCAGACGGGCGTCAGCACGACCAGGCCGAGCACGAACGCCGCGAGGTGCAGCTTCAGCCGGCGGACGCGCTCGAGGTGCTGGCGCGCCCAGTCGCGAAGCTCGTCCTCGCCCGTCGAGGTCGGCACCGGCGGCGACGCCGCCCGCCCGTTCTTCGTGAGCAACTCTGCGGGCACGATGGATCACCTCCTTCCGAGCCACGGCAAGCATGCCTCGGTGGCGGTGCGTGGCCATCGGGGGCGCCGCTGATCCGGGTTGCGGTCAACGCGCA
Organism: Gaiellaceae bacterium; assembly: GCA_036276675.1. GTDB lineage: Bacteria > Actinomycetota > Thermoleophilia > Gaiellales > Gaiellaceae > Gaiellasilicea. The sequence goes on along the minus strand of DASUOK010000235.1, from coordinate 7,975 downwards.
ATGCTCGGATTCGACAGGGCGAAGGTCGGGGGCTGCCGTGAAGACAGCCCCCGACCAGTGCGGTTCGTCAGCGTCTAGAACAGCCCGAGCGGCTTCGGGTCGTAGCTGACCAGCAGGCACTTCGTCTGCGTGTAGTGGTCGAGCATCATCCGGTGGTTCTCACGCCCGACGCCGGAGACCTTGTAGCCGCCGAAGGCCGCGTGCGCGGGATAGAGGTGGTAGCAGTTCGTCCACACGCGGCCGGCCTTGATGCCCCGGCCCATGCGGAACGCCTTGCTCGTGTCGCGCGTCCAGACGCCCGCGCCCAGCCCGTACATCGTGTCGTTGGCGATCTCGAGCGCCTCCGCCTCGTCGCGGAACGTCGTCACCGCCAGCACGGGCCCGAAGATCTCCTCCTGGAAGATCCTCATCTCGTTCGTGCCCTTGAAGACGGTCGGCTCGAAGTAGAAGCCGCCCGCCAGCTCGGGGTCGAGCTCGGGCCGCTTGCCACCGATCAGCAGCTCGGCACCCTCGTCGAGGCCGATCTGGACGTAGCTCTCGATCTTCTCGAGCTGGGCCGCCGAGACCTGCGCGCCGATCTGCGTCGCCGGGTCGAGGGGATGGCCCTGCCGGATCTGCGCGATCCGCTCCAGGCAGCGCTCCATGAACCGGTCGTAGATCGACTCCTCGATCAGCGCCCGGGACGGAGCCGTGCAGACCTCGCCCTTGTTGAACGCGTAGAGCACGAGCCCCTCCACCGCCTTGTCGAGGAACTCGTCGTCCTCGTCCATCACGTCGGCGAAGAAGATGTTCGGCGACTTGCCGCCCAGCTCCGTCGTCGACGGGATGAGGTTCTCGGCGGCGTACTGCATGATCTTCCGCCCTGTCACCGTCTCGCCGGTGAAGGCGACCTTCGCGATCCGCTTGTTCGTCGCGAGCGCCTTGCCGATCTCGGCGCCCGGGCCGTTGACGATGTTGATCACGCCGGCCGGCACGATGTCCTCGATCAGCTCGGCGAACTTGAGGATCGACCACGGTGTCGGGCTCGCCGGCTTGAGCACGACGCAGTTCCCGGCGGCCAGTGCGGGCGCCAGCTTCCACGCGGCCATCAGCAGCGGGAAGTTGAACGGGATGATCTGCCCGACCACGCCGAGTGGCTCGTGGAAGTGGTAGGCGACGGTGTTCTTGTCGAGCTCCGAGATGCCGCCCTCCTCCGCCCGGATGACCGAGGCGAAGTAGCGGAAGTGATCGGCTGCGAGCGGGATGTCGGCGGCGAGGGTCTCGCGCACCGGCTTGCCGTTTTCCCAGCTCTCGGCGATCGCCAGCACCTCGAGGTTCTCCTCGATCGCGTCGGCGATCTTGTTCAGCACGCGCGAGCGCTCCGTCGTGGACGTCTCGCCCCATTCGTCCTTCGCCGCGTGGGCGGCGTCGAGTGCGAGCTCGATGTCCTCCGCCGACGAGCGCGGCACCTCCGTGAAGGGCTCGCCCGTCGCGGGCGTGAGGTTCTCGCTGTACTCGCCGCTGACGGGGGCGACCCACTGGCCGCCGATGAAGTTCTCGTAGCGCGACTTCAGCTCGACGGGGCTGTCGAACGCCCCCGGAGCCGGATACGTCGTTCTCTCGAGTGTTGCCATGACATCTCCTTCCGATGTCTGCTTGACCGCGGGCGCACGGCCGCACCGACAGGCTCGCTCACCCCGCGCCGGCACGGCATCGGGCCATCCGCGGATCGTGCGTGACGGGAAAGCCGCAGGGACGCGAATGGGAGTCGCGACTTGACATCTGCGTCTCGGTTTAGTCAAATGACTAAGTCACTCGACTCAGGAGGTCGCCATGACCGCGCAATCGCACCAGCGACCCGCGTCCTTCCACGCGACGCCGGCGGAGGCCGCCAAGGCCCCACCCGAGGAGCTGCTCTACGTCGCCTGCCTGCACGAGGGCACCGGGGTCGCCGAGCCCGACTTCCTCGCCGTGCTCGACGCGGAGTCGGGCGCCGTCGTGCACCGGACGCCGATGCCGAACGTCGGCGACGAGCTCCACCACTTCGGGTGGAACCGCTGCAGCTCCGCCTGTCACGGGCCCGACCGGTCGCATTTGATCGTCCCCGGCTTCCGCTCGTCCCGGATCCACGTCGTGAACGTCGCCGACGACCCGCGCCGGCCGACGGTCGAGCGGGTGGTCGAGCCCGAGGAGCTGATTCGCGAGACCGGCTACACCCGCCCCCACACGGTGCACTGCATGCCCGGCGACAACGTCGTCGTGAGCATGCTGGGCGATGCCGACGGCAACGCTGCCGGAGGCTTCGCCGTCCTCGACGCGAAGACCTTCGAGGTCAAGGGCCGGTGGGAGAACGGTGGTGAGCGGCCGCCCTTCAACTACGACTTCTGGTACCAGCCCCGCCAGAACGTGCTCGTCTCGTCGGAGTTCGGCGAGCCGAACGCCTACGAGCCCGGCTTCGACCTCGAGCACGTCGCGGCGGGCCGGTACGGCCAGCGACTCCACTTCTGGAACCTGGCCGAACGGACGCTCGAGCAGTCGGTCGACCTCGGTGAGCAGGGGCTCGTGCCGCTCGAGATCCGGATGAAGCACGACCCGGATGCGGAGGAAGGCTTCCTCGGCGCCGCGCTCTCGAGCGTGGTCTGGCGCTTCCACCGCAACGGCTCGTGGGCCGTCGAGCCGCTGATCGCCGTCGAGAGCGTCGAGCTCGAGGGCTGGCCGTTCCCGGTGCCCGGGCTCGTCACCGACCTCGTCCTCTCGATGGACGACCGCTTCCTCTACTTCTCCAACTGGCTCCACGGCGACCTGCGCCAGTACGACGTCTCCGACCCCGCGAACCCGAGGCTGACGGGCCAGCTGTGGCTCGGCGGCGTCCTCGGCCACCCGAGCGACGCGGGCCGCGAGCTGAACGGCGGGCCGCAGATGCTCCAGCTCTCGCTCGACGGCCGCCGCCTCTACGTCACCAACTCGCTCTACTCGACGTGGGACAACCAGTTCTATCCTGAGCTGCGCTCGTGGCTGCTCAAGGTGAACTGCGACCCCAACGGCGGGATGTCCGTGGATCCCGACTTCTTCGTCGACTTCGACCCCGCGCGGGCGCACGAGGTGCGGCTCTCGGGCGGCGACTGCACGACGGAGATCTTCCAGTGATGCTCGGGCATCACGGCTACGGCGAGGAGCTGATCCTCTACGCCGTCGGCGGCGGCGGGACCGCCGTCCCGGTGCTCCTCCTCCTCTGGCGGGAGCGGCTCGCACGGCTGGCAGCGTGGCTACGCCGACGGTAGCGCGCGCCCGCGCCGAGGCGGCGCTGCTCGACGCGGCCGAGCGCCTGCTCGTCGAGCGTGGGCACTCGGGCCTCACCACGCGCGGGCTCGCCGCCGAAGCGGGGGTGAACCACGGGCTCGTCCACTACTACTTCGGCTCGCTCGAGAACCTGCTGGCGCGGGTTCTCGAGCGGTTCACCGACGCGATGATCGACCGCCAGCAGGCGATGTACTCGGCGGACGTCCCGTTCCTCGAGAAGTGGCGCTCGGCGATGCGCTACCTCGAGTCCGATCGCGAGTACCAGAAGGTGTGGTTAGAGCTGCAGGCGCTCGCCTGGACGCGGCCGGAGCTTCGCGAACGCGTGGCGGCGGTCAACGCCGCCTGGCGGTCGGTGCTCACGGAGGCGTTCGCGGAGCCGCACCGCCGCTACGGGATCGAGATGCCGCTCGCTGCGCTCGTGTCACTGGTGATCACCTTCAACGAGGGCATGATCCTGGAGCGGCTCTCAGGCGTCACGACCGGTCACGCCGAGCTGCTCGACTGGATCGACGCCTGGCTGACCGCGAAGGAAGCCGGATGAGCACCTTCGCCGGCCCACGGGAGCAGACGCGCGCCCGCAGGCCGGACGAAGCGGGCTCCGTTGAGGTCGGCGGCGTCGAGATCGGCTACGAGGTGTTCGGCACGGGCGACCCGACGATCCTGCTGCTGCCGACCTGGACGATCGTGCACTCGCGCTTCTGGAAGGCGCAGGTGCCGTACCTCGCCCGCCACCATCGCGTCGTCACGTACGACGGCCCCGGCAACGGCCGCTCGCAGCGGCCGCTCGACGCCGATGCGTACACGACGGAGGCCGTGAGCGCCGCCGCGCTCGCCGTGCTGGACGCGACCGGCACGGAGCAGGCTGTGCTCTGCTCGCTCTCGCAGGGTGCCCAGTGGGCGCTCTGGCTCGCGGCCCACCGGCCGGAGCGCGTGCTCGGCAGCGTCTTCGTCGGCCCCGCCCTCGCCCTCGGCGCGCGCGATCCCGAGCGGGAGGCGGCGTTCGCCGCCTTCGACGAGCCGTACACCTCGACGGAGGGCTGGGCGAAGTACAACCGCTCCTACTGGCTCGACCACTACGAGGACTTCGCCTGGTTCTTCTTCGGCAGGTGCTTCCGGGAGCCCCACTCGACGAAGCAGATCGAGGACTGCGTCGGCTGGGCCCTCGAGACGACCCCGGAGGTGCTCGGTGTCGAGTCGGAGGCCGGCGGCCCGAGCCGCGAGACGTGCCTCCGGTGGTGCGCCCGGGTGCGCTGCCCGACGCTGGTCCTCCACGGCGACCGCGACGAGCTGATCCCCGACCGGGTGGGCGCCGTCCTCGCCGAGGCGACGCGAGGCACGCTCGTCAGGCTCGCAGGGGCGGGGCACATCCCGCTCACCCGCGACCCGGTGCAGGTCAACCTGCTGATCCGCGAGTTCGTGGCGTCGCTCCGATGACCGCCGTCGCCGGCATCGCCGCGCCCGAGCAGACGCGGGCGCGGTACCCGGACGAGGAGGGCCGCGTCGAGCGCGACGGCGTCTCCGTCTTCTACGAGGTCTACGGCGACGCGCCGACGACGTTCCTGCTCTTCCCGACGTCGCCGATCTCGCACGCGCGGCTCTGGAAGGCGCAAATCCCCTACCTCTCGCGCCGCTACCGGGTCGTCACGTTCGACCCGCGCGGGAACGGCCGCTCCGACCGGCCGGCCGCGGCCGAGGCGTACGGCTACTGGGAGTTCGTCGAGGACGGCCGCGCCGTGCTGGCCGCGACGGGCACGGAGCAGGCGCTCGTCGCGGGGCTCTGCGACGGCGGCGGCTGGGCGCTGATGCTCGCCTCGCGGTATCCGGAGCGCGTGCTCGGCGTGGCGGCGCTGGCACCGTGCGTGCCCTACCTGACGCCGACGCACCCGAACTACCGGCGGTACCCGTTCGCGGAGCCGCTCGACACCGACGAGGGCTGGGCCAAGTGCAACGTCCACTACTGGCGGCGCGACTACGCCGGCTTCCTCGAGTTCTTCTTCGCGCAGCAGCTGCCGGAGCCGTACTCGACGAAGCAGCGCGAGGACTGCGTCGCCTGGGGCCTCGACGGCTCACCGGAGGCGCTCGTGCTCGCCGACGCGGAAGCACCTCCTCCCTGGGCGAACGAGGAGGAGGCGCGCGCGGTCTGCGAGCGCGTCCGCTGCCCCGTGCTCGTCCTGCACGGCGACCTCGACGCCTGCCAGACGCGCGCCCGCGCGACGGCCGTCGCCGAGCTCACGGGCGGCACGCTCGTCGCGCTCGAGGGGGCGGGCCACCTGCCGCAGGCGAGGCACCCCGTGCTCGTGAACGGGCTGCTGCGGGACTTCGCCGAGTCCGTCGGCCCGCCGCCGGCGCCGGAGGTGCGAACCTGGACGCGGGCGCTGAGTCGGCGGCGGCGGGCGCTGTACCTGTCGTCGCCGATCGGGCTCGGGCACGCGCGGCGCGACCTCGCGATCGCACAGGAGCTCCGGAAGCTGCACCCCGACCTCGAGATCGACTGGCTCGCCCAGCACCCGGTGACCGCGATGCTCGCGGCGGAGGGCGAGCGGATCCATCCGGCGAGCGCCGAGCTCGCGAACGAGTCGACGCACATCGAGAGCGAGTCCGCCGAGCACGACCTGCACGCCTTCCAGGCGATCCGGCGGATGGACGAGATCCTCGTCGCGAACTTCATGCTCTTCCACGACGTCGTGCGGGAGCAGCCGTACGACCTCTGGATCGGGGACGAGGCGTGGGAGGTCGACTACTTCCTGCACGAGAATCCCGAGCTCAAGTCGGCCGCGTACGTCTGGTTGACCGACTTCGTCGGCTGGCTGCCGATGCCCGACGGCGGCGAGCGGGAGGCCTTCCTCACGGCCGACTACAACGCCGAGATGATCGAGCACATCGCGCGCTTCCCCCGCATCCGCGACCGGGCGCTCTACGTCGGTGCACCCGAGGACGTCGTCACCGAGCAGTTCGGGCCCGGGCTGCCGTCGATCCGCGACTGGACGGAGCAGCACTACGACTTTCCCGGCTACGTGACTGGGTTCGAGCCCGTCGCGGATCGCGAGAGGCTGCGCGTCGAGCTCGGCTACGGGCCGGAGGAACAGGTCTGCGTGGTGACGGTCGGCGGCTCCGGGGTGGGCGGAGACCTCCTGCGGCGCGTGATCGCCGCCTTCCCGGAGGCGAGGCGCCAGGTCCGCGGCCTGCGGATGATCGTCGTCGCCGGTCCACGGATCGATCCCGCCTCGCTGCCGGGCCAGGAGGGGCTGGAGGTGCACGCCTACGTGCACGATCTCTACCGCCATCTCGCGGCCTGCGACCTCGCCGTCGTCCAGGGCGGGCTGACGACCGCAATGGAGCTGACCGCGAACGGCCGGCCGTTCCTCTACTTCCCGCTCCGCCACCACTTCGAGCAGCACCACCACGTGCACTACCGCCTGGAGCGCTACCGGGCCGGCCGCCGGATGGAGTTCGACGAGTCGCCGCCCGACGTGATCGCCTCGGCGATCGCGGAGGAGATCGGGCGCGAGACGGAGTACCTGCCGGTGGAGACCGACGGCGCCGCGCGTGCGGCCGGGCTGATCGCAGAGCTCCTCTGACGGTCGCCACTTGCCGCTGCGTCGCCCGTATGCCATAACTCGACCGTTCAGGGGGAGGGGAAAAAGGGCGGGCAGGGGTCTCTGCGGCGTCGGCTCGGCCGCGCGCCTCCTCAGTCACGGCGAAAGGGGTAGAGGAATGAAGAAGGTGGCCGCACTCGCGGCGTCGATGGTGGTCGCGCTCGCCCTGAGCGCGCCCGCGTTCGCGCACTTTTGCTTCAAGACGGGCTGGAGCGACGCGGCAGCGACGCACGCGGCCGGCTCGCAGGCCTGGCTGACCGCCGGGGAATGGAACGAGTTCATCGACTTCGCCGTCGGCGCGGGCGAGATCTGCTCCGCCGGCGCGGACGTGCTGAAGGGTCAGATCGCGGCGAACCCCGCCGACACGCTCTACATGGGCCCCGGCCTGCTCGCCGGCGGCACGCTGAAGAACGGCAAGGGCAACACGCCCGCCCACGTCGGGTACCTCGATTTCGAGGCGGCTTTCGGGGCGTGCGCCGCCTAGAGGGCTCTGAGTGGGTGGCGGGAGACGGCCGGGTCGCGTCTCCCGCCACGCGGCGACTCGCGCATGCCTCGAACGAGGCATGGTGCGCGGCCGGTGCGCCTGCCATGCTGCGAGGGTCAGAGTCTGTCGGGGGCGCTCGGTCGAGGAGGATCGGATGAGGAAGTGGACGATGCCTGTGGCCGTCCTGGTGGTCGGCGTGTTCGTCACCGGTGCCGCAGGCGGGCCGGCGCCGAAGCCGCCGAAGTCGAAACAGGGGGTCTGCCTGGGGCTGGCGGCGACGATCGTCGGCACGCAGGGCGCCGACGTGATCAACGGCACGGCGGGCACCGACGTGATCGACGCGCGCGGCGGCAACGACGAGGTCTGGGGGCACGGCGGCGACGACGTCGTCTGCGGCGGCCCCGGGAACGACACGCTCCAGGGCGGCGACGGCGACGACAAGCTCGCCGGCCAGCAGGGAAGAGACCTGATGGACGGCGGCGTGCTCGGCTGCTGCGGCCCTGGCAACGGCGGCGACGACGAGCTCTGGGGTGGGCAGGGAGACGACATCCTGCACGCGTCCGACTTCGGCAACGGCACCCTGCACGGCCAGCAGGGAGCGGACGAGCTGCACGGC